>CALYRM010000004.1 GCA_945482995.1 uncultured Clostridia bacterium | reverse complement strand
AAAATTATTGATTTTTTATAAGGGGATTATAGAAAAAGTGAAAAAAGTGTTCTTCAACCGAAGAACACTTTTTTGTTATTAATAAAATGCATTAAATCCTTCGACAAGCTCAGGATGACGCTCCCGCGGCGGGATTAAGACTGGATTAGTCAACCTTTGGACCAGCGTCAACCAAAGCCTTGCCAGCTTCATTGGTTGTGTACTTAGCAAAGTTCTTGATAAATCTACTTGCCAAATCAACAGCCTTTGTATTCCAAATAGAAGCGTCTGCATAGGTGTCTCTTGGGTCTAAGATATGCGAGTCAACACCGGGTAATTCGGTAGGAACTTCAAAGTTGAAGTAAGGTATTGTCTTAGTTGGAGCGGTTTTGATTGATCCGTTCAAGATAGCGTCGATAATACCACGAGTATCTTTAATAGATATACGTTTACCTGTGCCATTCCAGCCTGTGTTTACCAAATAAGCCTTAGCGCCGCTTTCTTTCATTCTCTTAACCAATTCGTGAGCGTACTTTGTTGGGTGCAACTCAAGGAAAGCTTGACCGAAGCAAGCGGAGAATGTAGGAGTAGGCTCTGTGATACCACGTTCTGTACCAGCCAATTTAGCGGTGAAACCGGATAGGAAGTAGTATTGAGTTTGTTCAGGCGTCAAAATAGAAACGGGAGGCAAAACGCCGAAAGCGTCAGCGGATAGGAAGATAACGTTTTTAGCAGCGGGAGCCGATGAAACAGGGCGAACAATCTTTTCGATATGGTTAATCGGATAGGAAACTCTTGTGTTCTCGGTAACGCTCTTATCAGCGAAATCGATTTTACCGTTTTCGTCAATAGTAACGTTTTCTAACAAAGCGTTGCGTTTGATAGCGTTATAAATATCTGGCTCGGATTCTTTGTCTAGGTTGATAACCTTAGCATAGCAGCCGCCCTCGAAATTGAATACGCCGTTGTCATCCCAACCATGTTCGTCATCACCAATCAAAAGACGTTTTGGATCGGTTGAAAGAGTGGTTTTGCCGGTTCCTGAAAGACCGAAGAAGATAGCGGTATTTTCGCCGTTCATATCGGTATTAGCGGAGCAGTGCATCGCAGCGATACCCTTAAGAGGAAGATAGTAGTTCATCATGGAGAACATACCTTTCTTCATTTCGCCGCCGTACCAAGTATTGATAATAACTTGTTCTCTACTGGTAATGTTGAAAACAACAGCGGTTTCGGAATTCAAACCAAGTTCTTTGTAGTTCTCAACCTTAGCCTTAGAAGCGTTGAAAACAACGAAATCCGGTTCAAAGTTTTCGAGTTCTTCTTTAGAAGGTGCGATAAACATATTCTTAATGAAATGAGCCTGCCAAGCAACTTCAACGATGAAACGAACAGCCATACGAGTATCTTTGTTAGCGCCGCAGAAAGCGTCAACAACATAAAGTTTTTTGTTGCACAACTCTTTTACAGCAATTTCTTTAACTGCTTTCCAAGTTTCTTCGCTAGCAGGGTGGTTATCGTTCTTATAGCCATCGCTTGTCCACCAAACTGTATCTTTTGAGTTTTTGTCCATGACGATAAATTTATCTTTAGGTGAACGACCTGTATAAACGCCTGTCATGACGTTTACTGCACCGAGTTCACTGAGTTGACCTTTATCGTAGCCTGTTAGAGAAGGATCCATTTCAGCTTCAAATAAATACTCATAAGAAGGATTATGAACGATTTCTTTGACGCCGGTGATTCCATATTTTGATAAATCAATTTTAGTCATTTAAAAAATCTCCTATAATTTTTTAATTTTATAATCCCATTTTATCACAATTTTCAAAATAGTGATAGTGATAATTGATATTTTTTAGAAAAAACTTTTTTGTAAGTACGAAAAGAGAAATTAAATGCGTCATTTTTAATGTAATTAAAGTCATCATGAGCAACATAGAAGAAGCTATCAACATCCTAATTGTCGAGCGAAGTCGAGACGTCTCAATGCAAGCACAGACTCGAGCGAAGCACACGAACAGCCATTCTGAACCATAATGGATCTTTGAACATGACGAATTGCGATCATTAGGTCGCAATTAAATTCATGGAGTGCTGCAGCACGAGAATTCACGAACCAAAAGTTTCAATTCACGATTGCAAAGCAGTCAATTCAGTGATAAGCTATCACAGTCGTTTTAACTCTTTTACTTGACAAAATTAATGTAAAATAAGATAATATTATTATGAATAATATTTATCAATGCGTTTTTAATGAAGTTTGTCACCTCAAGGGAACACTTGCGGTAGCCGTATCGGGCGGAGCGGATTCTATGTGTTTGCTTACCGTACTATCGGCGATGAAAAACGTAGAGTTTAAGGTAATTGCACTAAATGTCGAGCATGGGATACGAGGTGAAAATTCGATAAAGGATAGTGCGCTTGTATTGGAATACACAAAGAAGCTCGGAATTACGTGCATAACGAAGAGTATAAACACTCTTGAATATCATTTGAGCCACAAGGTTTCACTTGAAATGGCAGGGCGCATACTTCGTTATCGATTTTTTGACGAGGTTTTGGAGAGGAAGCAAGCCGACTACATACTGCTTGCACACCATTTAGACGACCTAACCGAAACTATAATAATGCGTATATTCAGAGGCACAGGACTTGAGGGTTTAAAGGGTATTCAAAACCGAGACAGGTATTTAAGACCGTTATTGAAGGTAACAAAAGCCGAGATATACGATTACGTCGCGAAAAATGACATTCCATATAGAGAGGACGAGAGTAACGCCGATATCAATTACACGCGCAACTTTGTCCGCAATGAGCTGTTGCCGAAAGTGGAAACGCGTTGGAAAGATTATCGCAAAAGCTTATTAAAACTTAGCGAGAGAGCGAATGAAAACGAAAATTTTTTAATGACGCTTGCTCCCAAACCCACTGTTGTGGATAATGCGGTGTGTTTAAAAATTGACGAATTGACAAATAGTCATATTGTATTGCAAAAATTCGCAATAAGACAGGCAGTAAACATAATCAACGGTGGCGTAGATTTTGAAGAAAGCAATTTGAATGACGTTTTAGCGCTGATTAATCTTACTAACGGAGCGAGAGTTGATCTTGCAAATGGCATAAGAGCGTCAAAAGAATACGACTTGCTTGTATTTGAAGAGTACCAACCCATAGAATTTGAGACTGTTCCATTTAGAGTGGGAGAGTTTACTATCGGCAAAGATAGGTGGTCGGTTGAGAAGTACACAGGCAATGGCATTAGATTTGACGTTAACAAGATTCCCGAAAGCGCAGTGATACGCTTGCGTGAAAGTGGAGATGTATTCACAAGATTTAGCGGTATTACCACATCGCTTGGCGATTTCTATACCGATAAAAAGGTATCAAAAAGACTAAGGGAGCGCTACCCAATTATAGCAGTAGACAGCACGATTTTGGTAACCCCCGTTGAAATTTCAAGAAGCGTAATGGTTGACGATGGAAATATTGAAAGTGTATACACACTTATTAAGAAATAAATGTCATTCTGAGGAACTAATCTATCATCTTGCACCATGACGTCATTTTTAGAAGGATTGCAACGAAGTCGAAAAATCTCATTCTTATTAGTCGTCATGTCTTGTTTGAGAAATATCTACACAAGCACCGCGATTTATTGCGAAGTATATGACCAGTGATAAAACAAATAAAGAATTGCACATTAAAAAGGCTAATAATTGACAAAAGTTAATACAATAAACGGATTGATTGAAAATAACTATACCATATAATCAAGCAATCCAAAATTGCACATTGTACATTGTACATTAAATAAAAGTGCTGTTAAGAACTTTTATTAAAGGAGACCATATGGAACTATACAAGGACATTGAAAAAATACTTTTTACAAAAGAAGAAATTGCTGAAAAAGTTAAAGAATTAGGCAAGAGAATATCAGAAGACTACCATGGCAAAAATGTTCTTTTGATATGCACGCTAAGGGGCGCTTCGGTGTTTTTCTCTGATTTGATAAGAGAAATTGATGCGGATCTAACCATAGATTTTATAGCAATGTCAAGTTATGGTGCGTCAACAAAGACGAGCGGAGAAGTTAAACTCACAAAGGATTTAGCTACTCCAATATCCGGCAAGCATGTTATTATAGTTGAGGACATAATTGATTCGGGCTTAACGCTAAAATATGTTAAGCGTATGCTTGAAGCAAGAAATCCCGCATCACTCAAGGTGTGCGCATTGTTGGACAAGCCCGAGGGTAGAAGAACCGATTTTGAGGGCGACTATATTGGGTTTACCATTCCAAACGTATTTATAGTAGGATATGGACTCGATTATGCCGAGAGATATCGTCAACTTCCGGATATAGGAATTTTAGATCCAACGGTATACACAAAATAATGAAAATAGCCGTTCCCGAACCGCTAAAAGAGTTAGCTAAAAGGTTAAGTCAACCAATATATATCGTAGGTGGATTTGTTCGTAACAGCATTTTGTTTGGCTCGCAAAATTCAACCGATATCGACATATGTGGTGTACTAACTCCCGACCAATTAAAGTCGGAGCTTTTGGGCGTTGCCAAGGTGAAGGACGTAAATCCTAGAATAGGCACGGTTTTGGTTATAAGTGGCGGCGAAGAATACGAATATACCACTTTTCGTCGAGATAGCTACCCAATAGGCGGAGTACATACGCCTGCTACCGTTGAATTTGTTACCGATATGAAGTACGATGTTTTACGTCGTGATTTTACAGTAAACGCATTGTATTGTAACGTGTCAACCGGTGAAGTAATCGACCTATGTGGTGGACTAAGTGATATTGAAAATCATAAATTAAGGACGGTAAGACGACCGCTTGAAACGTTTAGCGAGGACGGCTTGCGATTGCTTCGGTTAGTAAGATTTGCTTGCGAGTTGTGTTTTGATATAGAAGAAGAAACCGCGAAAGGCGCTAGGGAAAGCGCAACACAGCTTGTAGACATATCGGGTGAGCGAAAAAGAGAGGAACTGAATAGAATACTTGTTTCAGATCAAAAATATAAAACAACGCCCAATGTTTACTATGGTATTAAATTAATGGCGGAACTCGAATTGTGGAAAAATTTTTTGCCGTTCGACGCCATTAAGACGATAGATAAGCATATAGAAGATTTTAAGATACTTGACAATGTCGATTATAGAATAAGGCTTGAAGTTTTTGCTACAAATCTCGTGAAGTATTATGGCGAAAATGCTATAAAACAAATTTTTGGACAAGACGGCTTGGTATATGCAAACGTTGATATTGACAAAATAACTTGTGCGTATACGCTAGCACAAACCCAAATGGACGAAATTGAATTAATGTTGTTTTTAGTGAAAAACAGGTGGTACAGACAAGAACTCGCATTGTTGTCAGATAACTTAAAACTTGGAATCGATATAGAATCTATATACGAACTGATTAAGAATAACGGATTGCCTCTAAGACCAAAAGATTTAGATATATCGAAATCAGATTTTGACGAATATGGAGTAAAGTTTGAGTCCCGAGGCTTGGCTTTGGGCGCTATGATAAGGAAATCATATTCACTAAAAAGATCCTTGACAAGAAAAGAAAAATTGCAGATATTAAAGGAATACGGCGGAGAAAAAAATGGAAATTAGCATATTAGTATTTAGCATATTATCGACAGTAATTGCACTTGTTGCGTTGATTTTTGTCGTTGATCAGGCTATTAAAAACAAAAAGCAAAACAAAACCGGGGATTTTGCTCCTTACTTTGACGCTCTATCCGAAAAATTGCAAAAATCTGTTAGAGAGTTAGGACAAGAACAACAAAAGAGCTTTATTGAGCTTTCAAAACTAACCACCGAACAACTGAGAGTTAGCTTGACTTCGCATAGTAGCGAGGTTGACAAGAGCGTGGATAAGGTGGTTGCATTGTTGAATAGCAACATCAAAAATATAATCGCCATACAAGAAAGGTCAATTACAGCAGTTGAGGGGCGTTTAGAAAAGCTATCTGAACAAATAAAGGAGAACCTATCGGGCATAAGAGAAGATAACACTAAACAGCTTGAAAAAATGCGAGAGGTTGTCGATGAAAAGCTACATAAGAGCTTAGAGGAAAGACTACAATTATCATTCTCTATGATTACCGACAAGCTTGAAAAGGTAAAAGAGGGCTTTGTAGAAATGCAAAATCTTTCAAAGGGCGTAACCGACCTAAACAAAGTGCTTAACGGTGTTAAAACACGTGGTACTTGGGGTGAAACGTCTCTCCAAAGTCTTGTCGAGGACGTTTTGGCTCCCGAACAGTATTTAAGAAACGTTACGATAAAGCCGAACAAAATCGTTGAATTTTGTATTAAGCTACCGGGGGTTGATGAAAATGTTTTGCTACCTGTCGACTGTAAATTCCCGCTTGCTGATTACGAAAAGGTAGTGGAGTATTCGCTTGACGGTAAAGTCGAAGAAATGAATAGCGCAAGAAAGAATCTTTATACTCTAATTAAAAACGAGGCAAAGGATATTCACGAATATATAATCCCACCAAAGACAACCGATTTTGCAATAATGTATTTGCCGATAGAGGGGCTTTATGCCGAGATTGCAAAGAATTCCGAGCTTGTCGAGGGTGTGCGCAAGAAATATAACGTAGTAATTGCAGGTCCGTCAACATTTGCGGCTTTATTGAACAGTTTACAAGTAGGGTTTAGAACGCTTGCATTACAAAAGAACAGTTTGGAAATCCAAAAGGTTTTAGTTTCGTTTAAGGCGGAATTTGTCAAGTTTGCCGAGTTGCTTGAAAAAAGCGAACAGCAAGCAACTAAGTTGTCGGAAACCTTGCAAGGAGTTATCAAACGTACCGATAAAATCGATAGGAAACTCAAAGTTATTGATTTACCCGATGGTTCAAGCGACGCAAACGGAACACTAACGATTATAGGTTCAGACGAGGATTAAGGAGAAGAAATGGGAACAATAGATTTACATTTACATTCAAAATGCTCGGACGGTATGCTAACCCCGAGTGAATTAGTTGACAAAGCTTTTTCTTTGGGCGTAAAGATAATGGCTTTAACCGACCACGACACTGTAAGTGGCGTAAGAGAAGCGCAGGGACGCGCAAAGGAACTTGGCATACAGTGTATAGCGGGCTTGGAAATATCTGCAAGGCTGAATGATGAAGTACACATTTTAGGATATAATATAAATCTTGACAATCCCGAATTTCAAGCGGGAATACACAAGTTACAAGAACTAAGAAGAGAAAGAAATCATGAAATTATCCGCAAGCTACGTGCTCACGGAATTAAGCTTAAGGTCTATGACGAGTTAGACGGCGAATCGAGAGGAAGAACCCATATAGCGAAAATGTTGTATGAACAAGGCTTCGTGCATAGTCGCGCCGAGGCTTTTGACAAGTACATAGGTAGGAATGCGCCTTGCTATCAAAATGACGTGGGGATAACTCTCGAAGAAGCGGTAAAGTTGATTGTGTCGGCAGGCGGTACGGCAGTACTTGCTCATCCTTATAGATTCATAAGAAATGGCGAACTAAGTAATTTTGTTTCACGAATGGTAGACTACGGCTTAGGTGGAATTGAGGTTTACTATCCAAACTACGGCAAAGAGGTTAGACAAAGTATTCGCTTAGTTGCCAATCAACACAAACTCATAATAACGGGCGGAAGCGACTATCACTCCGAAGAGTACGGATCGAAGATTGGCAGTACAAATGTAATTTTAAACGAACACACAAAAAATGTGCTAGGGATTAAGTGACAGCCAATAAGATAGCTTGTGTTCCATTCATGCAACCGACAGGTTGCATTCATTATTAGGTTGAACTTCGGTCTACATGGCGGAATATAGCTTTTTAATCAAAAGTACCACAAACTTTTAAAAAAACTCTTGAAATTGGCGCTTGTATATAGTAAAATGTAGTTGTGAAGATAGGTTTAAAATTAGTTATTTGTAATATATTGTTTTCCGTGATTATCGCCGTCGTGTCGTTAACAGGGCTTATTTATGTTTTGAAGTTTGACGATAAAGGCTTGACGATGTCCTACGCAGAGCTATTTGAAATAAGACAAATTTTTACCGAGATTCGTACAAGCGGTGAACCCGAAGCCGAAGCTCTCAAAATAGCGAAAAACAAGCTTCAAGACAAAGGATATAGCTATTTTTATTATCTAAACGAGCAGACTGTCGATACCAATTCGACCGATAAAGTCGAAAGGTCGCTTGCAGACAAATACTATCGTGCAACTAACGAGCAAAGCGTAATTTTTGATAACGGCGCCTTTGTAACCTCAATGGCTCTTCCTTCAGGCTGGCTTGTGGCGGTAAACTCAGATAATTATTACGGCGAAAAACAAAAAACCTATTTGTACATATACATAGCGTCCATTTTAGTGGCGTCGGTATCAATGGCGTTTGCAATCACCACTGCCGAGAGATTGATAATTGTGCCAAGATTAAAGGCGCTCAATCAAGCAATGCACGAGGTGTTCAACGGCAACTACGAAAAGGTTATGGAAATTGACGCCAAGGGAGCGGATGAGCTTGCCGAAATTTGTGCCGAATTCGACACGTTGCGCAAAAAGCTTTGCGATTCCGAAAAGGAAAACGCTGCGGTTGAAAGAGAACGCGGAATGATGATATCGGGTATATCGCACGATTTGCGTACACCACTATCTGTAATTCAAGGCTACGCCAAGGGAATCAAGGACGGAGTGGCTAAGAAAATCGGAAAGGAAAACGAATATATAGAAAAGGTTTATTCTACTGCGTTATCGATGAGTGAACTGATAGACAAGCTTTCGGCATTTGCGAAAATGCAATCGAGGGCTGTAATGTATTCGTTTAGCGAACACGATATTTGCGAGATTGTAAATGATTTTATTCGTCGAAACTATGTTCAATATGCAGCCCGTGGAATAGTGATAAATGGTATTGTGCCCCAAAACAAGAGCTTGATTGTCAACATAGACAAGGTACAGTTTGATCGCATTTTCCAAAACATTTGTGACAACAGCTTGAAATACAAGGTTGCAGATACCGCTAATATGCAAATAAAGGTAGTTGACAAAGACGAAAATGTTGAAATCTATCTGTCGGATGACGGTCCGGGCGTAAAGGACTTTATGATTGACTATATTTTTGAAAACTACTATAGAGGCGACCCATCACGATCCAACCCTGTATCGGGTAGCGGTATAGGCTTAAGCGTAGTAAAGAATGTCGTTCAGGCACACAAAGGAGAGGTTGTCGCTTACAATGACAATGGACTTACAATAAAAATAACAATTCCCAGAAGGAGAAAAGAATAAATGAAAAGAATTTTAATTGTTGAAGATGAAAAGAATATAGCAGATGTCGAAAGAGACTATCTTGAGATTGAAGGCTTATCCGTTACAGTCGAAAACAACGGAAGAAAAGGCTTGACGAGAGCTGAGGAAGAAGACTTCGATTTGATTATTCTTGACATAATGCTTCCGGATATGGATGGATTTGAAATTTGCAGAACAATTCGTAAGACAAAGGATACTCCTATAATCATTGTATCTGCAAGAACAGAAATTATAGACAAGGTACGTGGCTTAGGTTTTGGTGCAGATGATTATATAAGCAAGCCTTTTGATCCGTCCGAGCTTGTCGCAAGAGTAAAAGCACATCTTGCAAAATACGAGCGTCTCAAGGGCAAAAGTGGTGAAAACAGCATGGAAATTTGTTATAAGGATTTAAGAATACAACCGCTTTCAAGACGCATATTCTATAGAGAAGAAGAAGTTTTTCTAACTGCTAAAGAATTTGATTTATTGTATTTTTTGGCAAGTAATCCAAATAGAGTATTTGCAAAGGACGCTATTTTTAAAAAGGTATGGGGAATGGATTCCTTCGGTGACGCAGGTACTGTTGTTGTACACCTAACACACATAAGAGAAAAGATTCCAATGGACTATATTGAAACAGTCAGAGGAGTTGGTTATCGTTTTACAATGACCGACGAATAAATAGGGGGCGAGAAATGTTTGAAAATATCTGGTTGCTAAATGATTGGGGACATTTAGCGGATTATTTATTGAGAGTTTTTTGCGCAGCTATAGCAGGATTTGCTATAGGCTACGAAAGAAAAACGAGATCCAAGGAAGCAGGCGTTCGTACACACACGTTGGTATGTATGGCTTCTGCCTTGATGATGGTAATCTCCAAATACGGTTTTTCCGACCAAGTATTAGGCGAGGGTATAAGAGGTGCGGATACGGCAAGAGTCGCCGCTCAAATCGTCAGCGGTATAGGTTTTTTAGGTGCAGGTATTATCATATATCGTAAGGACACCTTGAGAGGTTTAACAACCGCAGCAGGTATATGGGCAACGGCCGGGATAGGAATGGCGCTTGGCGCAGGAATGTACTTCTTAGGATTGTTCTGCACCCTTATGGTATTGTTGATACAAATATTGCTTCACTTGCCACTCAAATTCCTACACGGCAGAACCGTGCACATGATACATTTGATAGTGCTAATGAACGAAGCGGATACCTTGGATAAGCTAAAAGAACTGTTTGGAGTTGAAAAGTTTTTGGAAATACGTACATATAAAGATGGCGATCAAATCAAAGCGGATATCAAAATTAATACCAACGATACGTTAGAAGCCGAAACAATATACAAAATCATTTCCGAAAACGACTTTATAATTAGTCTTGAACGGATAGAAGAAATCTAGTAATTCTCACGAAACGAAGTGTCATCCTGTAAACGAAGTTAGAAGGATGTCATCCATGTTTCAAAAAATGTCGCTTATTTGTAGGCGACATTTTTATTTTTAAGTGCAATTTTACATACTTTGATTGTGCATGTTTGTCATTCTGTGCGTTCATACTGTCATTCTGTGCGTTCATACTGTCATTCCGACCATTTAAATGTCATTCCGACCATTTAAATGTCATTCCGACCGCAGTGGAGGAATCTAATCCTTCTAAATCGTCATTCCGACCGCAGTGGAGGAATCTATTGTGTACTGTTATTCCGACCAACGTGGAGGAATCTATTCTTCACCGTCATCCTGAAAGCGTTGTTCGAGGGACCTCATCCTTGTTCGTCATTTCGAGCGAAGTGCTAACGGAGTGGAGAAATCTCTATACATGCACCGACTTTTTGCGAAGCATACGGAAGCCATTTTTAGCATATTGTCATTCTTAAGCGTTGTTCGAGGACCTCATCCTTATTATCAAAAAAGCCAACCCATAAGTTGGCTTTTTGCATTGCATATCAAATCAAAGTGTCGCATGCTTTTATTATATCGCTATTTTTCTTTGCTCAAATATTCTTTTAAGTCATCAATTAACTATAACGTAAAACATTCTATCATTTGCAATAATTCAAATTGCAAAATCTTTACTTCAAGGCATCTTGATATAATAAGTTTACGCTTTAGCGTTAAACTGATTGTATATTGCTTTCGGGTTGTCCGTTATAATACAGTCGGCACCGTTCTTTCTCAAACGATCTGCTTCCTCGGTGTCGTTAATCGTCCAGTATTGAACGGCGATATTGCGTTTGTGCGCATAATTGATGAAGCCTGCGTCACCAAAATCCCATACAAACATACCGACAGGTATTTGCAAAACTTCAAAGGAATATGAGTAGGTGAGTTTTGTTTGAACGTTGAACAAAAATCCTAAATACATTCCTAAGACTTCCATAATAGATGCACTACGAATGACGTCAGGATATGCCTCATCTATATACTTCGTTATTGTGTTGTGGAATGTTCCGACAATGGTTTGATTCAAAATGTTATATTCAACAAGCGTTTTGTAGAGCATATCCATTGCCTTTTTACCCAAGTCGCCGTCGTCTTTTATTTCGATAACATAATTAAGGTCGCTCTTAGTCGCAGTGAGGTAGTCAAGAATTTCTTTCAAGCTCAATACCTTGACATTATCGGGAATATCCTCCCCTCTTTTTCCCTTGTAGGGGGTGTTGCCATCGGGGTCAACAAAGTTTTCGCCAAAGTTCAAGGTTTTGAGTTCAGCAAGGGTTAAATCTTTTGCATATACCTCGTCTTTGCCGAAGCGTTCGGTTGCGTCCGATGTGCGGTTTACGGTGTCATCATGAAGAAGAATCAGATTGCCGTCTTTGGTTATATGCAAATCAAACTCCACTACGTCCACCGAATAAGAAGTGTCCGTCATACAAAGTTCAAAGGCACTCAATGTTTCTTCAGGAGCCAAGTCTCCGCCGGCTCTATGGGCGGAAATAAAGGTTCTTTCTTTGCTAATATGCGGATTTGTAAGTCCATCATAAACTTTTACGTCTTCTTTTATAAAATAGTTTATGGCAGGAACAATAAGTCCGACAACAAGCACGAAAGCGAGAATAATAATTAATAGACTGAGTAGGGTTTTAGCGATTATACCCCCAACGCTTTTACTCTTGCACATAGTTCAGATTTACCTATTTTTGATAATCAACCAATTTATTGTGAGCAATATCTAGGTTGCCGTTTTTCGATAGAGTAAGGATACTACAGCCGCGTTGTTCGGTCTTTTTGTCAATGCCGAAATAAGCAAGATAGTCGATACTCATACCATAGCTTAGATTAATGCCCTTGTAATTTAAAACAAAGTTGTTCAAATGGTCATGACCGCAGAAAACGTATTTCGTGCTATCCAATTCAAGCATTGTTTCAAACATAGCGTCTTCGCCTACACCGCAGTATACCATCTTTCCGGTTTCTCCTACTTCACCCATAATCTTTTTAACGTTTTCGGTATCTTTGTAATCGTTATTTACATATTCGGTCCAAGCGTCAAGATATTCTACAAGTGGGATATGTATGTAAAGGCTTGATTTTACCTTGGGTTGTGTTTCGCCGATTGTAGCAAGGTATGCTGCTTTTTCAACCAAATCCAAGTTATCAAAAGCGGCTTGATTTTTTGCATTAAGCGCGTTTATTGTCTTTTTATACCATTCAACTTGATTTTCGTGAATGTTATCATATTTCCAAGCAACGCCGAAATAATCACCGTCGGTATATGAATGTGAATCCATCATGATAAATGAGTGTGTAATCATACCCTTGGTGTTTTCAACGTTTATAACGTAGTTACCGTATCCGTCAACCTCTTTATCTCCTTCTAGGTATAAGCAATGCTCCCAACGGTCTTGAGAGTAAAATTCGCTAAGATCTTCTCTTGAATAGTAGCTATATATCTCGGTATCGTGATTACCGAAAACAATTGCCCAATATACGTTTAGTTGCTCCATAAGGGTGGCGAATATTTCGGATTCTTTCAAGTTGTTTAAGCTTCCTGCTGCATATGGAACAGGGAAAACAAGGTCGCCTGTAACAATAACAAGATCCGGCTTTTCTGCTTGAATCATTGTTGCTACAGCATTAATAGCCGATTCATCTTGTTTCTTGCTGAAAGCACCACCGCCGATATGAACGTCGGTTAATTGCATAACCTTAAATTCCTCGTCGGTAACAAACGTCCATGTGTTGGTCTCTTCGTTCAACGTCGGCTTTATTGTCGGGTCCTCGCAAGGAGTAATTTCTTTAATCATGTCGATATGTTGATTAAAGAATGCTACGTTGATTATTGCCAAAATGGCAACAAAAAGAAGAATGGCGCCAACTATTGATCCAAATATTGTTAAAATAATACCGCAACATTTTTTGCCTTTTACTGAGTTTCCTTTCATTTTATGCTCCATTTATAAAAATTTTATTTTACACTATTTTTATCGTCACGTCGACACAACCCCATCGTCATTCTCAAGCGTAGCGCAACGAAGTCGTGAGAATCTAAATCCGCACCCATCGTCATCCTGAGCGAAGTCGTGAGGATCTAAATCCGCTTTTGCTATTCCCAATCCGCCCGAATGTTATAAAATTGTCATTCTCAAGCGTAGCGCAACGAAGTCGAAGATTCTCATCCCCTTTCGCCATAACGACCATATTAATTGTCATCCTGAAAGCGTTGTTCGAGGGATCTTATCCTTATTTGTCATTTCGAGCGAAGTCGAGAAATCTCTAAAACGAGGTACGCAATATGTTTTTGAGAATAGGGATTAAGCGACAGTACCAATTGCACAGTCACGGGTGGCACGTTGCACGTTAACAAAGTGGTTTAGCCATACCGCAAAACTGATAAAATACATCTATTTTAACTATCTATATTTTATTATAAATACATCCTTTTGTCAATCCCCGATTATTTGTTTTTTTGTTGTGTTTTTTCTCTTTACAATTCAAAAATAGCATTGTATAATTATAATAATTTTCGAAATCCGCATTAAAATAATCATTATTTTAAAGTGTTTTCCGAAAATAAATAAAGAATTTTAGCGGAGGGTTTTATGGCTAATAGTAAAAAAACAAAGTCTTCACCAAAACCGGAAACTCCCAAGAGCGCATCAAAAAAAATGCAGCATGCGCCACTTAGTAATGGAGCAATTAGATTTGCAGGCTTTATTGTTGCATTCGTTGGAGTTATGCTTATAATCACCAAAGATCAAGCATTTAGTATGGCTTTACAAATTGGTTCGATTTTTGCTATCCTTTGGGGTGTATTTATGGTATCGGGAAATGCAAAAAAACTGAATAGTGAATCTGTAGATAAGAATAAATGCTATTTGAACATGCTTATAGGCTTTTTGTTGATAGTAGTTGGAATAGTATTATTAGTATTTCAAGGTCAAATCAGTAGTTGGTTTATAATTATTATCGGTGCTTTGATTGGCGTATATGGACTAATGATGTTGATTAAGTTTATTTGTTCCGCAACTACCAGAAAGACCACATTTAATGTAATAATGAGTGTTCTAACGATTGTCATAGGTATTTTAATTTGCTTATTATATATCCCACAAGTAAAGAGCGCAGAAAGTGGAGTTTGTTTCTACGTATTCGGCTCGCTTGCCGCTGCAGTTGGCGCAACTGAAATTATTTGCTACTAATTTACGAAAATAAAACGATATAAGAACCATACAGGAGATTTTTATGAAAAAATTGTTTAATGAGTTTAAAAAGTTTATCTCTAGGGGCAATGCAGTAGATCTTGCCGTTGGTATGATTATCGGTTCTGCATTTACCGCAATCGTTACAGCGTTAGTAAACAACATTTTGAAGCCACTTATCAACTGGATTCCAATATCTGGCACAACCGGATTACAAACAGTTTTAAGAAAGGCAGTTACTGATGAAACCGGTGCCGTAATTGTTCAACCATTGATATTGGATTGGGGCGCAGTTATCTCTGCAATCATCACTTTTCTACTAACCGCACTTGTTTTGTTTGTAATCGTTAAGGCTATCAACACAGCAAGAGAAGGTGGCAAGGGCTTAAAGCACAAGCTCAAGAAGATGACCCAAAAAGGTAGAGCTGCACTAGAAGCAGAAGAAAAAGCAAAGGCAGAAGCTGAAGCGCAAGCACAAGCAGAAGCAGAAGCAGCAGAATTAGCAAAAAAAGCTGAAGAAGCAAAGATTGAAGCAGCAAGACTCAACCAACAAAAGACAGTTGAATTACTTGAGCAGATTCTTGCCAAATTAAATAACAAATAGTTTAAATATATACAAGCTTTAAATAAAAAAGACTCTCGTTATGCAAAAAGGACGGGAGCTTTTTTTATCATTCCGAATGGCCATACGTCTTCTCGAATATTCATTTTGACATAAATACTTCGCAACGCATGTATTTTTTCGGTGTAATAATGATAATAAAAAGAGAAAAATGACATGATTTTCACCAAAATTCGATAAAAAGATATATAAATATTACATAATTGTTAAAAAATTGTTAAAAGTCTTGCCAAATACTATCTTGTATGCTATAATGCATTTACAATCCCATATAATGGGATAGAGCAAAAGAAAAAATAAGGTAGAAAGCTATGGCTGAAAAAATAAAAAAGGCGTTTAGCGTAATTGATCGCTTCGTTCAATCTGATTATTATATTTGTTTGATGGCAATCTTGACCTTTTTAGGTTGGGTTTACAAAATATGGGTTCCAATGCTTTGCGTTATGCTAGCTTTAGCGGTGCTACCTTTGTTTATTTCTAAAAATACCAAACATTTATTATCCTTTTTAATGTTGTTTACTTGTATAATAAGCGACAATAGACATGAACTACAAGATTTTAAATATCTATTAATACCATTTGTTTTACTGCTTGTAGTAGGCTTTATTTTCAGTCTCGTATACTTCAAAAGAGATTGGTCGGTATTAGGAATAAAGAAGATAAAAGGTTTTCATTTTGCCCTTATTTTGTTAATCATACCTTTTGCCCTTGGCGGATTGGGTAGTCCATACGAAAATGGACTTGCTGTATTCTTAGCTTTTCTTTTAGTTGCCGTAATTGCTTTTAGCTATACCTTTTTTGTAGTAACAAACGCAAAAGAAAAAAGCGATTTAATGGATTATATGATAAAGGTATTGTTTGTATTGGGCGTTGTTGCAAGCTTTGAGCTAATAACACTCTTTGCAACTAGTTGTAATTCGATTGAAGAATTAACAAACTTTATATTGGATAAACATTCCTTTAAACTAGGTTGGGCAGGTGCAAACAACGTAGCCCCGGTTATATCCATGGCAATACCTGCGACCTTTGCGTTGTGTATCAAAAAGAATAAGGCAACTCCTATATTTGTTGCAATTATTGCTTTAGAGTATATATTGATATTGTCCACTGGTTGTAGAGGCTCAATTCTATTTTCAATTTTAGCGCTACCGATTATGCTATTGTATGTAACGATAAAGACAGAGAATAAAATGGCGTTTTGTACTAGCATATGTGTACTATTTGTTGTAGGAATAGTATTGTTAGGCAAATATGGACGGTATATTTCGTCAATCTTAGTATCTTTGCTAGATAGGGGTTTTGATAGTAGTGCTCGAGTTGAGTGGTTATATCCTCAAGCAATCCAAACATTTAAAACTTGGCCAATATTCGGCGCAGGTTGGGATTATCGTCTAGGGGAAAGAGTTGAGGGTGGCCCCAATGATGGTTATACTCCATATTGGTATCATTCCACGTTCTTCCAAGTGTTGGCAAATATGGGTATTTGCGGTATAATCTTCTTTGTAATCTTTTATGTTTGGCGTTATAGACTTGTACTATCGCTTTTGAATAAGCCCTATGCTCTTGCTTTGACTTTCTCAATCGCATTATTTGACGCTTATGGAATGATAGATACCAATTTCTTTGGACCAACATTCTTTATAATGCTAGCATGTATTTCGTTTACTATCGAGCATGCTGTGCCCGAAAAACAATGTACCGCTTTTGTTGCAAGACCATTTAAAACACTTTTTGCTTGGTTAGAAAAATATAGAAAAACAGTTGAGCCCATGGATTAAGAGTGCAACGCAATGTTTGATAGCGTTTGCTATCAAACATTGAAATTTGCCCCGTGGGGGCAGGTGAAATTCATGGATGGCAAAAGGATGGCAAAATCGTCAATTCATTTTTTTTGGTAACGAGCAACTATCGTGAAATTTTGGCAATGTGTTTTTTATTAAAAACATATTGCATTTTTTTATATATTATAGTATAATAATACTGAGATTAAACTGAAAAAGCATTTGAGTTTAATTTAGTGTTTATTTATGGATAAAAATGTGATGTTAGACAAGAAAAATAGTGTGACTTTAGATCGCCTTATTAAACGATTCCGTATCCTCGTTGTTATCGGAATAGTATTTTTTGCTTGTTTCTTGTGCTTTTTCAAACGATTCTCGGAGCTTAGAACATTTTTAAATTCTATTTTATCAAATAGAACCATTGAGATAATTAGAGTTATATTGCAATATATTTTAGGTACCAATTCGGTATATATTGCATTGCAAATGCTTATCTCGTATTCATTTGTATTTTTAGGAACGGTTTCAATTGCATTTTTGGCTTTAATTGCCTTTAAAACTCTACTTTTTGCATTCCAGTTATATTCTTTTAGACTTACAGAAAGCCGTTCAAAAGAAATATTTTTTGTAAGACGCTCATTAGATAGTGCCTATTTATTCTATTCAAGACTTAATATTTAGATCCTGATTTTGCTTAGGCGGTATTCTTTTTTTGTTGAATGCGATACTGCCTATTTTTTGTCTTGGTCATTTTTCACGCATATATTATATATACACGCACGCGCGTACAACTAACGTGCAACTAATAAAATATAATATTATGTTTTATTAGTCAGGAGAAAATTATTCATGAAAAAAACGAAATTTTTGTTTATAGGACTTACATTATTATTCACGATTTTCACACTTACACTTTTAATGGGTGGCTTAACTGCAATTTGTGTAAAAGAAGTAGCTTTTGCAGAAGCCGGTATGCCGGGATTTTCTATTTATCAAGGAGAAAACAAGGTCGACCAAAAGGGTGACGAATACTTTGTCTTTGGTGAAACCGAAAGTCTAGAACTACGCTTTGACGGTGTAGTAGACGATACTCTCGGACTTTCTATTTTGGTAAACCAAAACGCTGTTGCGCTCAATGCAGACAAAAATAATGCAACCTTGCCTGTTGTTTGCGGTGTTAATAACGTAACGCTTTCGTACATCATATCTGGCAATTCGATCACCAAAAACTTAGTTATATCGGTAGGTTGGGTTGAAAGTGCCTATGAAGGAGTTTACTATCTACCCGATGAGAATGGTTGGAGCACAACAGACACAGACGGTGTTCAAGGCTTTGTTTCACAAAGTGCAGACAGGTTATCCCCAAGCTCAATAAGATTGATAACCAAAAACGTTGAATATCTTTCGTTCACCGCTCAATGCTACAACGCGTCCTCAAATAGAAAGCAAGTTTGTGGAACTATTTCCAATTCGGACGCATCATTCAATATCTTAGGCACTTCTACAAGTGGCGCATTTGTTTTGAATTATGCCTTTGACGTTGTGACGATAAACTATAAACCGCAATCATCGGGTAATGAAGAAACGGCAGAGTTTCAAATCAAATCTATATCAACTACAGTTGAATATGTAACGCTCACGTCAAATTTTGATAGCACGCTGGGTGAAATTTACTACTTCGATTCAAAGGGCGAAAAAATAAGTATTTCCCAAACAAACAATGTTCCCAAATATTTAGCTACAATTTTTTATTTCAAACCATATGACAACGGAAATCTTGTAAGAATATTTGCTTATAACTTCACTTGCAACATAAGCGTGAATGAAACATTCGAAGAAGGCGTTGAATCTTATGAAGTCAAGTTTCAAGTTAATGCAGACGCAACTTTGAACGTCGACTTTAAGCAATTATTGGTAATTCCTCAAAACTATACTGAGCTAATTTTAAGGAAAGGCGGATATACTTCACGGCAAACGATAGAAAACGGCGGTATTCTTGAATTAGACTATACCGAAAAGTTTGACGTTGCGCTTTCGGCACCTGCTCTTAAAAGTGGGGAAAGATGCGAATTGTTTGTAGATGGCGTATCGGTTATTTCAAATATAATAGAGAGTAATAACAATTATATTTATTCCTTTGGCGAATTGGACAAAGACCACACCTTTACATTCCGATATTCAAAGGATGGCAACTATAAGAGCGTTGACTTTACGTATACCATTAAACTTATAAGCAAAAACACCATAGAACAAGATATTTTATTGACCGACAATATCACCATTGCCAACGACTCAACTCATCCATACTATTATTATTCACCTGTTTCAACCGACCGCGCTTCATATGTTGCAGGCAATAGGGGAATAATTTCATCTACTTCAAAAATCAGTTTCACCGTTAATGAGTCAGGCTTGTTTGCTTTCAACTACTTTATGGACATTAGCGAATATAGCTATTGCTTGTTATCAGTAGGTGAAGAGCTTAACATAAACGAAAGTACCGATTATACCGCGCTTATCGATAATTATGGTATTGCCGAAGCATACGGCGAATTTGATAAGCAGAGCGCTAACCATGGAAATCACGGTTGGAGAAAAAAAGAAATCGATCTAACCGTTGCAGGCTCACAAACGATATACATTTATTACATTAAAGTTACACAGCCCGATTCATTTGTAGATGAAACAAGCGATTCTTTTGCAATATCCGCTGTTGCGCACTATGTTGGAGAGGCTGTTGTTAATTCCGAGGTTAGATTCACGGAAAGTGGCATTATAACTGCCCTAACCGAGGGCGTTGATGTTGAAACAGGCTCAACGTTGAAGGTTGGCTCTCTGCTTGAATTGAGCGCAACTCCGAACGATGGATATGTATTTTATGGTTGGATTATAAATGGCAGTTTAGCATCCACCGAGGCAAGCTATTCCTTTGTAGTTATAGGTGACACGAGAATAGTGGCTGTTATGCAAAAACCCAATTACTATGTTGCGAAGGATGATTTTGATTTTTATACTTCACTCAAAGATGCCGTTTTGGCAAGAGACGTTGAAAGAAAAATAACACTAATAAATAACGAAGAAATAACCGAAAATCTTACAATCCCCACAAATATCGAGATTTTAGTACCATTTAGTGCAAACGATGAGATAGGCTTTGCCTTGGGTACGGGAACTACGGCCGGAACAAGCGTTTCTTGGGCAAATGAGAGTAAGTATTTATATCATACCTTAACAGTTCAAGAGGGCGTTACCCTTACCATTCAAGGTAGATTTACGTTAGGCGCAGTTCAACACTACCCCGATCAATCCGCTCAAGGACATACTTCGGGCGCATATTCTCAAATCATAAACAACGGTACTATCCTTTTAACCGACAATGGTTATTTGGACGTAGTGGGACTTATAAAGGGTGACGGTAGAATAATTGCAAACGAAAACACCGTAATTAGAATGCCTTTCTTGGTCAACAACTATTCGGGCGGTACAATCACGCTAGCGTATTATGAGGCAAACAACTTCCCGTTTTATAACTACTCTTTAGTCAACATTCAATGTGATTATACAATAAACCACAAAGCAAAATTAATTGGTTCAACTTCTTTATTTTTCTTTGGTTCTATTACCACACAAGATATTACCATTGTGAATGCTGTCGAAGAAAGAGTTGAAGGTGGCGACGGTTCGCTATATTGGTTGAGTGCTAACTCTTCAATTGATTTTTCGTACACTGCTAAGAGCGTAAACGTACAAATGGGTACGACACACCTTGAAGATAGTGGCGTAACAACACTAAGCATTAACGGCGAAGTAACCCTCGGTGAATTCTATTTGGAAAGCTTTGGTTCAAACGAGATGGTATTGGGTTTGCCCTATACCCTAAACTACATAATTAATGACGGTGCCAAATTGGTTGTACCCGAAAGCCGTGAATATATGCTTTTACCCGGTTCAAAAATGACTATTGCCGAAAACGGCACGCTTGATATTTTGGGTGGTTTATATGTTGTGGAAGGACTTCTACAAACAACAATGGCAGGCAAACAATATCCTACCGTTGATATGCTTAAAAATTCTAACTTTGAAGCTACCGGTATGTTAATTAATAACGGAACAATCAACATAATAGGTTCGTTTGCAGGTATCGTTCAGTCGACAGTTGACGGCGCAACGATTCAAGTTTCTAGAAATGCAACCTTGACAAAGGTGTTGGAATTAGGCGCAGAAAGCGGAAATAACAACAATAAAGTCGGCTTAACCTTGGTTGCAAAAATCAGCGGTTTAAGAGCGGACGAATTGAGCAATATCGAACAAGGGCTAACATATCAATCCTATAGCTTGTCGTCGGGAACCGAATTTGTTGTATCGTCCTTTACTATGGACTACGCAACGGGAGTCGAGCCGACAATTGAGGTCAATCAATCAATGCACGGAAGCTTTGCAAAGCTTGTAGACGGTAAGTTAATTGTTTATAGAACATTGAGCATCCAGAGCGAGACAGTCGGAGTTAAGGTCGACGTCAACGGCGTTTACTATATTACCGACCAAAAGGGACAAATCGAGGTTGAAGCCGAAATCAATCAACCTATCGCGTATTTATCCGCCGAGCTTGATAAAATTGCGCGCAGCGCAAACGAATGGGATTCTTTGTCTGTTGTTTCAATTTCAATTCCATCAAGAATCGAAGTTAATTCCGAATCGGTATATGAAAGAGTGGAAGCCGCAGACGGAACTATTGTAAGCGATATCGCAGTTAGCGCTGTCGTTCACTTCTTTGACGGCAAAACAGAAAATATCGTTCTTAATGCGATAGGATTAACAGATAGCTATGTACAAACTGTGAAATTAGGGTGCGAAACGTACAACTGCAATTTTACTCAAACCGTTTATATTCAAAAAGCCGAATTGACAAAATATATTGAGGACTTAAATTCTTTAAAAACTTGCACAAGCGATAACTTATTATCGACTGCGCAAAGTCTATATGCAAGTTATACCGCTATCACGAATGGCTTGCAAAGCGAACAAACAAGTTATGTAACTGACAAAATATCCACGCTTGACTGCGGTTTAGATAGCTACAAACAAATAGTAGCCGTTTTAACTCCTAGCAATGTTACCTATGGTGATACGGCAGTTACCGCTCTAGCAACCACAATTGACGGAAAGACAGTTGATGTAACGCTACAAAACAAGGGCGATTATCAGGTAGTCAACGGCAACATTCAAGCAACGTTTACCTACACCGCTAATTTTGTTGTTGATGGCGTTTTAGATATACCATATACAGTCAACACGGTATATGGCGGAATATCTCAAAAGGCATTAACCGTAATCATTGACAATAAAACATCAGTTTACGGCGACAGTTTAGCGACCTTGACCGCAAGCGTTGATGGATTACTTGTTGGCGACTCCAAGGACGACGTTTTCAGGTTGGTAAAGGCTAACGGAGATAATGTCGGCTCATACTTGGTTACTGCAGAGAAAACCGACAATACTGTTTCGTCGTATTACTCTTTGCAAGTAACCAACGGCACTTATACTATTACCGCAAAAGAAATTACCGTTACGGTATCGGCAAAGAACGTAATGCTATCAAAAGCAAATACGACCGTTGACATAAGTGCAACGCTAAGCGACGGTGTTATAATAGCAGTAGGTTATAACATATTAAGAAACGGCGAGCTTGTCGCAACCGCAATAAACGGAGTTGTAACACTTGTAGCTGACAATACAATAACCGTTGGAGATTATTCGGTAGAAGCTACAACGGATAATCCTAATTATTCGCTCAAACAAACAGGAGATAATTTATATTCCGTAGTAGAAAACGAAAACTATTACACTTTTGATCTTGGCTTGACAGACTTTTCTAAGGTATATGATGGCGAAGAGGTTGTCATTGTACCAATTGTTAAGAATGCCGAAACCGAAATGGTAATAGATTCCACTGTAAAAGTGAACGGAAGTGATATGCAAATAAAAGCCGCTAAGGTTTATAATATTACGATTGAGGTTGAGGGTTACACATATTCGGCAGTATACACAATCAATCCAAAGACCATAAGCGTTAATTGGGTTAATACGGTAGCGACCTATGATGGAAATGCTCATATTCCCGAAATTGAATTGGTTGGAGTTTTGTCAGGTGATACAGCTTCATATAGATTTGACGTTCAACCTATAAACGCAGGCGACTATAATATAACCATAGCTATAACCAATACCGATTATACCCTTGACGAAACCAAGACTCACGCTTTCAAGATTTATCCAAAGGATGCTGTCATGACGGTTGATCAACATTCGGACATGATGATTTCTTCTATCAAGACAGGAGAAATCGTTATATTCACGTCAACCGCTAGCGAAAATATCGCAAAGGAGAATATCTCTTATGAGGTATACAACGATTCAAACGAGCTTGTATTCAAGGTCGTATCTGGCTTTATTACCGTGCTTGGTGAAGTAGCATCTGGCGAATATACAGTAAAGGCAGTTTGCACCGACAGCAACTACAATGCTACAAGCGTTGATGGCACTTTGACAATAGTAGAAGATAACAATTATTATACGTTAGACGTTGCTTTTGATAGCGAAACCAATCACAAAGAGTATGACGGCAATGCTGTTGGTGTAAATGTAACGGTAAGAATCACCGAAAGCGGGGAAATGGTTGATAGCAATAAAGTTGCAGTATCATTGCTTGTAAATGGCGAGCAAGTGAGCGAAATCAAAAACGCTCACGATTATATTGTAAAAGTGGTTATTGACGGCGAGACCGAATATAGCTACATATACAAGGTCAACGCAAGAGTGCTTGCGTTAAGCTGGCATGTTGGCGAATTGGTATACAACGGACAAGAACAAAAACCAACCGTTAATGCCGAAAATGTTGTTAATGGCGACGAAATAGCTTTGGTACTTGGCGACTTTGAATGTATCGAACAAGGCGAAAAGATTGCTTTTGTAAAAGAAATTTTGGGCGTCGCTTCTCATAACTACACACTTCCCAAGAACAATAGTTTCACATATACCATAAACGCTAAGCCAATAGAAATCGAATTATCCGCAACAAATGCAATGCTTGCTAAGGTTGAGCAAACCTTGACTATAAATTATGCAAGCAGTGATTTATCGAGTGATGAGGTTCGTTATATTATCCTTAATGGTAATAACGAGATTGGTACCGTTGACAACGGCGTTGTTCAAATAAACATCCCAATGACAGTAGGCACTTATAGTCTAAAAGCGGTATCAAAAAATCACAACTACGTTATTACGACGGCAGCAGTTCCCTTTGAAGTTGTAACAAGTGAAGATTACTATACAATTTCTTTGGGTGTCCCGAGCTTATCAAAGGTTTATGACGGCGAAGACGTCATATTCAATGTAAGTGCGGTTGTCGCTCAAAGCGGTAAAGCGGTTGACTTTACGTTTACCGTAAACTCAAATACCGAATATCAAGTCAAAGATGCCGCTAAATATAATTTGACGGTAAACATTTCGGGCGTAAACTTCAATTATGTTTACACTGTAGAAAAACGCGAGGTCGAGCTTAAATGGTCGACAAACGAATTAATCTATAACGGCTATACTCAAAAACCTACCTGTACAATTATGAACATGATTGAAAGCGATGAGGTTGAAGTAAACTTGGCAGTTGGCGAATCAATAAATGCAGGCGACAAGCAAATTATTGCAAATAGTCTTGTAGGTGCAGACAGTGCAAACTATTCGATAACCGAACAAGTATACAAATACACAATCAAGCCAATGACGCTTACCGTTTCTGTGGCGGACACGTTTAGCTATTATGGTAGTGCAGATAGTGAAATCACTCTTACAGTAAAAGAAGCATTGCCCGGTGTTGACACGCTAAAATCAATAGTTTCGGCAACGCGTGAAAGCGGTACACTTGCGGGCGGTTATGCAATTACAGTCAATTGCATTTCAAATAACTATACGATAACTGCAAACGATGCAACCTATACCATTTTACCAAAGCCAATCACAATTATGATAGACAGCAAAACATCTATCTATGGCGATGAATTGTTGCAACTTACCGCAACAACCAACGATCAAGGGGCAGATGGAGACCAAATCAGCGAGTTGTATACTCTTGAAAAGCAAGACGGTTTGCAAAAGGGCGAATATGTAATTAGCGGTACTTGTGTTAATACAAACTATGATATTACCTTTGTAAACGCAGTTTATACGATAACCGCAAGAGAAATCGAATTTTCTATTCCCGATTTTGAAATGGTTTACGGCGAAAGTGCAGTGGAAATTGTTCCGACAATACCGAATAACTATTCATACGCTTTCGATGATAGTTTCAGCGATATAATCACAATTAATAGAGAGCAAGGGAACGGCGTAGGTAGCTATAAGATAACGGCTACCGCTTGTGGCAACGAAAATTACAAAATCAATAGAATAAGCTACACTTCGGCTGACTCTTCAACTTATATAATCAAGGCAAGACCAATTACGTTGACCTTGAATGACAAGACCGCTGAAAACGCCAACACGTTTGATGAAGTCGTGGAGCTTATCACAAACGATGGTTATAAAGTAACTGAGGGTAGCATAGTCGATGGTGACCAAATTGATATCGAAATTGTCGTAATCTTCACAAATGGCAACGTAACAATGACAGCCGACAACTTTGACGCTTACTTTATTACAGGAAACCACACGATATCAATAATTGCATCAAATCACAACTACGAAATTACAGTAGTTAACGCAACGCTAACAGTCACAAAACCAAAACTTACCGTTGTAAATATGCTAACCGAATACACCTATAACGACGGCGAGCCAATAGCGGTATTTGATTGGACTAAGAATATCGAGGGCAATTTAAAGGGCGCAGACGAAAATAGTTTTGGTGTGGGAATCACCGACGTAGACGGAAATGTAGTCGAGCAAATCATCAACGCAGGTGTATATAACGTAAAAATTATGATAAAACACGAATATGCATTTGAATTCAAATCTGATACAGTTACCGATTACACCGTCACAGTCAACAAA
Organism: uncultured Clostridia bacterium; assembly: GCA_945482995.1. Lineage (GTDB taxonomy): Bacteria > Bacillota > Clostridia > Christensenellales > CAG-1252 > RUG14300. The sequence goes on along the minus strand of CALYRM010000004.1, from coordinate 31,735 downwards.
AAGGATATTAGTGACAAAATCGTTGCAGTAGGTTTACCCGAAAACGGAGTTGCAGAATACGATCCGTTTGCAAATTCGATTTATGCAGAGTGCGCGATAGATGGGCTAACCGTCGATTATGAAATTACATGTTCGGAAGATAACGGCGAAATTGGTAAGTTTACTCTTGTCGCAACAATCGATGACAGTAACTATTCGGGTACAAAAACATTTACTTGGCAAATCGTAGAGATTGATTTATCGGAATTGTTTACTGCAGTAGGTTTCACCGACAACGGCGTATACGTCTTAGGCGACAGATTGGATATTAAGTTTGAATTGCCGAGTAAATACAAGCATTTACAAGTTTCGTATGCCTTAACTAACGAAGACAAGAACGAAGTCGAGACAATATCGACAGTCGGCGAATACATTGTAAAACCGAAAATCAGCGATACCGTTCATTATAAGTTTGACGTAAGCTTTACAATCAAGGTAATAGCAAATTATGACGAAATATTTACAAGCATTCAAGGAAAGCTTGCAGGTATTGAGTCGTCCGACAAATGGGCAACAGTTGATGAGATAAGAGAAGAGCTAAAAGGAATTGCACTTGGAGATCGTGAAAACGTTAGGAAAGTAGATAGATATAATGAGGTATTAAAACAAGCCGAAGAGTTGTTATCGGGCTTGATTGAAGATGTTGAAGCTGTTGCAAACACTGCAAAACGCGGACAAAATGCGCAAAAGGCGATGGAAATTCTTAATGTAATCACCATATTAGCTTACTTCGGTATCAAGCAAACATTCTAGGAGGGACGTATGAAAAAGAATATTTTAGCAATATTATTGGTTTTATCGATATTAGTAATCACCCTTCTTGTAGGGTGTACGACCGAAAACGCTGCGGATAATCATTTAGCCGTAATAAGCGAAATTCTAAAATCAACCAATTCGTCAAATGGCGCTATATTTACACTTGACATAAAGTCTAACGGAAATACGGTAAGCCAAGAAAACACCACTTATTCGGTAAATGGTGGCGAGGTTAATTACACAACCACTGTAAGCAAGCCTAACCCCGATTTATTCGGCGATAAATTGGTTACCGAAAGCGGAGAGGGCACTATTACAAAAGCAGAATACTTTACCAAACTCTATTATTCCTTGACGCTAAGCGAGCAAGATTTGGATGGAAAAATCGAGGTAAACGTTAGTGATTCCATAACAACGTATAAGTTTAAATTGAAAAATGTAGGCTTGTTTATAGATGCAGAACAAAGCGAAGTTAGTGATTTAATCGTTTCTCTAAAAAAGAGTGGGAATCAACTAACCGAAATCGAATTAAATTATAACTATAAAGGATATATAGTTAATACAAAATATACAATCAACTATTAGGGAGTTTTATGAACAACGAAAGAGAAAAAATTGTTGAAATCAAAGGTTTGTGTAAGCGTTATGGAAAAGCGTCCGAATACACAATCGAAAATATAAATATTGAGTGCTATGCCGGTGAAATAGTCGGCATTATGGGCAAAAACGGCGCCGGAAAGTCAACTACAATCAAGTGCTTGACAGGTTATTTTCCATTTAACGAGGGCGAAATAACTATTTGCGGACACAACATAAAAACCGACGCTGTAAATGCAAAAATGAATTTAGGCTATGTGCCCGATACAAGACCTATGTTTGACAAAATGACAGGCTATGAATACATAAATTTCATCGCCGACCTACATGACGTCGATGTTGCTGTTCGTCAAGAGCGAATTGACGAAATGGAATCAAAGTTCAAGCTTGGCGACAGTATTTATAATATGATTTCTTCATATTCTCACGGTATGCGTCAAAAAATTTGTTTAATGGCTTCTCTCATTCACCGTCCAAAGCTATGGCTTTTGGACGAGCCCTTGACGGGACTTGACGCAACCACAATAGAAGCGCTTTTGAAGTATATGGTAGACTATAAAAATCAAGGAAATACGGTATTTTTCTGTTCGCATAACCTTGACGTCTTAGATAGAATCTGCGATAGAGTATATATAATCGGAAAGGGTAGAGTAAAGACTTCCCTAACTATGGAAGAATTTAGATTAAAGTACCCCAATCAAAAATTGGCGCAAGTATTTATGTCCGAAATTGAGGATTAACGATGAACAAGCTATTAATTCTATTCAAAAAGGATATAAAGGAATACGTTTCCAACAACTTCAAGGAACAGGGCAAGAAAAAAGATATTATGGGCTTTGTGTCCTCTTTGGTACTTATTGCTTTTATCTATGGAGTATTCATATACGTTTTCAAAGCGTTTGGTGAAATGTATCTTTCCAACGTTTATGATAACGTATCGGTAGATACCGTCAACCGCTTGGGCGAGTTATTGACTTTTGTATTTGGAATAATACTTGTAGTCAACGTTGTCAACGGCGCAAGAAAGATTTTTTCGTCAATATCCGATTCCAAGGATATCAACGTTTTAATTTGTCAGCCGATAAGCTCGGGTGTTATCTTTATACATAGATTCATCAAAATTTACCTTTCACAAGTCTTGACTACTCTATTTATATTGCTACCAATATCAATCGTTTTGAGCGTTCTATCTGGAGTTGGCGGAGCAGTCTATTATATAATGATGTTGCTTTCGGTTATTTTGCTACCTGCAATGAGTTCTGCAATAGCAAGTTTGATTGCATTGCCTTATGTGCTGTTTATGCAATTTATCGAAGCAAAATTTATCATAAGACTAATTGGTTACGTAATCATAATAGGACTTGGCTTTTGGGTGTATGGATTATTCTTGAATGCGTTAAATCAAATCTTGCAATCGGGTCAAATTAGCAATTTCTTTGAAATGAGCACGATATACAAAATCAATTCGGTTGCAACCAAGCTTTATCCTGCAAGACTGTTTACAAATATGATGCTCGGAAGCTTTGGTTGGCAAAGCCTACTGATAGCCTTGTTCGGTTCGATTGCTTGTTTGGTTGGTTCGTTTTTCTTGATTAGAAAAATCTACAACACGTTTATTCAAAAACGCTTAGAAGGCTTTTCGTCAACCTATAAGCGTAAAGGTAAAATCAAAAAACTAAACGTGTTACAAGCGTTGCTTTTGAAAGAATTTAAAACGGTTCTCCGTACACCGAACTATGCTTTTCAATATTTTGCAACAACCTTATCGTTGCCATTTATGGTTTATATTTGCACACAACTCTTGATTTCTATGGCAAAGGGCTTGTTTGCTACCGAGTGTAATTATGCGATAGCGGTTTTTGTAGTTACCATGTTTGGTTTGCTTACCAATACGTTCTGCGCAACCAACGTTTCAAGAGACGGAAGAATGTACGCAATGCTAAAAACCTTGCCCGTCAAGGTTGAGGAAGTCATTGGAAGTAAACTTATTTTCTCGGGCGTTGTGTCTGTTATATCGGTAATGGCAAGTAGTTTTTCTCTACTTATCGGCAATTTACTAACCTTTGGCGAAGCGGTATTCGTTTTTGCAAATGGCTTGTTGTTCTCATTTGCAGGAATTGCATATGCGACTAAAAAGGATATGGTTACTCCATGTTTCCCAAGTACCGAAAACGACGAGGTGACCGACAGCAACAGCAATCTTTCCACGTTGATATTGATAGGGCTTATCGTCTCGGCAATTTCAGGGGTTGGCAGTATATTGATATCGGTAGTGCTTGGATTGAAGTACTCGACAAGAATCGCTATGCTTGTATCGATGCTTTTTGAATCGGTTTTGACAGTTGCAGTATTTGTATTTGCGGTAATATATTTGTTCAAGGGTTTGAGAAAGGTATATTACGAAAGAGATATTTGAGGTTAGACTATGAAAAAGGTAAAGAATAAAATTATTGCATTAATATTAGTTATACCCTTATTGTTAATGTTCTCGTTGTCAACTGCCGCTAAAACGGTAGAAGTATTGGTTGACGTACCTGTTACCGAAGTCAATTTGACGATAGACGGCGAAAAGGAAAAGAACGTTGATATTTTAGCTCAAACTCAAGTCAAACTTGACGTTCAAATATTGCCGACCACTGCAACACATACACAAACCTCATTCCAAGCAATGGCGGTTGAGGGAAAGAAAAAAGCCGAAGTTGAAATCTCGGAAGACGGCGTAGTTAGCGCAAAATCAGTCGGTAGCGTAATCATTATCGCAACGGCAGGTGGCAAGCAAGATAGTGTTACAATTAATTTTGGAAGCGAAAAGGTCGCGGAAGCCGAACAAGTAACAACAAAAATAAGGATGCAGGCAGGCGACGCAGGAGAGATAACGATAGGCGAGGACTTACTAATATATCCTACGCATGGCGAATATGAAATATCTTATCAATCAAGCGATTCAACTATTGTCTCTATAACCCAACAAGGCAAAATGACCGCAAAGTTTGGTGGCGAGTGCCAAATTATGGTTAGACTTGTCGGTGTAAAATATGACGAAAGCCAAAAGAAGTTTGTCGACCATACTTATGAATTTATATATCAGGTAGAGGTAGAAGCCGTTTTGACCGATGACTTGATAAGTTTTGACGGTGGCAAAAGTGAAACTACAATTTCTTCGTTTAGCGAAACCGAGTCGTTAGTAAATTTAACCGTCAACGAAAGTTTTAGCAACATCGAAGCGTTGACCTATGAATATGATAGCGATGCAATCGATGGCGTGGTTATCGAAAAGAATAAAACTAATCCAAATCTTTATTCGCTAAGAATTACATGGAAATCAAACACCGCAAAGGGTGATTACGTTGTTTCGATTAAGTATGCAAACGAAACCGTAGGCACTGTCAATATCGAAAGAGGCAAGGTAAATTGGAGTATAAACTATTCGGGCGATTGCTATTTGGCACTCGATAAGTTTAAGGAAATAGATATAACCGTTGAGGGAATTGACAATTATAACGTACTATATAGGGCTAAGGATAGCAAAATACAGGTCCTCAAAAAGAGCAACGATTTGTTTAGAGTAACAGCCAAAGCCGAGGGCGAAAGCGAAGTTATCGTAACGTTAATCATTGACGGCGTAGAGTATGAAAGCAAAACGCTTAAAGTTGAGGTGCTAAAACCATATAACGATATTTCGATTAAGAATGACGAAAGCTTAAAGTCAATCAACAACAGCCTTGCAAAAGAGCTTGTTTTGGGTGGCTTCAAATATGATAACGGAGAATTGACAGCGTACAGCTTTTCCATTCCTGTCAACGTAAGTTATAAAACAGGCGTAATCGAAAGCGTGGTTGATAACTCAAAACTAGTTTGGAAAACGTCAAACGATAGAATCGCCACAGTGAACAACGGCGTTATATCGATAACAGGCGTTGAGAGCGGAGTTGTAACCATTATGGTAGAAAGTGCCTATAACGAAAAATTAGGCTTTGACGTTTCCGCAACAATTACAATCGAGGTGGTAAAGGACGCCGTCAATATTACCAACTATGACGAATTAATGCTATCTCAAAAACAAGAAAAGGAAATTGTATTGCAGTCCGATATAATGTTGGCGCCACTTCTAAAAGAAAGATATTCTGATGAGAATTGGCGTAAAGGCGGATACAAGGATTATATAGAAGGAAAAGGCGAATTTAGCGAAAGCGTATATAAAACTATGAATCCCACAGCAGATATATCCTACTATAAAGCAATGGGAAAGGAGAATGATGCTAAACTCAAATACTTCGTGGAGTTTACCAACAACGTTTACGGCAATGGGCACTTCATAGATGCGGACTATCTAACAAAAGGCGGCGAAAAAATGTATTCGGGAACCAATGCAAAGGGCTTCATATTTACAGGACCTCTCTCGTTGGTTAAAATATCCTATTACACCGAATCCACAGCAGCCGACAATGCAAGTATCAAGTCTCAAGATAACATTGTATTCTTAGTTCGCAAGGACGACGTGAAACTTAGGAACGTAGAATTAAAAGGCTGTTCTGATAGTAGCGTAGGAAACGATTTAACGAATCTTGACTATTGCGGTACAGTTTTAGAGGTAGTTGGTGATAATTTCGACTTATCATATAGCAAAGTCAACAACGGAAGAACGGTAGTTCGTGTATATGGAAAAGGCAACGCAAACGAAACCGATGTTAAAAACAACACAACCGACTATAAGATAACTACAAATATCAAGAATTGTATTTTGACTTATGGTAGAGAATTTATCTTGAAAATCGGCACAAATCAAATAAAAAGAGGGGCAGTAGTTGCAGACGAAAGCGTAAATCTTGCCGAAAAGAAATGGTATCCAAATAATAATACCAATTATAAACAATATTACGACCAAGCAAATCCATATTTCTTAAAGAACGACGGCTCGCCATACGCGGTGGGTGAATCGGACGATTATTTCATAAATAACTATGTTTTGACCGACGTAACTCTGGAAAATTGTGTATTTGTAAGCGCAGGCTTGTTCTCGGTAGGACTTGAATCTCAATTCGGCGGACTAGTGCTTGACGGTTGGAATTATAGTAATAACTATAGATTCGGAAGCGACAAGGGCTGGGGCGACGTCGCCGGAACTTCATATCCCGCAAGGCTTAACCTTGTAGGAGACGTAAGATTCTATGATTGGAAAAAGATTACGGATATAAACAGCGATACACTTTTAGAGGCAGGCGACTTGATAAAAGAGAAGCTTCACTTGAATTTAAATATATCGGACTTAATCGAGTCGTTCAGAGTAAGCGGAGAAAATGAAGAAATCATCAACAAGCTTATTTTGACAAGCGGTGGTGATAACTTTGTCAATGGTGCTGTCGCGATGTACGGTGGCGGCAAGAATTATAGTGTAATTAACTTTGACGGTGTAGGCGAAGAGTTTTCCGAACTTTACGCTTTAAGTATCGATGTAAAGTACTTTGCGCCGTCGCATCCGCAGTTGATATATTATTCAGCAGGTATCGAGCCGTTTAGATTTATGATATATCAAGCGACCTCAAACGATGAAAATTATATAACCTACGATAGACAACAAAAGGATTTATCAGACAACAACGCATATATATGGGTATATCGTGATTAAAAAATCATGATATACCATAAATAGCAATTGTTAAGTCACAATTCAATTCACGACGGCAAAACAGTCAAATCATTTGTGAAACATACAAAAAAAGGACTAATCAATACAAATAGATATGAGCTACATATCTGAAACCAACCAAACCAATCTGTCACATAAGGAGCAAAATATGAAAAACGCTATTAACAACAAGAAGCTTTTACTTCCTTTGATTATCACCATCGTTTTAGTGCTGCTACTAGCTCTAACTGCGTGTAGCTTCATTAATGTAAATGACGACGATAATGATAAAACGATTACCTATGAAAACGTTGTGTTCAAGGATGGAAACGCCATAATTGAGGTTGACGGGCATCCAACTCCAAGTAATTTTATTCCCGAAAAAGAGGGATATATCTTTAGATATTGGATAACCGAGTTTGGCAACAAAAACAGCGTATTCGAGCAAAACGAATACAAAGGGGAAGCCATTACTTTATATGCCGTATGGAAAGCAAAGGAATTTAAGGTTAAATTTGTCGACTATGACGGCAAGGTACTTCAAGTTAATGGTCAAGACGAGCAACTTGTAGAATACAACACAGCAGCTATTGCACCGACCGAGCCCACGAGATACGGTTATAATTTTATTGGTTGGGATTCATCTTTTGACCAAATAAAGAAAGAAACCGTAATTACCGCTAAATATGAAAGAAAGGCTACTACTGTATCCTTTTACTATGGCACCGAACTATTATCGCAAAAACAGATTTATATCGGCGATAAAATAAACGTAGGCGAAACGGACGCATTGAAAGCGCTATCAAAATTCACTGCCGAAGGGCTTGAACTTGAAGGGTGGTACGCTGATTCCGAGTATAATAGTAAAATAATTATGAGCGAGGCAACGGCAACCGAGAATATGAACATATTTGCAAATTTAAAGGTTGCTCATTTAAAGGGTATAACTCTTGAAACACAAAACTCCGACAATACGTTTGAATATGCGGAAGATTTGACGGTAACCGTAAGCGTGAATTTTACCGAATTCCAAAATATATTTTATTCGATAAAGTGGTATCTAGACGGTTCGGAATATGATGGAGCTAACAAAATAATTTTGTTGGAAGGTCTTACTGTCGGCAAGCACACTGTAAAAGCTGTTATAAGGTCAAGCTTCGGTAGCGACTATGTAGAGGATGAAAAATCAATAAGCATTATTGTCAACAAGGCTTCTATGTATGTTAAAGCTAATGATATTACCATTAAATACGGAGATCCACTTCCTGCGTTTAGCTATTCGACAAGAAATAGAAACAGTAATGTATTTGGCGAAGCAGAGTATTCTTGCAATTATAAGGTAGGCTCAGATGTAGGAACTTATGCTATTTTAATCACAAAATTAGAAAGTGATTTGTATAAGTTGATATTTGAAGAGGGTACATTGACAGTCGAACCAAAACCAATTACAGTTAGAGCAGCAGATCAAACCGTTGTTTATGGCGACGATATACCGAACTTTAGCTATGAATGTGGCGATCTTTTAAATAACGATTCATTAGGTATTGCCAGTTTTGAAACCAACTATACAAAAGGCTCGTCTGTTGGTGAATATTCAATTTCATTGAGTGGCTTAACAAATAAAAACTACGATATAACGAGTTATGAAGTTGGAATACTCACAGTTAAAAAAATGGAATTGTCATTTAAGGTTGTTTGCGATAACACCGTATATTATGGTGATGATATTCCCGAATTTGGCTATAAGATAACCAAAGGCTCGTTGCTAGAGGGTGACAGTCTAGGCACGCCAAGATATAATTGTGAATACGTAAAGGGTAGTGATTCCGGTAGGTACTCAGTAAGAATGACAGGTTTGAGAAATCCGAACTACGATTTCCAAACAAGTACAAGCGCATGGTTCCAAGTATTGCCCAAAACAGTTAATTTGACTTGGAATACTAAAGAAAGCTACACATATAACGGACTTGACCAAGGAAACAGTATTTCTGCAACGTTTACAGATATCAATGGAAATCTTGCAGTTGCAAGCATTGCTTTCAATGGTAACGGTACTGTTTTTAAAGATGCAGGCGTATACAACGTACTGGCAAGCTACAGCAATACAAATTACAATATTACCAATGCAGTTCTGCAAGTGGAAATAGAAAAACTTGTCGCAACCGTCACTATTGACGACGTGACAGTTACGTATGGAGACGATATTCCAAATTATACGTATAGCATTGAGGGTTTGCTCGAAGGTGAAAGCTTAGGTGTTTTGAACTTTGATTGCGACTACGCAAAGGGTAGCGAGGTAGGCAAATATCCGTTGCAAGGAACCGGATTGACAAACTCTAACTATGATATTACCTATAATGATGCGGTGCTTTCCGTTGAAAAGAAAAGTGTAAACGTTGATTGGGTATATAGCGATAGCTATACTTACACAGGAGAGGCTCAATCGAATACCATTTATGCTAAATTCGTAAGATACGACGGCAGAAATACGAACTTGGTTTTGTCATACAAGCTAAACGGCGTAATCTCCGACTTCAAAACTGCGGGAACTTACACTATTACCGCAAACAGCCAAGACAAGAACTACGAGCTAATAGGCGTTGAAAGGACAATAACCATTGCTCCAAAGGACGTTCATATTGTGTTTGAAGATAGAGTTATTACCTATGGCGACGAAATACCGAGCTTTTCTCACGAAATCGTAGGCTTAGTTGACGGCGAAACACCGTCATATTTGGGTTCACTTAACTATATCTGCGACTATGTAAAGAATGCAAATACAGGCGATTATATAATTAGTGGTGAAAATCTAAACAATTCCAACTATAACATTATTTACGATTCCGCAATATTAAGAGTAAATAAAAAGTCCGTTACTGCAGTTTGGGATTACCAAGATAGCTATACTTATAATGGTGCAACGCAAGACGAAACGGTTACCGCCAAGTTTATGCAAACAAACGGCGAATATAAATATATGGATATAAGCTTTGCGTGTGGCGATAATACAGATTTTTATCACGTAGGCACCTATAACGTTACCGCTTCAAGCGTAGATGAAATCAACTATGACATTCAAGATAAACAAAAGAGCTTGACTATTCTCAAAGCAAGAGTTGAAGTTATAGTGGATTCTTTATATCTAACCTACGGCGAAAACGTTCCCGAATTTTCACATAGAGTAGTGGGGTTATTTGATGGTGACAGCTTGGGTACGTTAAGTTATACCTGCGACTACACAAAGGGTTCTCCGGTGAACGATTATCCAATCACCGTAGACGGCTATCAAAACTCCGATTACGAAATTGTATACACCAACGCAACATTGACATGTACGCATCGTGAAGTAAGTGTGACATGGGAAACACTAGATAGCTATATCTATAATAGACTCGATCAATCCGAATCGGTTAAGGCAATATTTGTAAATTATAATGGAGAAAGAGAAGAGGCAAATATTGAATTTACCTCGGGAGAAACAAAAGTATTTAAGAAAAGCGGTGAATATTCGCTTGTTGCAACCGTTGCCGATACCAACTATATTTTAAAGAACAATACAACCAATTTAACCATCAATAAAAAGGCTGTTGAAATAAATGTACAAGACGTTGTTGCAACCTACGGCGATGAAAACGTAGAATTTATTTATGAAGTAATCGGCGTAATTGATGGTGATGTAATTGATACAAACATAGCATTCACTTACACGCAAGGTACAGCAGTAGGCTCATATCCATTGAATATTGAATACACTCCAAATAATAACTATGCAGTTACCGTAAACGCAGGCTTGTTCACTCTAAACAAGCGCCCCGTAACAGTAGAATGGGTTATCGGCGAATATACCTATAACGGCTTAGAGCGTGCAAGCGAGGTTAGCGCAACGTTTACAACCTACGACGGAAACAAGCTAAATATGGACGTTTCATTCCAAGGTACCGCTAGTGTATTTAAAAATGCAGGTAGATATACATTGTTCGCAAGCTACGTGGACCAAAATTACGAGTATCAAAATGTTACTCAAACAGCGGAAATCGCAAAAAAAGATTTAGTGATAAGTGTTGACAACAAGACTATCGAATATGGTGACGCCGCTAATTTTACCTATACTCAAGTAGGACTCGTTGAAAACGATAGCTTTGGTAATTTCACATTTAGTTCTGATTATACAGTAGGTAGCGCCGTAAACAGTTATACAATTACAATTTTGGGAGCTAACAACGATAACTATAATATCACAATCAATGATGCGGTATTGACTGTAAATCCAAAGAAAGTTTCACTCACTTGGGATTATCAAGAGTATACTTATAACGGCTCGGATTTATCCTCAACCGTCAAGTGTTACTATCCAAGTTACACCGGCGAAAATGTAAATATGGCTTTATCGTTAAGCGGTGATTACAATGAATTCAAGAATGCAGGTCGTTATTCCTTTACCGCAATAAATAACGATACCAATTATATTGTCAATGGTCAAATGACAGTTGAACTTGTAATAAACAAAGCAGATTATCAAAATATCACGCACAACGAATTGTCAGGCACCTATGATCCTAATAAAACTCTGTCGGATTATGTGTTAGGTGCAGGGTTTAGATGGAAAAACGCAAACACGACGCCAACAGTCAAGGTGAGCGAATATCCTGCAATTTATAACGCAGATTCGATAAACTATAACGATTACAGCCTAACGATTAAGTTATCAATCGAAAAGGCAAACCATACCGATGTTTCCAATCACACCGCACTAGCAGGCACGTACGATCCAAATAAGAAACTATCGTCATATTCGTTAAACGAAAATTATTATTGGAATACACCTGATACATTGCCGACAGTAAATGTAACCGAATATGCCGCATACTACAATACCGATAGAGATAACTATAACGACTATCCATTGAGTATTAGATTAATTCTTGCAAAGGCAGATTATCAAAACGTAATGCATAGAGAATTATCAGGTACATATAACCCCGATAGCACTCTAAATGATTATGCACTCGATAATAACTTCGCTTGGGTGAAAGGCGATACGAAACCAATAGTAAAACAAAATAAGTATGATGCAGTTTATAATGCGGATTCAGTCAACTATAACGATTATAGTTTGACTATCACGCTAAACATTGCAAAGGCAGATTATCAAAATATCACTCATGAGGGCTTCTCAGGCATATATAATCCCGATAAGGCTTTGGCTAGTTATACGTTAAATGCAAATTATGCTTGGGTGGATTCCACAAAAGTTCCGAGCGTTGATGTTACCGCATATAGTGCAAAATACAACGCAGATTCCGATAACTATAACGATTATATCTTTAATATAACAATAACATTGGAAAAAGCAAATTATACAAATGTAGCCGCTCATACTGCACTAAGCGGTGTATATAGCGGACAACAATTATCTGCATACACATTAAGTGCAGGCTATTATTGGGTTGACGCAAGCGTTGTACCCGTTGTTAATAAGACCGTTTATTCTGCATACTACAATGTCGATAAGGTTAATTACAACGATTATCCCGTAACTATAACGTTGACATTGCAAAAGGGTACGTACACAGGTATTACGCACAATAATCTTACAGGCGTATATAGCCCGACAAAGACTCTTGCAAGCTATACGCTAAATAGTGGCTTTGCTTGGAATACCCCAAGTATTGTTCCGACTTGCGACGTTAAGGCTTATAACGCAACCTACAACGCAGACCCCGACAATTACAATACACTTAACTTGACCGTTCAACTAGTTCTTACCAAGGCAACCGTATCTTTGGAACAAACTTCTTGGAACTATGACTATGACGGAAATGCTAAGACGATAACTCCGGCTATCATATATAACGGCGCTGTATTAGATTCGTCAAATTACAGTTTGACATATTCTATCGGCAATAGCTTCACGGACGGTGGTGTATACAAAACCAAGATAACTATGAGCTCGCAGAATTATCAATTACCAAGTTCAGGATCGACCTGCACAGTTAGTATTAAGAGCGTTATTACGAGCTCAAGTTCAACCTTGACGACGTTAGAAAGCGCGTTGAGCAGTATGTCGAGCGGAACGATAATAGTTAAGTACAATACAAGACTATACGGAGATGCAACCGTTAAATCGGGAGTAACGCTGTTAATTCCTTACGACTCAACTCACGATACCACAATCAATCTTACAGTTGCCTCGGGCGGTGCGCCAAGTAGTGCGTATTCCACACTCAAAATTATGAATGGCGCAACCCTAACCGTAAACGGCAGTTTGAACGTATCCGGTAGACAGGTTACCAACACGGGACACACAACCGGAACATATGGCTGTATGGATATTGAGACAACCGGATATGTCGATGTTTACGGTAAGCTATATTGCTTAGGCTTTATCACAGGAAGTGGCGAGGTATATCTAAATTCGGGCGCAGAGGGAACCGAATCCTTGCAAATTAAGGATTGGCCCGGCGGTACTATTGCATATACCGTATATAAAGAGTTTTTCCCATTTAGTCAATTCCTGATTGCTAATATCGAAGCAAAATTGACCGTTCCGTATGGTGCTAAACTTAATGCTCACTACACAATTACCGCTTCGGATAAAGAGTTTGTCGGAGACCTACTAATGTTTGGACAAGGTGGATTATTTGAAACGACAGATGCCACAAATGGAGCTTTTACAAAAATGTTAGATCCAGCAACAGGAAAAGTCACAATCACCGCTTATGGCGCGGTAAAGACTAATAATATATCAATTAGTATATCTGTAAGTATCGCAAGCGTTGACATGGAAACTAAGGGTAAAGAAATCCCCATTCCCGGATACTATAACATAGTTATGGGAGAAGGCAGTACTGTCACGCTTGACTCAAAATTTAAACTCTTGCCGGGGGCAAGTTTGACAATAAATCGTGGCGCGGTATGTAATATATCCTCGAATGGCGGACTCATAGGTTATGACGCAACATATTCAAACGTTTACACAAATTACGGAGCAAAGGCTTACGGCGGTAGCCTCTCTGCTTCAAATACTCGCTTGAATAAGCAGGTATATCAACCGAACTCGCCGGTAACAATTGTTGTGGACGGCACGCTTAATTGTTCGGGGGTAATAGGCGGTACGTTTACCACCACGGTGGCAGGATCTCATCTCAACCTATCGGGCGCAAGCGCGGTTAGCGGAACAATCATTTCACATTATGAAATGACTAGTGAAAAGGAATTCTTAAGTATAAAATTGAAGCATACCAAGTACACATACAACTATACTGCAAAATCGAATGGTGTAACATTAGGTAAATCGAATTATACAGGAAAGGCGAACGGCTATTTCGCATAAACAAGTTAAAACGACTGATTGCTTTAGCAACCAGTCGTTTTAATATTAGACAGTGTCATTCCGACTAATAATGTCATTCCGACTAATAATGTAATCCTCAAGCGTTGCGAAGCGTAGTCGTAAGGATCTAAATCCAAATGTCATGTCGAGCGAAGTCGAGACATCTCACTATAAGCACCGACTCTTTGCAAAGCAGACGAACAGTTGTTATGCCAATTGGATATTAATTACACATTAAAAAGCAAATAATCAACAAAAGTTATACTGTAAACGGGCAGTTGGAAACACACTGCACATTAAAAGCGGATTAGATTTCTCCACTCCGTGCATTCGCACTTCGGTCGAAATGACATTTAGCATACAAATCAATTAATCCACAATTGCATATTGACTAAGGTGTCCTACCTTAGCATAAACGTCATTTTTAAGTATTGTTCGAAGAATCTAATCCATATTGTAAAAATAGTCTATCAAGCAAAAAACTTGATAGACTATTTTTAATGTGCAATCGTTAATTCAAAAGTTTTTCTATTTCGGGAAGTAATTTTATAAATGTCTCTTTGTTTGCCTCATAGCTTAACGTATCTAAAACCTTATCTACCGCTACCCATTTTATAGGGTGGGTGTCAGAAGATGTGTTATCGCTCTCTCCATTGTCAACGGCTAAATATATAATGCAAATACAGCTTTCTCTACTAGGGGTAGTATATTTTTCTTCAATAGGAGCAACCGAATAAACTATTTTTGCTTTTCGCTTGGTTTCCTCTGCAGTTTCTCTTATAGCGCAATCTACAATGCTTTCGTTGCCTTCAAGGTGTCCCTTTGGGAAGGAATAGTCGGAATATTTTTCTCTATAAACCAAACAAACCTCTTTCTTTTCTTTGTTTAACAAAACGCAACCTGCTTTAACTGTATCGGTAGGGTAAACAAATCTCTTGTTTTTAAGTTCGTTTTTATATTTTTTAGCATAATATTTGGCATTTGTAAGATTTTGATCTAAATAATTTCCACATTCGATTGCCGTTGCTCCGGGTATATCACCCTCAAAATTGATAATATAATCTAAAAGTCTAATTATGGTTGGATAAACGTCACTTGAGACAAGCGAACCAAATAAAACAAGATAAAAGCCTGTTCTACACCCCATAGGTCCAAAATAAACAACTCTATCCTTGATTTCCGAGTTTCTTAAATATGTAGCGCCCAAATGCTCGAGAGTGTGCATTGCGGAGATATCCATAGGCGGTTCAGCATTCGGCGCTGTTATTCTCAAATCAAACGTGGTCACCGTCACCCCGTTATACTTATCCATTCTAGAAACGTATATTCCCGATTTTAAAATCAAATGATTAATTTTAAAGCTGTCTATTTTTTCCATAACTACTCCTTAAAATCAAAATAACATAGTTAATTATAAATCAAACACATTCAAAAATCAATATCATTAATTATTTCATTTATAATATAATTCTTACCCAAAATTTTATATCGAGCCATCCACTTTGTCATTCCGACCAACGTGGAGGAATCTAATCCGCTTTGTCATTCTTAAGCGTTGTCGAGGAATCGCATCCTTGTTCGTCATTTCGAGCGTAGTCGAGAAATCTCTATCCAAGCACTGACTTTTTGCGAAGCATACGAACAGTCGTAAACTAATTATACATTGTACATTACATATTTAAGTAAATATCTTTTTATTACATAAATAACATTATTTTATCAACTATCGTGATTGACATTAGTGAATTAAAACAAGTATAATTAAGTTATATAAAATAATATTTGCTCTTTGCAAATATCATAAAGGAGTATAGTATGAAAAAATATAGTTTTATATTTTTAGCATTATTAATTGTAATAATAGTTGCTTTAACGGCTGTAGCTTGCGAAACTGTTCTTGCAAACATACAAATAGATCTTAATAACGAATTGCCCTTTGTCCTTAACGTTGGGGATGAGGTAGATTTCACAAAGTATTTTTCTATTACCACTAATGACGGAAAGATTATAGAAGTAACAGAAGGGATGCTTGATTTATCTAATGTTGACCTTACAAAAGAGGGCACTTTTACTATTGAATGTTCGTATGGTGAAAAAAAGGTTTCTGCGACCTTCACAGTTAGGGTAGTTAACGCGGAAGCACATGCAACTGTTACGGTAAAGGCAGACGCCGTTTTAACTTTGACGGTTGGTGATGTGGTTGACTTTAAATCATATTTTGAAGTTGTGGATAAAGACGGTAACGCAGTTACTGTAACCGACGAAATGCTTGATTTGTCGAAGGTAGACTTGACAAAGAGCGGAACATTTGACGTAGTTTGTACATATGACGAAGTTTCTTCAACCGCGAGCATTACGGTCAACGATAGAGTTGGACCTCTAATCTTAACTTTCGAAGAAATTCTTGAAAAGTATGCCGATACCAATAATTGGAATTTTATGATTAATTCGGACGTTATCTATAATGCAGATGAAAACTATAGATACCAAGAAACTTTCGGCTACAACAAGGACGCATTGATTTATATTCATATGAATGAAGGTGACGCAACCGATAGTAATTTGTATACAGATTATGTTACGTATGACGCTGAAAAAGACGAGTATACTTATTATTTTGACCTTGCTAACGGCACTTATCAAACCGCAACCATTGCAGGCGCTGACTATGGCGCAGTGTACTATCCCGAATTGTTCCTCGATGACCTTGTAACATACGAATATACAAAAGAGGGCGATCACTATGTAGCCGTTGATCCGCAAAAGGTTGGCGATGGCGTTTATGGTTCGCTTGATGGTTGTGTCTATACCAAGGTTGAAGTATACACCGGCGACAACGAAATAACAAAGATAGTTTTCTATTCGGATGAAGAATACGATGGTGTTGTCGATAAATGCGTTTCTACGTTTACTTTTGACGAGTTTGGCAAAGTTGATTTTAACTTGGCAGATTTAACCATTGCATATGGTAATGTTAATAATGATGCCGAACTAAAAGAGATTTTGGATAAATACTCCGACGAATCAACATGGAATTTTGGTATGGATGCCGAAGTATATTATGACAATGTTCAAAGTATAACTTGTGGATTTGCATATGCAAACGACGGCTGTAAATCTGTATATCTTAGTGAGGGTATGTTATTGACTGATTACATGGTTTATGACGCTAGCATTGATGCCTATGTATTTTATGCAGATAATGGCGATGGGACCCATACAAAAATAGGAACGGATAACGAATACTACTCTGAGTATATGAGCAGTATGTATCCTGTCTTCTTGTGGGAGTTGCCACACTGCTTGTTTGAAAAAGTAGACGACCATTATGAAGCGGTTTATCCGCAAGTAACCGGCAATGCACTATGCGGTGCATATGAAAATTGCGTATATACAAGTGTAGAACTTTATACCGAGGGCGGATATGTTACCAAATTAGTGTTGTCATCGGACGAAGAGGACGAAGAAGGGGCATATAAGGCTAAAACCGTTTTTGATTTTTCAGGCTATTCCGAGCAGACTATCGATGTTTCGGGTTTGACTGTTGTCGACGGTGGTGGAGAGGGTATCCCCGATACTCCTGCAGAGAATCCACAGGAGTTTGTTGATCTTATCAACGCATATAGCGATTATCATTCTTGGAATTTTGCCGTAAACGTTAAAACTGTAATTTCGGCAAATGAAAGCTATGATGATTTTTATTGGTATATGGGACAAACCATTAAAAACGCATACGAAGCAGAGGACGGCTTGACCTATACCGATTATTTGGTATACGACGAAGCTCTAGATGATTACTACTTCCTAGCTGATTTTGGAACAGAGGGTTATGAAAAATATGATAGCGATACTATGGAATATTCGGAATGTGTTTCGTATATGTACTATGCAGATCCGAATTTACTTCTTTACTACGAGTTTGAATTAATAGACGGCAAATATCATGCAGTTGACCCTGTGAGTGTAGGTAATGCCTTTATTGGAGAACTAAATAATAAATCATACGGCGCATTTATCGTAACGGTTGAAAATGGCAAAATAAGAACTATCGAAGGACATCTTGAGTCCGGTGAAAAATTTGTATATGAATTTAGCGATTACGGTACTGTTTCTTTTGAACTTCCCGACTTAGGTGGCGGTTCGGATACTCCGGTTGAAGGAATGACCACAACATTTGTATCCGCAGGCTTAGGCGTTGGCTCAGGCGAATTGGAATACACCTCAAGCATTGGAGCCAATAGCTTGGACGAAACAAGAGGCTTGCAATTCTTGCAACAAAATGGTGCTGTTGTGTTGACGTCAAAGCTTTCAGTTGATAACGTAACAGGCATTTCGGTAGTTGTACAAACTAATGCAGATTTAGGTATGGTAGTAAGCGTCAAAGTCGGTGGTACAAGTTTGACTTCAAACGGCGAAGCAAAAGTTTCTGTCGAAAAAACCGAATACACCGTGCTTGTAACAGTAACGTTTACTAGTGCAACTCCGATATCCGGTAATATCGAAATTACTCTAGAGCCTACGCAAACAAAAAAATCGATGTACCTCAAATCAATAACGGTAGCGACAGGAAGCGCAAGCGGTGGCAACACTGGTGGCGGTGATGATCCGATTGAGCCAAAACCCGAAAACGTAATGGAAAATCAAAACTATAATCCTGATACTTTTGATAAAGACAATTTGCAAGATAAGTTGTTGGTTTCAGATGAAGCAATTGGTTTGCCGTCAATCGCCGACGACCTTCACGTTCTAGTCATCCCGGTTCAATTTAATGGTGACACCATTACTTCTGCGCAACTTGATAAGCTTCAAAAGACATTTAATGGAACGGCAGAAGATACAGGTTGGGAAAGCGTTGCTTCATATTATTCAAAAACGTCTTATGGCAAACTCAATATTACGTTTGATATTCAAGAAATATTCCAAGCGCCAAAAAATGCAAAATTTTATGAGAATTATTATGATGAAGCAACATTTGCCGACGGTTCTTCGCTTATTCTTAAAGAAGCATTGAGTTATTACGATAACTTGATTGATTATTCAAAATACGACACAAACGGAGATGGATGTATCGATTCAGTTTATATAATCTATTCAGCCCCCGTTGACTTTACAAATGGTGAATTTTATTGGGCTTATTGCACAACTTATATGGGCGAAGAACAATACGACTCAAAATATGCGTATTACTATATGTTCGCAGGTTTCGATTTTATGGACGACGAAAAAGCCAAGTACGGAGTTACGCTAAACGCAATGACCTATATTCACGAAACGGGGCACTTGTTGGGCTTAGACGATTATTATGATTATGAAGAGGGTTTAGGCTCTGATGAGACAATGGGCGGCGCAGATATGATGGATTACACCACAGGCGACCATTGTTCATACAGCAAAATAATGCTTGGTTGGACGGACGCTAATATTGTTACCGAAACGAAAACAATCACAATCAACTCGTTTGAAAAGAGTGGCGATTGCATTTTAGTACCGTTGTCATTTAACAATTCATATTTTTCGGAGTATTTATTGATTGATTTATACACAGCTACAGGCTTAAACGAGCTTGAAGCTAACTTGCAAGATTCATTGTTATACGATGGCGCAAAGTACGGAGTTCGTATCACGCATGTATCCTCTCAAATCGACGCACCTTGTAGTGACGAAAGGTACATTTCACTAACAAACTACAATAATTCAATTACAGATATAGCTTTAATCAAAACCGTGGAGGCAGACGGCGAGAATAAGTTTGAAAGCACAAAAGGTGTTGCTTCCATATCCGATCTTTGGGGTACAGGAGACGTATTTAGTGAAGTATTCCCGAGTTACACTAGAAACGACGGAAAAATTGTCAACTTTGATATCACCATTGTTTCGGTTTCTGCCGATTCAGCAACAATCACGATCACTTACAATCTATAATGAATTGACGGCGTTGCTGTATTGAATTGAAACTATTGATTTCGTGAATTCTCTTCTCCTTCGAGCGTTGCTTTTAGAATGATGTTTTTGGATTGTACGTTGCACATGAGATAAAGATGACAGCCTCACGGCTGTCATCTTTATCTCAGTATAACGTCTACGTTGATTTCCCACTTTATCTCTTCCAAAGAGTATTCCTTTCCGAATCTCTTATAAAGTCTACCAATCAACGAGAATATATCAACGTTGTCTTGTAACGCTTGATTATAGCTATACATAATTTTTTCTTTTATTGTATCGCCAATTAGCTTCTCAACCTCGTCTAACTTTAAATCATCTTGACTTTTTTCTAAGGTTTGCTCGTTAATTCTTGCGTAGTAGGTGTAATAAGATACAATTTTTGCAGGATCTTTTTCGTAGAATCTTCTTTTAAAGGATTGTAATATATCAACGTTAATATATTTTTCGCCCTTATAAGCGGTTATGTTGCCACCTTTCGCTTCGACTAAACCAATTCCGGCGGTCATTTCCTTTCCGTAGTAGTGAATATTTCCATCAAGATCGAATACGGCTGTATTAGATAAATCAAATAAGAATACTTCTTTATCGTCTTTACTTGTGTTTTCACCGGTAGGGGCGTTTGCAGGAAGTTTGATAGCATATGAAATGTATCTTGTACCTGAGGTAATTTCCTTGCGTTGAACGTAGTCTTTTAGTGATACTACGCTTCGTCCGCCTTTTTCTTCATTAAGTTTTATTTCCTTTTCCATATACTCACTTGGTGTACTTGATATAGGTACCAATGTTGTGATTGCGTCTCTTGCTTCGTCCGCTACAACCAATTGAGTGTTATCCTTGACCTTGTTGCTCTCAAACAACTTTGTTGCGACTTCATCAAATCCGTCCTCTAAAAGTCTTTTCCCTACAAATAAAATGTTGCAATGCGCGTAAGATGGAACAAGCGTTTCTTTTTTAGCAAGATCGTTAAATGCTTCGCTTAACGTGTCCCCCGAGCCTTCCAAAACGTCGAACGCACTAGGAGAGCCGGGAGAAGAGTTTTCACCGCTTAGTATAATTTGTGCAAGTAATAACAATTTACCGTCAACTTTATCAAGACCTATTCCGATAACAATACCTCTTTCTTTAAGCGGTTTTTTTGTGATTAGTCCACCGGTTATTAAAAGTATCAATAGAATAACAACGGTAACTATAATTCTAAATACTTTATTCTGTGACTTCATTTAATTTTTCCTCTTTTTTTATCTTTTTGACCTTAATAAAAGCTGCAATCGCAACAACAAGTGGCAGGGCATAGCCAAGCGCAAAGGTGATTATACCAACAGGAAGCGAACCCAAAACCGTAGTGTAGAGTACGTTATCAAACACCGTAAAATAAAATACCAACGGTAATCCAATTGCCAAGATATAGAAAATAATAGTTTTGGCAGTCAATCCCTTTTTCCCTACTTCCACAAGCTCAACATAGCATTGCTTGCAAGCGGAAAATAGGCACGAAGTATGAATTAATGCGGCAATCAACCAAAGTATAATCATAGGCCAATCAACAGCCCCAAGTTCGTTTGAATACTTGTTCATTGTCAAGACTCTTGAAAAGGCGTTATTGACCGACTTTGAAGCGTTGCCGTAGGTATAGATAAGAAGCAGATAAAATGCTATAAGTACCAAGGAAGCTGCAGCAAAAGCACCACCGATAAGTGCATTTTGTTTTTTCGTATATTTTTTTGATAGATCTGCTGTCATCAATATTAGTGGTTCACCAAACCAAACAGCTTGTTTTATAAGACCTTTCGTAACGTTCTCAAATCTCAATGCAGGAAATAGGTTATAACCAAAGCCGTCAAAGCCTACGAAAAAGAGATTGAATACTAGCATAAATATAGAAAGCCAACCGAAAATAAGCGAGCCTCTTCCTATTACGGTGAAACCTGATGAACCTATTATCGCAGTTGAAATCAATATGGCTAAAAATATCGGGAATATCAGAGAATTTTCAAATAGAACGCTTGAGGATGAAGTTGTAGTTTCGTAAATGAATGCGCTCAACTTAAATAAGAAAAAGAATAATAGCAATGCAGCCGCCACCTTTCTAACGCCTTTGGGAATGTTTTTGCTTTGTATTCCGCCAAGAGAGGCTACATATAGCGAAACGCAGGTTAAAATTGCGTCAAGTACTGCATGAATAATAATACACCATATGCCTGATTCTTCTGCTGCCGAATACAAAACTGCGGGCATATTGCAGGTTTTGAAAGTAATCATCAGTAAGAAAAGTATTATTGCCGTTTCGGGTGCTCTTAAAGTATCTTTTCCGTCAAGCTTGGTTGTTAGAATTCTATTCATTTTTTGACTTTCCTTTTCTTATTTTGTTTTGGGTATGCAGTGCCTTTGGACGAGTGATAGTATCGTTAATACTCTTCTTAATAAAACCATCCTTCAAATCAGCAGGAACGACCGGTGCATATGGAGCTGTGAAATCTGTGCCAAAGCTCTTCAAAGAGCAAATTGAGACGATGAATATCATACAAGCAATTACTAAACCCAACATTCCGAATAAGCTTGCCGCAAGTAAAAACGCAAGCCTTATTATCGAGAATGTTCCCATATTAGTAGGGGTTGTATACATACCTATTGCCGATAGAGCCATAACTAGAACGGCAGGCGAACTCAAAAGTCCTGCTTGAACGGCAGTTTCACCAAGCACGATTGCGCCTACAATTGATAGAGCCATACCCACGAAACGAGGCATACGAATACTTGCCTCGTTGAGAATATCGAAGACGATCAACACCAAAATCATTTCATAGGTTGGAGTAAACGGCGTGCCGCTTGTCGCGTTTATAATGGTTATCATAAACTTAAAAGGCAAAAATTGATACTGGTATTCTTGCAGTGCGACGTAGCCTGCGGGTAACAAAACTGCAAAAATGATACCAATTAATCTAAGCAATCTAACGAAAGATGTTCTTCTATTACGTCTAAAATAATCTTCGCTGTCTTGAAAACTCTCAATTAGCATATATGGTAGGGTAAGCACCATAGGCGAACCGTCAACAACTATTGCGACTCTACCCTCTAATATTTTGGCAACCACGATATCGGGTTTTTCTTGCGAAGAAATTTGTGAAAATAAAGAGGATTGATTGTCCTCGATTAACATTCCGATATATGAGCTGTCAATAATGCCGTCAATATTAATTTGAGATATTCTCTTCATAACGCTGTCGACGATAGCTTTATCGGCAATGCTCGAAATCCAGCATACAGCAACCGTGGTTTGTGTGTATTTGCCGACGGTAAGACTTTGAATTACCAAATCTTTATTTTTTATTCTTCGCCTGATAAGCGAAACATTGACTGCAATTTCTTCCACAAAACCTGTTCTCGGACCTTTCAAAACGCTTGAAGTAGGGGGTTCGGTGATAGACCGTTTTTCCATTTTTCTAAGATCGATACTGAAAAATAGGTCGTCCACAAAAAGAACGACAAAACCTTCGGTCAGAGTGTTTTCGGCTTCGAGAAAATTCTCGATTTCTTCGATTTTACCCGATGATGAGGTATTATTATATAAATATTTAATATCAATATTACCATTAAGGGTAGGGGCTGCGAAAAGTTTTGATATAACGCCGTTTTCAAGAAGTTCTTTATCAATCATTCCATCGAAGTAGGCGTATAAGCAATCAAGCTCACCTATTTTTCGTTGTAATAAAACTAAATCGAAACTTTGGCAAAAATCCGATTTTAACGTTTCTTTCAATTCTTCTACATTCATATCGCTATTGTTGACCGAAGAATTAAGTAATAAACGAAAAAATTATAAATATTATCCTTGTTCGTCATTTCGACCGAAGTGCTAACGGAGTGGAGAAATCTCTATACATGCACAAACTAGTTGGAAAGCATACGGAAGCCTTTTTTTGCATATTCTCATTCTTAAGCCTTGTTCGAAGAATATCATCCTTTTTCCGTCATGTCGAGCGTAGTCGAGACATCTCTATACTAGCACCGACTTTTTGCGAAGCATACGGAAGCCATTTTTATCATATTGTCATCCTAATCGTAGTCGAGGGACCTCATCCTTGTGCGTCGTTTCAAATTGCGTATTGTATAAAGTTTCTAGACACTTAATTTAAAAATTTTGTAATTATAATAATTTAGAATTCATAAAATGTATTAAGAACAAATTAAGCCAGAAAAATAAATTTTAAGAAAATTTAACAAAAGTATTGATTTATTTGTTAAGTTATGATAAAATTTGAGTAGATTAATAGCATATGGAAGTCTGTATAACAAAATAAGTCGAAAAATATACCAGACTGTGCTATATTTATTACAAAATTTAGTTGGAGGATGTTTTATGAAAGGTATGGCGATTAAAATCACCAGTGGCTTATTGGTTGTTGCGCTAGTCGTTGTCGTTGCCTTAGCTATCTCCGGTGTATTCGGTGGCAATGTCAATAACAATCAAGTAGTCGCTAATGCCGAGGCTTCTGTAGAGAATACTCAAGTTCTTAATGGTGTTCAAAGCAATCAAGTCTTCTACATTACATGTACCAAAACCATCAATGACCTTAGTTCTTTCGTAGTTGTCAAGGATTCCGAAGGAAACAATGTCAATTTAGCTATTTCCAATGTTAAGGACGAAAAGGGCAATATTGGATTTGTTCCGACAAGCGGCTCTTGGATTCCGGGCGTTGCCTACAAAATCAGCTTGACCAGCTCATCCGTTGCATTCGCAGACGAAAAGTATGCAGGCTTAAAGGAATTGATTTTTGTTGTTGACGCAGAGGACGTTTCGGAATATGACTTAAAGGACAACGTAGTAGAATTAGACGCAAACGATTTCAGAATTGTTGAAAACGGCGAAAATAGTTGGACTTTGGATATCTTCAATTTAGATGCTAAGTATTCTGACAATACCGTATTTGTTTATCAATCAGAAATCGGCGAAGAGGGTAAGCGCATTGAAGGAACGGATGAAGTCGTCACTAACGTTGCATACAAGCTTGATCCAAACACAGTATCGAGCTATAATCCCGATTCTCGTACAATGACCGCTACCGTAGTTAGTGCAGAGGTTGACGATATATACGAGGTTCTAAACGTTCACCAAAGTAATATTGGTATCACCGAAGATAGCTTTTCAATCAACGAAGAAGCTACCCTTCAAAGCGTATATTCTTCCGATTGGTTCTTGTCAACAGTACAATACTTGTATGGCGAGCAACTTGGAACAAAGGAATTTGACGTTGGCGAATACGGATCCTTTAAAATTGATTATAACTTCAATAAGGGCAAGCCTGCTAATGCAACCGTTGATCTAACTTTGACGTTCAAGGGGTTCTTGAAATCAGCAAAGGACGCATCAGTTACCATTAAGCTAGCTAATAAGCTCACACCTAATGCAAAAGTCAACTTCCAAAAAGATCCAAAGGCATTTGACCTTGCAATTACCGCAGATTTAGAAACTACATTCTCGGTAAACGGTGGCTTTGAATATCACTTCAATAATACCGATAGCGAAAACAACACCGAAGCAAATCTTGCATTAAAAAATATTGTAAATAATGTTTGCGAAATCGTTAAGGATTCACTTAACACAACCAACGGCACAGATAAGCCATTTATCTTTGCTACTTGGGTTATTCCCGTAGGCACAACTCCAATCCAAATTGTTGAGAATATGGGTATTGAAGTTAAGTCCGACGTAAAAGCTAAATTAAGCACGAGTGCTAAAAACGTTGTAAGAGCTGAGTTTGGTGTAGCTTACGTCGATAACAATGTTACCCCATACTTCAATATTGATGATGAGTTCAATTTCAATGGTTTGACTTTGACAGGTACATGGGAAAACAAGGTTGGCTTATATAACGAAATCGGTATCAGCGCTTGTGGCGTAGTATCTATCAACTTAGGCGTTAGCTTCGGCGTATACCTTGACTTAGCAGGTAGACTGGAAATGGACGGCTGGAGCATAATGAACGAAGAATTAAATATCGTTCCCGCTTACTATGTAGAGCTTGGCTTGTACTCGGTTATGAACGTAAACGGTAAGGTTTGGAAAATCAATATCGCGCAACAAACTTTCCTAAACAAGAAATGGCCGTTATGGAACGCAGGCTACAAATATGTTCCTCAAACTCGTGGAAATAATGACGCTTTTGCAGACGAAACAGTATATCTAAGCTCAAGCTACTTCTATTTGACAAAGTTTGATACATATGCTATTGATATTCAAAATCCTGATAAAGAGGGCGCTATCTACTCGATTGATTGGGACGAATTTAATTACGAATATGATGAGAGCTTGTTAAGCATTAAAGATAACAAAGTTAGAGTAACAGCAACTGCTCCCGCAACCTTTGAAACAGATATCAAAGTTACTTCAAAGGTTAACAAAATGGTTAGCAAGACTATAAAGGTTGTTAAGGCAGCCGATAAGCCAACAGCTGACGATGCAAATAAAGATTATGTAAAAGAATCTAACAGCGATTTAATTTACGTTGTACATCTCAATACTTCGAAGTTTATCGGTTTAAGCTTAGACGGTAAACTTATGACCGAGGGCGTAGATTACTCGTATGACGATGAAATCTTGACAATCAATTCAAGTGCTTTGAGCAATGTTGAATACGGAGCTCACGAATTAGTATTTGAATCATCTAAGGGTTACTTAGTATTGACAGTTAATGTTGTTACTAACAAGAACATTGTTCCTGATGGTGGCTTCAAGGCAACGTTTGATAAAGCATCTGCTCAAGCAGTTAAAATTTCAATGCCTTTATACGGCAACACAATCAAGAGCGTAGGCTTAGTTGATGGCGCATGGAGCTACAGCAAATCAACCGAAGAGTTTAGAGTAAACGCAGCTGCTTTAATGAACTCGACAGGCGAAGCATTCGTTATCGAGTACAGCAACGGCGAAAACGCAACTGTAAATATCGAAGTAGTAGACAATCGTTTGCCAATGTTAAAGACAACAGCTTATGATTATAATCTAAGCTCCAATTCCAATTTACCTCTCGATATCGTATTGTACGAAAACACAATCACAAAGGTAATGTTAGGCAATCGTGACGTTACATCTCATCTAAACGGCACAGTTATTGCAAAAGAAGCTTTTGACGGTGTTCCTCAAGGTACAATTGCAGGTAAACTTCTTGTAGCAGGTACTACTTACAACTTCACAGTAAATGTTGGTGTAAACAATATGCTTGTTGTCAATGCAAAGACTGCTGTATACGACAAAGCTCAACCAAGTGACGTAGTCTTCGGTGCAACCATTCCACAAGGTGTAACCTTAACTGCAACAATCAACGGAAGCAAGTGCGCATCATTCACACAAAACGCTAACTCGTTAACAATTTCCAAAGATTACTTCGCTAATTTACAAAGTGGCGAATACGTATTCACAGTAAGCGGTGCTGAAAACGAGGTTCAACTCAAAGTTACCGTTATGAACACAACAGATCCTTCAATGAAGGACAGCACAGTTCAAACAGTAAACAAGAGTCAAGAAACAGTAAAGACTTTCAAGTGGAATTTACAAGAAACCGACGTCAATAAGGTTTATGTTGTAGGCTTAGACGAAGCTTGTTATACAATAGATAATCAAGGATTAGTACTCAATGTAACCGAATTGAATTACGGTGCAGTTGCTTTCACAGTTTATACCGAAGTAAATTCATTCGAGTTTAGCTTGAATGTAATCGGCGAAATGAAGTTCACTACAAACTCTTATAACTTCAAAAAGAACGAAAACAGCGAGCTTAACATTTATGTTGATATGGCTGATAAGACGTTCTCAGAGGTTAGAGTAATGAGTGGCAAGGAAGAAATCGAATTGTCAAATACTCAACTTCGTTATATCGATGGCGTAATCACATTAAGTAATGACTACGCTTACAACCTAAAGGAAGGCAAATACGATTTAGTACTATGTGCTACTGACGGAAGCGAAGTTACAGGCGCAGTTCTCAATGTAATCGGTGAGTTGCCAAAGTATGATTCAGTAACACAATCCAACGGCACAAAGGAATCTCCTTATATGATTTACACAAAGGAACAATTCTTGACCGTTGCAAAGAGTATCAACAGTATATTATCTAAATATATCACACATAACGATTTTGAAGGCGTATACTTCGAGCTAGGCGCAGATATCGACTTAGATTATGCAGAAATCGATCCAATCGGTACTGAAAAGGTTCCATTCAAGGGCTCATTTGACGGTAATGGTTATACACTTCAAAACTTTAAGATAAATGATGTGAATGACGGTTATACAGGTTTGTTCGCATACAATAACGGTACAATTCAAAACTTAAGACTTGTAAATGCAAGTGTTGACGTTGCTAAGCACGGTTCAGTAGGAATTGGTTTAGTTGTAGGCTACAACAAAGGAACAGTTAAGAACGTATCAGTTGTTACAGGTTCAATAAAGGCTGTATCACAAAGTTGGAAAGATATAATGAACGCATACTTCGACATTGGCGGTATAGTTGCTTATAACGAAGGTACTATTGCAAGAGTAAACGCAGAAGTTGAAATCCATGCAGAAGTTAAGGGCTTAAAAGTAGCTGGTATCAATATTGGTGGACGTAAGAGCTATATCAATGTTGGCGCAATCGTTGGTTACTTCAAGAGCGGTAGCGTTTCAAGATGCACAGTATCTGCTTCCATTGACGCGGTATCACACAATGACAGCGTTACAACAAATGGTTGGTATGGTAATACCGAGCTTGATGAAGCTGAAATTGCAGAGTCTGTAAGAAGATGTAAAATTTATTCTAAATAATAGAATAAAATTTAAGTCCCGTCGAAATGACGGGACTTTTTTTTATATCATTCTGATAACGAAGATTTAAAGATTTAATACTTGTTAATCATTCCGAGTGTAGTCGGAAAAGATTTATAAAAGTACCGACTATTTGCGAACCATGCATAGTAATCTATTGTCAAACTTGCCAAAATTAACGAATAAAATATATTAAAAATATATACTAATAGTTTTTATTGTGCTATAATAAAATAAGTCATTCATTAAGATAACGTCATTCCGAGCCATAATGACATCCTTGGCGGAGTGCAACGAATGTGTCATTCTGAGCAATGTCGAAGAATCTCATCCGCTTTATCTATCCTTTAGTCGCCCACAAGTCATTTCGATCGAAGTGAAGATGTTTCATCCCCGGCATCGGCTTTTAGCGAATTACGCGAGAAGTAATAAAATAATTATATCATTGCACACTGGCTTATGTGGAATGAAAAATAAATTGACGCTTGCCTATGTTTGGGAGAATTTATGATAGGAAAGGAGCGAAAATGAACAATTTTGAAGTTATAACAACCAAAATAGGCGGAACGCCATTAGTTTTTATCGATGAGTTTAACGGAAGTCCTGTGTATGGCAAGCTCGAGAGTGCAAACCCTACCGGTTCTGTTAAAGATAGGCCTGCTTTTAATATGTTAAGAAGAGCATTTGAGGCAGGTATTATCAAAATCGGAGATACAATAGTTGAGCCTACAAGTGGAAATACGGGTATAGGCTTAGCGTATGTAGGTAGAGAAATCGGTTTTAAAGTTGTGCTGACTATGCCATCTTCTATGAGTAGGGAAAGAGTTGAGCTTCTAAAAAGCTATGGCGCAGAGGTTGTGTTGACCGACGCTAGACTTGGAATGAAAGGAGCCATTGACGAGGCCAAAAGGATAGCCATAGAGAGAAACGGCTATATGCCATGTCAATTCGATAATCCATACAATAAGGAAATACATAGGCTAACGACAGCCCCCGAAATATTCAAGGATTTGCCGACGGTAACCGATATTATTTCACCGTTAGGCTCGGGTGGAACTGCAATGGGCTTAAAAGAGTTTTTTATCGAAAAAGGCTTAAATGTAAATGTTTATGCTGTTGAACCGCAAAACAGTAGAGTATTAATTGGCGAAAACGCACATCCACACAAAATTCAAGGAATCGGTGCGAATTTTGTGCCGAGTATAGTAAAAGTCGAAATGCTTGATGGTATTTTGTCGGTAGCCGATGAGGAGGCTTATTCTAATACAAGGGAATTGAAAAATAAATATAATTTATTTTGTGGCATCAGCAGTGGTGCAAGCTTAGCAGCGGTTAAAAAGTTAGCCGAAATAAAAAAAGGTGTATATGTAATAATTCTTCCCGATTCGGGTGATAGATACATTTCAACAGGGGTATTTGATGCGTAGAGTAGTAGTAGGATTATCAGGTGGTGTCGATAGCTCGGTAGCCGCAATGCTTTTGAAAGAGCAAGGCTACGACGTTGTCGGACTGTTTATGAAAAATTGGAATGAAACCGAAAATAACGGCGAATGTACTGCTGTTGACGATTTTAGAGACGTAAGACGTGTTGCCGATGCCTTGGATATCCCATACTATGTTGTTGATTTCAGTAAGGAATATTACGAAAAGGTATTCAAATTATTTATTGACGAATACAAAAAAGGTCGCACACCAAATCCTGACGTTTTATGTAATAAAGTAATCAAATTTGATGCCTTTGCCGAATATGCAAATCAGTTTGATGCCGAGTTTATTGCAACGGGGCATTATGCAGGCGTTCGCCACGAGGAGAATATTCACCATTTATTGCAATCGGCAGACGCTAATAAAGATCAAACATATTTCTTAAATCAGTTGTCGAGTGCGCAATTGTCAAACGTGCTATTTCCGCTTTCAGATATATCCGACAAATCAAAGGTTAGACAAATGGCGGAAGCAAAGGGTTTGATAACTGCAAATAAAAAGGATAGCACGGGTATTTGTTTCATAGGTGAGAGGAATTTTAGAAAGTTTTTATCGGAATATATTCCGATGAAAGACGGAAGCATACTAGACTTGTCAGGTAAAAGAGTCGGGACTCATCATGGAGTATACTATTATACCATTGGTCAAAGACACGGCTTAGGAATAGGCGGTGGCGGTACGTTGGAACCCTGGTTTGTCGTAGATAAAGACGTAAAAAACAATATTTTATACGTCAATCAAGGCGAATGTAGAGAGCTTTACGCCGACATGGTCGAAGTGCCAGAGTTTAATTTTATATCTATTGTACCCGAAAAACAAGAAACAAGGGTTAAATGTAGAATAAGACATAGACAACCGTTGTTTGATGCAACGTTGGTAAAGACTGAAAATGGCGTACATTTATATTTTGATAAACCCGTAAGAGGCGTTGCCTTGGGACAATATGCCGTATGTTACCTAAATGAAATATGTCTTGGAGGCGGTGTAATTGAGAAAAAATGTCTATCCGAAAAAAATTAAAAAAAGTAATAAAAAAATATAAAAAATCTTGCAAAATTTGTTGACAATAAATTATATGTATGGTAAGATAATTAAGCTGTCAATGAAAGGGCAGCGATTGCAACTTGAAAATTGAACAGAAAGGTTAAAGCGAGTGTGT
>CALYRM010000003.1 GCA_945482995.1 uncultured Clostridia bacterium | reverse complement strand
TCAGAAGATAACGGTTCAAAAGATTCAACTGCTAACGGAAAACAAAACAGTAGCGGAAACGAGAGTTCTTCGCACCCATCAAGTTCTTCACGCAATGAAAACGGCAGTGGCTCAGCCTCTTCAACACATAATGACAACGATAAAGAAAATAACGGCGATGTAGAGAATGACGGCAAAAATGGTGATAGAGAAGATAACGGTTCAAAAGATTCAAGTGCTAACGGAAAACAAAACAGTAGCGAAAACGAGAGTTCTTCGCACCCATCAAGTTCTTCACGCAATGAAAATGGCAGTGGCTCAGCCTCTTCAACACATAGCGACAACAATAAAGAAAATAACGGCGATATAGAGAATGACGGCGAAAATGGTGATAAAAATGCTGAAAATAAATCAAAAAAAATCTTTCCTAACAATTTCTTTGACGACCACTCTCATTGGGGCGAACTTGAGGATAACGAACTGAATAAAAACATATGGAAGCAACAAGTTTACGAAGTTTATAAGGAACTTGAAAACGCTAATATGGCAGGCACCGTACCTGTTTTGGTTAAAAGAATGGTTGAAGAAATAATTCACCCTACCATTGATTGGAAATCGGTACTTATCAATTTTATTCAACAAGAAGTCAACGATTATTCTTTTTCACCGCCCGACAGACGATTCCAAGACGGTATATTCCTTTTGCCCGACTTTAACGAAACTGAGGAAAAAATAGAAAATGTGTTTGTTGCAGTAGATACATCAGGTAGCATTTCGTCTAAGCAAGTATCTTTGGCAATCAATGAAATAAAAGGCGCTATCGACCAATTCAACGGCAAGTTTAAAGGGTGGTTATCCTACTTTGACTATCAAGTAACCGAACCCAAAGAATTTGAAAGTTTTGACGATGTGAAAAAAATAGAAATTAAGGGCGGTGGCGGTACAAGTTTTATAAACGTCATAAATATGGCAAATGAATTTTTCAAAGGCGATATTATGTGTATTATAATAATAACGGACGGAATCGCCACCTATCCAAAGGAAAGCGACACCTTAGGCGTTCCCGTCTTGTGGCTTCTCAACAACAATAAGATTACGCCACCTTGGGGAATTGTAGCAAGAATGATTAATTAGGCAAAGCCTAATCAATCATTCAGTGAAATCTGCCATAAATGGCAGGTGAAATTCCTTAGGAGTGAAATCGCTATCGCGATGAAATCCGCTTTTTAAGCGGGTTATGGACTGCGTAATTGGTATGGTGTCGTTCGTAATCCCGACGCGGGAGCGTCATCCTGAGACTGTCGAAGGAGCTAATCCAAGTTAAAACGCCTGTAGTCGCTTTAACAATGAATTGCCCTAATGTGCATGTTGGTTGCAATTCAATTCACGGAGTGCGTAAGAGAAAAGAATTCACGAAGCCAACGGCTTCAATTCACGGTGGCAAAGCCGTCAAATCATTAAAAAAATTGGGATTGCTTCACGCAACCCCTTTTTTTATCTACCGCTTATTGTGGTTAAGCGAGTAATCTTTTTTCTTAGTTTCGGTGTGTCGTAGTCAGCCGATACTCTCCAATCCCAGTTACCGCCCAAAGTCGAAGGCTCATTGATTCTTGCTTCCTTGCCGAGATTCATATAATCTCCCAAAGGAATGATTGCATAATTGGCTTTACTGTTGAGCGCCATTCTTATCATAGCGTCAGTGATAGATTCTCTTGTTGCCTTTTTGCTCTCTATCAAAAATCTATTCTTAACCTCGCCACCGTTTTCAAGGTCTTCTGCCCATTGTCTTGTGGTAAACGAGTCGTGCGTACCTGTATAAACAACGCAGTTTCCGTTTTTGTACATACGAGGCAAATATTCGTTATCTTCGTCAAAGAAAGCAAATTGCAATACTTTCATTCCGGGATAACCTGTCTTATTCAAAACCTCTCTTACTCCGTCGTCGATTTGACCTAAGTCTTCGGCAATAATTCTCGGGTGATTGAGCGCTTTATTTATTGCTTCAAATGGTTCTGCGCCTACGCACTTATACCACTTGCCGTTTACAGCGGTTTTGTCGCCAAAAGGTATTCCATAATAAGCCTCAAACCCACGGAAATGGTCGATCCTAACAACGTCAAACAAGGTCATTGCCTTTCTAACGCGTTCAATCCACCATATGTAACCGTTTGCTCTCATCTTTTCCCAATCGTAAATCGGATTGCCCCAAAGTTGTCCGTCAGGAGAAAAACCGTCGGGTGGACAACCTGCAACAATGGTTGGATTTAGGTTTTCGTCAAGCAAGAAGTTTTGTGGATTAGACCAAACCTCAACGCTATCAAACGCAACGTATATAGGCATATCACCGATAATTTCAATACCCTTAGAATTTGCGTATCTTTTGATTTCTCCCCATTGAGTATAAAATTCGTATTGTAAAAAGCACCAGAATTCGCTTTCCTTTGCCGTTTCATTGACTATATTTTCATAGTTTTTGCGGAACTTATATTTTGGAGTCCAAGTATCCCACGATTGGTAGTTGTGTTTTACTTTAAGCGCCATAAATACCGCATATTCCTTTAACCACTCGCCCTCTTTGGTTTTAAAGTCAACGTAGTCTTTGTTTGTTACGTCAAATCTTGAAAAGGCTTTACGCAAAAGGGCAATTCTCTCAATGAACATATAGCCGTAATCAACTCTTTCGGTATCATGCTCGGCATTTTTCAATTCCATTTCGGTAATCAAGCCTTCTTTTGCCAATGTAGGCAAGTCAATATAATATGGACTACCTGCAAATGCGGACGGTGATTGATATGGAGAATCACCGTATGAGGTTGGATTAAGCGGTAAAACTTGCCAATAGTATTGCTCGGTATCGTACAATAAATCAATAAATTTCTTTGCTTCTTCGCCCATTGTACCAATTCCGTATGGTGAAGGAAGAGAGGCTAAGGGCATTAAAATTCCTGCTTTTCTCATTTATTGTTCTCCTATATTATTTTCTTACTAACAACGATTTACCTGTCATTTCTTTTGGTTGTTCGATTTCCATAATGTCAAACAACGTTGGAACTAAATCCGCTAATTTACCGCCATCTTTAAGTTTGGCATCCTTGTGTTTGTTGTCAAGTAGAATAAGCGGAACCGGGTTTGTTGTATGAGCGGTAAAAGGTTTGCCGTCGGCTGTAATCATTACGTCCGCATTGCCGTGATCGGCTGTAATTAAAGCCATACCGCCTACGTCCAAAATAGCCTTTGCTAATTTACCTACGCACTCGTCAACGGTATCGACTGCCTTAACCGCAGCGTCCATGATACCTGTATGACCAACCATATCGCAGTTTGCGTAATTCAAAATCATAAGGTCGTATTTTCCCGAGTTAATCAGTTCTATTGCCTTTTCTGTGATTTCATATGCGCTCATTTCGGGTTTCATATCAAAGGTTGCAATTCTAGGCGACGGAATCAAAACTCTATCCTCGCCCGGATTAACCATTTCAACGCCACCATTAAAGAAGAATGTTACGTGAGCGTACTTTTGCGTTTCGGCAATTCTTAATTGTTTCAAGCCAAGTTTTGAAACGTATTCACCAAATGTGTTTACAAGAGTTTGCGGACGGAAAGCTATATCCCAACCTGTAAAGGTCTCGTCATATTGAGTAAAGCCAACATAATATGGGTTAACCCAGCCACCCTCACGAGGGAAGGAATCAAAGTCCTCATAAATAAAGCTACGAGTAATTTCTCTTGCACGGTCCGGGCGGAAGTTGAAGAAAATCATACTGTCGCCCTTTTTAATCGTGCCGATAGGATTGCCGTCACCATCAACAATTACGCTTGGCAAAACGAATTCGTCGGTTACTCCGTTAGCGTAGCTTGAATTCATAAGCGTTTCGGCGTCAGTAAACTTCAAGCCCTTGCCGTTTACCATCATATCATATGCTTTATTAACTCTATCCCATGCAAAGTCTCTATCCATAGAATAAAATCTACCTGTTACATCGGCGATTTTACCCACTCCGATTTCAGCCATTTTTGTTTCTAAATCACGGATAAAGCCAAGTCCGCTCGTAGGAGAAACGTCTCTTCCGTCCATAAAGCAGTGAACGAAAACGTCCTTTAAGCCCTGTCTTTTTGCAAGTTCTAAGAGTGCATATAGGTGTGTAATATGACTATGTACGCCACCATCTGAGAGTAAGCCCATAATGTGAAGAGCCTTGCCGTTTTCTTTGGCGTGTTTGCAAGCCTTAACCAATGCGGGATTTTCATAAAAATCGCCATCTTTGATAGCTTTTGTAATTCTTGTTAATTCTTGATATACGATACGACCTGCACCGATATTTAAGTGTCCAACTTCGGAGTTACCCATTTGACCGTCGGGCAAACCAACATTTTCGCCACTTGCACCGATTTGCGTATTAGGGAACTCTTCAAGAAGTTTATTAATGCAAGGTGTACCGCTCGCTTTAATAGCGTTGCCCTTGGAATCATTGTTAATTCCAAAGCCGTCCATAATAATAATTGAATATAATCTTTTTTCCATAGTTTTCAATAAAATTGTCGTCCTTACCTATATTAGGCAAGACGACAATGGTTTTTATATATTAAAATTAGTAATTAACGATTTTAGAGAAATCTTCTGCTTTTAGTGAAGCGCCACCGATTAAGCCGCCGTCGATTTCAGGCATAGCCATTAATTCAGCTGCGTTTGCAGGTTTCATACTTCCACCATATTGGATACGTACCTTTTCGCCGCACTTTTCGCAATACATCTCTTTGAGACAATCACGAATAATCTTGATAGTATCGTTTGCATCTTGAGCGGTTGCAGTTTTACCTGTACCGATAGCCCAAACCGGCTCGTAAGCGATAACGATGTTATCTAAGTCCTCATGTGTAACGCCCGTCAAAGCGATTTTGGTTTGACGACGAACAACTTCGGGGGTGATTCCAGCTTCTCTTTCGTTCAACAATTCGCCTACGCAAAGGATGACCTTTAAGCCCTTTGCCAAAGCGGTTTTAACACGAAGATTAACCGTTTCGTCTGTTTCGCCGAAATATTGTCTACGCTCGCTGTGTCCGATGATTACATATTCAACACCCAATTCCAAAAGCATATCAGCGGTAATTTCACCTGTATATGCGCCTTTTTCTGCCCAGTGCACGTTTTCTGCGCCAACTTTGATGTTGCTACCCTTAGTTGCTTCAACTGCTGCTGCAAGTGAAGTGTAAGGAGCGCATACTACTACGTCGCATTTTGCGTCAGCTACCAATGGCTTTAAATCAGCGATTAATTGCTTTGTTTGAGCGATATTGTTATTCATTTTCCAGTTTCCTGCGATAATAGGTTTTCTCATTATATTCTCCTTTTTGCTTATGCAAATTATTATTTTCGTAAAACTATTTGTTGTTTAAACATTCGATACCCGGTAAAACTTTTCCTTCCAAAAGCTCTAAGCTTGCGCCGCCACCTGTGGAAATGTGAGTCATCTTGGAAGCAAAACCAAGCTGTGTAACTGCTGCTGCAGAGTCGCCACCGCCGATAATGGTGATTGCATCAGA
Source organism: uncultured Clostridia bacterium (assembly GCA_945482995.1). Taxonomy (GTDB): domain Bacteria; phylum Bacillota; class Clostridia; order Christensenellales; family CAG-1252; genus RUG14300. The sequence continues at coordinate 69,887 of CALYRM010000003.1, read as the reverse complement.
TTCTGCAAGTGCTGCAGCGATTGCTTTGGTACCTACTGCGAAGTTTGGCATTTCAAATACGCCCATAGGTCCATTCCAAACGATTGTTTGAGCACCTTTCAAAGCGTTCGTGAATAGCTTAACTGTTTCAGGTCCGATATCAACGCCTTCCCAATTGTCCGGAACTCCGCCTGCGCTTACCATTCTATTTGCATCGTTATCAAATTTATCTGCACATACTGTATCGATAGGAAGTAAGAGGTTTACACCCTTAGCCTTAGCCTTTTCCATCAAATCGTTTGCAAGGTCAACCTTGTCAAGTTCGCACAATGAATTACCAACGTTCCAACCCTTTGCCTTGAAGAAGGTATATGCCATACCTCCACCGATAATGAGTGTATCAACCTTTTCAATCAAGTTGGAAATAACGCCAATCTTATCAGAAACCTTTGCACCACCCAAGATAGCTACGAAAGGACGACGAGGTTCTTCGATTGCTTTTCCCATAACGTTAAGCTCTTTTTCAATCAAGAAGCCTGCTACAGCAGTCTTGATATAACCGTATTGAACAACACCTGCGGTTGATGCGTGAGCTCTATGAACTGTACCGAAAGCGTCGCTTACATATACGTCACCGAAACGAGCAAGTTTTTCCGCAAATGCTTGATCGTTCTTTGTTTCTTCCTTGTAGAAACGAAGGTTTTGAAGCAATACACATTCACCCTCTTTACAAGCGTTTACAGCCTTTTCAGCTTCTTCGCCTACAACATCGTTTACAAAAGTAACCTTGTTATCCAAAAGCTCGTTTAGTCTGTTTGCAACAATTTCCAAAGAACATTTCTCCATTGTTTCTTGACGAAGTTGATCGTCAGTCTTTTCAGCGTCCGCAGGTTTAATCTTTTTGCGGTCTATAGTTGCATTAAAGATATTGAAAGGTCTGCCCAAATGTGAGCAAAGAATAACCTTTGCGCCTTGTTCCATTAAGTATTTGATGGTAGGCAAAGCACCCATAATTCTTGTTTCGTCAGTGATTTTGCCCGATTTTACAGGAACGTTAAAATCACATCTAACCAAACATTTTTTACCCTTAACGTCAATATCCTTTATTGTTAATTTTTCCATTTGTTACATTCTCCTTTAACAAAATTATTTTTATAACAAAGCGGTTTTAATCTTCGATACCGCTATATTTAATTATATACTATAATTATTCAGTTGTAAAGTTATTAATTGTAGATTTCTCCATGTTGAAGTCTGCATTTCAGAATGAATTGACGGCTTTGCCGTCGTGATTTAAAACCTTCGGTTTCGTGAATTCTCTTCACTTACGCACTCCGTAAATTGAATTGAACCTAACGGCTGCAATTCGTTATGAATGAGATTCTTTTATGGAACGCTTAATATTCGTTTTCAAAACTGTTCTGTACCACGTTTTAGAGATGTCTCCACTGCGGTCGACATGACGAATAGGGATGAGGTCCCTCGACTACGCTCGGGATGACAGCAGAGCTGTCAATTCACCTTCGACTACGTTTAAGAATGACATATACCCCATACAATCACGAAATCCAACATTAGCAAAGCGAACATTAAAAAAAGTGCGTTGCACTTTTTTATAGAGTTTCAGCCGAATCGGCGCCGATTTCCTCGTCACTTATAGTTTCGACTTTTTCCGTTTGTTGAGTTTCTTCTACTTGTTGAGGCTCTTCCGATTTCTCTTCCGCTTTAGGTGGATTTAAAATAGAATTGATAAATGCAATAACAGTATTCATATCCTTATAAGCCACGCGGTTGGTTTTATAAAACAAAACGTATTCGCCTATTTGCTTATCCCTTACTATATACTGAACGTCAACACCACATTCGCAAAGTTTTTTGTATAGGCTTTCTGCATCGCTTTGAATTATAGAATAATCACCTACAATGATAAGCGTTTTCGGCAAGCCGTACAGGTTGCCAAACAGTGGCGATACTCTAGGATCCTTTCTATCAACTCCGTTTAGGTAGTCATATACAAAGTTCATTTTGATAGCATCAGGTAAATCAGGTAAATCGACAACGTAATTGCCCAAGGCTTTATCTAAATAAAATTTATCGTAGTAACTATCGCCCGAAACGGTCATATCAATCCAAGGAGCGATAAGTACCATAGCGCACGGCAAAAGCATTTTGGTTAATGCCAATCTTGACGACAACCCGAGCGCAATATTTGCGCCTGAGCCTACGCCTAACAAAAGAATATTATCGGGACGATAAATGCTTGTCAAATAATCCCATACAACGTCGACCTCTTCAATTGCCTTTGGAAAGGCTATCGGCATAATGGAATAGTCGGGCATAAACACTTTCGCATTTGTTTTATTGCAAAAACGAGCCATAACCTTTCTTGCAAAATCATCCGAGCCACGCAAAAATGCACCGCCGTGCAAAAACAAAATCGCCTTATCGGATGTGTTCTTCTTTTCGATAGATTCTATTCGTACTCCATTAATGCAAAAACTACGATAAACAAGTCCTCTTCCAACCTTGAAATTGGACGCTTTGTCGTTCTGCTCTTGAATTTTCTTTAAAAATCTTAAGGGCTTTTTTTTATCAGTTCCCAAGCCCGAATACAAATAGCTTCTTTCTCCCATACCAAACTACCCAAAGAATTTGCTTGTTATCTCACCACTTATGCCACGGCAAGCGATTACTAACACAATTACTGTTCCAATGTTAAGCAAAGCAAGTAACGGTATAGCGATTTTGTATTGAAATTTATACCATTTATGGCGGAAAATTATCATTCCTAAAAGTTCGCCCAAACCACAAAAGAATACGGCTAAGGTAATTAACACTCTATCTTTTATTCTGCCGTTATACTCGAAATCGCCGCTTATCGGCGTCTTATCCTTTTTTATTTTTTTTGACTTCTTCTTTTTATCGTTATCATCGACTACAGCTTCCTCTTCAGACAAGGCAGAGTCAAGTTCCACCACTTGTGGCTTTTTCTTCGCCATCATTTCTGCAGATCTTGCGCAATGCTCTTTCCATCTCTTTTTATCTACGTAGATAAGGCAAAAACCCACTATCGTCATAATAGCGAAGCAGGAAATAAAGCTCTGCTGAAAGACATTCATTGCAATCATTAAATTAATCATAGTTATCACCTTATTTTGCTTTGTAAAACGAGTTTGTAAGTGCTGCGATAGTCAAGCCGTCCAATTGTTTGGCTTTTTCGTAGCTTGCCTTATCTCCGTCCTTAAAGGCTTCGGAAAAGTCCTTAGGATATGTGATTGTCGAATATATATAAGAGGTCGTTTGTAGTTTTCCCTCGAGATATAAATCCTTGCCGTTCTCGTCAATTCTTATCATTTTAACGACTCTATCTTGAATGACATACCTAAGCGACGGTTTTTCTTCTTGAGTTTCTGTGGTTTTGCCGTCCTCGGTTTTTATGGTAATTTTGTAAACAAAACCATTTTTCAATCTAAATTTGGTGTTTGAATCAGGTCGATAGTCGTAGACTCCGTCAATATCTTGATAACTTCCCTCGCCGTCAACAGCTTTGAGCATTGCTATCGAAGAGTGAGAAAAAATTATACCGTCCGACAAATATACCTGTTGATTAACGGTAATTCCGTCCTTAATTTGCTTGACTATTTCTTGATAAGCCTCGTAGTCCTTTTCAATTAAGTCGTCCAAACCCGAAAGAAACGTCAACACATCGTCAGACAATTCAAGGGTATATCCGCTAACTGAAGGTTTCGTTTTGCCCATAACCGAAACGCCTGAATTGAAAGTCATCTCGTAACCCAAAAAATCATTGGTAAAAGAGATAGAATTGCCCGTCGGCAAAAAGTCGGCGGTTTCGTCATCATAAACGTATTCATCGTAAGGCACGCCGATTTTAACCTTAGCATTACAGCCAGATAAACTAATGGCAAGGATAACAACAATTATTAATAATAGAATAACAAGTTTCTTTTTCATCTATAATATTTTATAACATTATAGGCGCGTTTGTCAAGGCTTAAGTTCAACGCACTTAAACCAATGTGCAATGCGCAATTTTTCAATTGACATTAAAAATGATTCGTATGCTTCGCTCGACACGACGAAAGCGAATTAGAGTCTTCGACAAGCTCAGAATGACATTTTATAGTTGCATATTGCTCATAAAAAAGTGATGTATTAACAAACCCTTTTTAATACATCACTTTTACGAGGTACAATCCTTTTGCTTCAAGAGTAATCCCCATTTTCGTTCTATCATTTGTAAGGAACGCAGATTTTATATCATCTTCACTAATACGGCCAATTCCCGCATAATAAATGGTACCGGCAATGATTCTAACCATGTTATACAAAAATCCGTTGCCTGTTACGGCTATCTCGTAAATTTCGCCGTCCTTTTTTATATCTATCGAGTACACCGTCCGCACAGTAGTTTTTACGTGTCCGCCGGTCGCTTGACAGCATTTGAAATCGTGTTCACCCTCGATAACGTCGGCAGCTGCTCTCATTTTTTGATAGTCGGGGACTATTGGCAAATGCGCATATCCGTCAAATAGCATAGGATTTTCGTGCGGTGAAGAATAAAACTTATATACGTAAGTTTTTCTTTTTACGTTAAAGCGAGCGTCAAAGTCATACGAAACTTGTTCGCAAGCAATTACCTTTAAATCATCCGGGAGATTAGTATTCAAAGCAAAAGGCAATTTTTCGGGCGGAATTTTGGTATTAGAATCAAAATGCACTCTCTGTCCCAAAGCGTGAACGCCTGCGTCCGTTCTACCCGAAGCGTGCAAAGTTACGTTTTCGCCCGTTACCTCAAAAATTGCATCTGATAGCGTTTGCTGTACCGTGCGACAATTCGGCTGTATTTGCCAACCGCAAAAATTAGTTCCTTTATATTGAATAGTCAACAACAATCTCATAGTTACAGTCCGAATAACGAGAAAAAGGCGTTATCATAAAAGCCCTCTATCCAAGTAGCGTCGCATGGATAGTATATGGGGAGTGCGACATCCAAAATCACTGCCGCCATAAATACCAAAAACATTATTAAGAAAAGAAAATCTCTTCCCTTTAATTTCAAAACTCTATACGTGGTACGATTTGGAGTAGCGTCATAGCAACGCGATTCCAAAGCAAGAGCCAATTCGTCCGCCCGTCTAAAAGCGCATACAAATAGCGGAACAAGAATGGGAACCATGGCTTTTATTCTCTTGAAAATATTACCTGTGTCGAGATCTGCGCCCCTTGCCTTTTGAGCCAAGGTAATACGATCGGTTTCGTCCATAAGCGTGGGTATCATTCTCATTGCAATGCTCATAATAACAGCCAAATCATGCACCGGAAATTTAATCAATTTCAAAGGAGATAGTAGGCTTTCGATAGCGTTTGTAAGTTCCATGGGCGTTGTGGTATAGGTCAAAAGTGCAGGGCCCAAAACAAGTAAAATTAATCTAAGCGCCATTTTTGAAGCGAAAACCAAGCCGTCAACATATACCGCCAATTTCCACCAAGACCAAAGAGCTTCGCCCTCGCCCTTGTAGAAAAAAACGTTAATTATGGTAATAAACAACACCAAGAAAATCACAGCCTTAACCGAGCGGAAAAGTGATTTTAATGGAATCCTTGCAATTAGCGCAGTACTAATGACCATTAGCGCAAATAAAATATATCCGATATAACTCTTGACAAAGAAAATGAGTATGACGTATGCAAGCATAATCAAGAGTTTAACTCGAGGATCTAACCTATGAAGAATAGAACCTGTTGGATAATATTGACCAAAGGAAATATCTTTAAGCATTGTCGTTCTCCTTTGGCTTAATTTCTTTTATGAGGTTATCGACAACCTGTTCAATCGTAATGGAATTATGGTCGATATCAAAGCCAACTTCCCTTAGTTCGTTAGCAAGAGCCACGCCCGAGGGCAAACGAAGCGAACAGTCATTTACTATTTCGTTGTTGTTAAAAAGTTCGGCAGGAGTACCATCAAAAGCAACTTCGCCGTCCTTTAAGACGATTACTTTGGTAGCGTACTCAGCAACCAAATCCATATCGTGCGTAACCATAACGACGGTTGGCGATAATTTCTCTTTTAGGCTCTTGACAAGGCTCATAATCTCTTTTTTACCTTTTGGGTCAAGCCCCGCAGTAGGCTCGTCAAGCACGAGAATTTTCGGGCGAATGGCAATTACACCTGCAATAGCGGCTCTACGCTTTTGACCACCACTTATCTCGAAAGGAGATTTTTCGCCGATTTCATCAGGATCTAAACCGACTAAGGTTAGCGCTTCACGTACTCTCTTCTTGATTTCTTCTTCGTCAAGTTTCATATTCTTAGGGCCAAAAGAAACGTCCTTGCTTACCGTATCGTCAAAAAGCTGATATTCGGGATATTGAAAAACCATACCAACACTGAAGCGAAGAGATTTGTAGTCGGGCTTGCGACGATTCAAGTCGAAGTCAAGCACTCTTAACTCACCGCTCGTGCGTTTTATAAGTCCGTTAAAATGTTGTAATAAAGTGCTTTTTCCTGAACCGGTATGACCTAAGATACAACAAAAGTCGCCCTCGTGTATATGCAGAGTAACGTCCTTTAATGCCGTCTTTTGATAGGGTGAACCTACCGAATACGTGTAACTTAGATTTTTTGTTTCAATTGCCATAGTTTACGAGCAAGTTCCTTTTCGTCTTGAATATAATCGTCGATTTTTATACCGTTTTGATTTAATAAATACACTGCGTTTTGAATGGGTGGTAGTTCCAAATCGCACGTCCTAACTAAATCTGCATTTAAAAATAATTCTTGAGGCGTACCGTCAAATGCAAGTTTTCCTTGTTTCAATACAAGGATCCTATCTCCATATACACAGTCATCCATATTGTGAGTAATGTGCAAAATGGTAATGCCCTCTTCTTCGTTTAGCCTTTTTACCGTTTCAAGCACTTCTTCTCTACCCTCGGGATCAAGCATTGCGGTTGATTCGTCCAAAATTAACACCTTTGGTTTCATTGCCAGTACTCCGGCTATGGCAATACGCTGTTTTTGTCCGCCACTGAGTTTTGTCGGGGTATGCTTTCGGTATTCTTCCATTCCCACCGTTTTCAACGCCCAAGTGACTCTTTGCTCTATTTCGTCACGTGGTACGCCCAAATTTTCGGGGCCAAAAGCGATATCGTCCTCAATGATACTTGCAACCATTTGATTATCGGGATTTTGAAAAATCAAACCTACTGTCGAGCGAATATCGTAAATTCTTTTATTCTTTTTATCCCCTTCGTCGGGCGTGGTTTTAATTCCGAAAATCTCTACCGATCCGCTATCCGGCAACAACAAACCATTAGTTAGCTTGGAAAGGGTACTTTTACCCGAACCATTGCCACCGCAGAGCGTAACAAACTCTCCCTCGTGTATGTCGAAAGAGATGTTTGACAATGCCAATACGACATTATCTTCATCGGAATCGTATGTAAATGAAACATTTTTAAAAGAAATTGCGACCAAATTGCACTCCGTTTTTGTTGATTTATTATATTCAATTATAAAGCATTGTCAGTCATTTTGCAACCTTTGAAAAGATTTTTACATTCTTATTGAAAAAAAAGTAAAAATGCTTAAAGAATCAAGGGATTTTACCCAAAAATAGTTGCATATTGACTGTTAAAAGTAAAAGTGATATAATGAATTTGTAGCGCCTTTTGATTGGCCTACGCCATCCCGAGCTTAGTCAAGTGATATAATCCGTTTTAACACCTCGCATAAGCCACTGTGCAATGTGCAATGTGCAATTGACGTTCAAGATGTTAGTGTGTTTCTAAACGAATAGGTGCTGAGATTAGTTATCTCGACTATCAAGACATGACGGAATAAGGATGAGATTCTTCGACGTTGCTCAGAATGACATTTCATAGTTCGGAATAATTATTCTCGGTCGGAATGACAAATGCGGGTCAGGCATGACAAATAAGGATAATGCCGAAACGATAGTCCAAATAAGATTATGGGGTTTTATATTATGAAAGAAGAAAACAAAAATTTAATGGAAACAAGCGAAAACGACAACGCAGTTGTTGAACAAACAAACGCTACCGTAAATCTCAAAAAGAATAGAGTGGGAAAGGGTTTAGGTATATCGTCGCTTATTTTAGGTGTGGCTGGACTAATAGTATCCTCTATAACCTTGGCTATGAGTATCGGAATTAAAAAAGATTTAGCCTCCGGAGATGCAGCAGAAGCCTTAGGCGGTGCATTTGGACTAATAGTTCAATTAATCCTTTCTTTAGTTGCTCTTGTCTTGTCTGTAGTGGCTTTAGGCTTGGGAATTGCGTCAATACCAACTTCTAAAACAAAACCTGCCAAAATTTTGGCAATCATAGCAACGGTACTTGCCGCCGTTACAACTATAATTTTGTTGATTGCTTTTCTTTTAAGCTTTGTTATTAAGTAGCCAAAGATAATGACAAAAATGACACCATACAATCACAGGGCAGATTTCATTCTTTGATAGCTCGCTATCAAAGAGCGGATTAGATTCTTCGACATTGCTCAGAATGACTGTCCGTATGCTTCGCAAAGAGTCTGTGCTAGTATGGAGATTTCTCGACTTCGCTCGAAATGACGAAACAAGGATTAGATTCTTCGATTTCGCTTGAGAATGGCGATTTATATGATTCAAGATGACATTATGGAGCAAGATAACAAATACAAAAAAGGAGTAGCTTAAGTTACTCCTTTTTTGTATTATTAAAATGTTTTGCTTTAATTTAAGCCACCATTTTATTGGCAACTTTGTACTTCCAAATCATTTCGGCATGGTTTTGTTCGTCGGTCATAATGGCGTTTAAAACATTTCTAACGTCTGTCGACGCAAAATAGAAAAGATCGTCATTATAAGCGGTTGCAACATACTTTTCGGTTGCAATAATATCGGTGCAAAGGAATTTGTCAAAAGCCTTGCCTTCGGCAGTTATTCCGCGTGATTCCTTTGGTGAATAGCCCTCTGCCATAGGTCCTTTCATCTTGACATCGGGAATGGTGCCTTGAAGGAGGCTATCCAACATATCAGAGTGTTTTTGTTCATGCTCAGAAATCGTTTGGAAAAGATCTTTGAGTGCAGGGTCATTAGCTTGTGCTGCGTAAAAATTGTATTTTTGTACGCAAAGTTGCTCTTGAGTTTTAAGTTCGGTTACTAGTTGTGTTTCTTTTTGAGTAAGTTTCATCTTTGTTTTCTTTTCGCAAAAGCGTCGCTATAGAGAGACGGTCTCGACTTTTGCGGAGCTCCTATTTCTATTTGTCTCCCAAAAGTCATTGTTGCCTTGTTTTAGGATTTTTAATCACGATAGAAAACATAAATTGGATAATTGCAATTCAGGATGTTCGCATGCTTCGCATTAAGTCAGTGCTTATAGGGAGATTTCTCCACGTTGGTCGGAATGACAATATTGATGATATTCTTCAACAGGCTCAGAATGACAATATTGATGATATTCCTCGAGTACGCTCGGAATGACATTTATCTTATAGCATTTACCGAAACTGCAATGTTTCTATTTATCCAGGTATCTTCCCAAATTCCGCTTGCGCTATAACGAATAAATAATTTTTTGCTTGAAATGAGATCTGACAAGTCGACTGTAAACGTTATATTGTAGCGTGCCCAATTACCATTATTTTCACCTGCGCCATGCTCGAATCTATATCCTGCCAAAAAGTATGGATCTGAAACCTGTTCTTGTTCACCAAGCATATATTTATAGAATAAACCTTTTAGCGAAGAATTGGACTTATCTACTCCCACATATGAATCCGAATACAAGAAACAATGTTGATAACCGTCAAATTCCTCTTTCACGTCCATGGAAACGGTAATTTGCAACTTTGTATAACCGTATTTTTTACAAGTATCTAAATCAATGAAGTTTGAAATGTCTACAAAATCAACTTGTTGATTTTCAATGCCACTATCGGTAACAGTTGAGCTTCCTTCTCTAACAATAGTACTAAAAGTTGTGTCGGTAAATTTCGCAGTCAAGTACATATTGCCGGTAGTATCGCTTTTTATCTCGGTTATCTTTTGATTATATTCGTCAAACCAACCACAGAAAAGCAAACCTTGTTTTTTAACAGTAGGCAATTCAAACGAACTTTGCACTGTATATTCTGTTTGAAGTTCTGCGGAAGCAACACCACCCTGTAAATCGTAATCGATTGTGTAGACTTGATAAGTATACGAAGCGAAAAAGTCCTTGTTCTTTTCGGGAAATACCGCTAAAGTAAGCGGTTCGTTAGTACCCATTTCAAGCCAACTTTCAAATTTATAGCCTTTCTTTGCTTGATATGCAGGAATCGGATAACTTGCGCCCTGCACTCCAACTCTTTTGGCAATTTCCTCGTAATTTTCATTGAAAAATCTCACGCAAACGCCCCATTTTGGATAAATAGTTGCGTTATCACTCAAATTTGAAACTTCAACATCATTTCCGTTTTCGTCAACCCAACCTATAACTGCTTTATCGTCAACTATTACGTTCGTATAGTCGTCCAAACCATCGTTAGACGATAGCTTCAATGTTTTGTTTATATTCTTGTCGCCATAATCGAGAGTTACCTTGATTCCCTTGCCCTCTTCTGAATTATTAGCGCCGTTATAGGCAGAACAAGCCGACAACGTTGTAGCTAATAGCAAAACTGCAACGATAAAAGATAGTATACATAATTTTTTATTCATTGCTATACCCCCTCTAATTTTTTTCTAAATAGTAATTGTCATCCCAAGTCTCGGAATGATTTGACAGCTTTGCCGTCGTGAATTCTCGTGACGCACTCCATGAATTGAATTGCACCTAACGGTTGCAATTCGTTGTGGACTGCGTGATTTATATGGAACGCTTGAGTTCAGTTCTCAAGAATGTTCATTACCCCGTTTTAGAGATGTCTCCACTACGGTCGACATGACGGAACAAGGATTAGATCCTCACGACTTCGCTACGCTTCGCTCAGGATGACAATGCGGATGAGATTCTTCGACTTTGCTCAGAATGACAAATAAGGATTAGATTTTTCCACTTCGCTCGGAATGACATAACCCAATTTTGCACATTATACAAAGCGTATCCCGCCATGCAAATATATAATAGGATAAATAATAAAAAAATGCACCTCAAATAAGAAATAATGTTATATTTTTCTTTATTTTTTCATATTGTATTTTATGGACGAAGAAAAAATTTTTGAACAAATGGCAAAAGAGTATAGCGAAATTAAACCTTATACTTTGCAATCCGCTCCTTTTACAGGCGAAACTACCCATGAATATGCAATAAAGCCTCTTGTAAAATTATACACGATATACACCTCAATAGACGAAACTGTAAAAGGACTTCTTGGAATATGCTCAAAAAAAGAGCTTATGCTTTTATGTTTACACATATCCTCAAAAATTGTTAATAACATAACGACAATACTCAAAATAGATCAACTGCCAAGAATGGGAGAATGTATTAAGGGAGACTATTCATCTATAGTTAGAGGCTTGCTTTTAAAAAGCGCAGATGGATTAGCCTCGAGTTTAGAATATAAAAAAGGAATTCCCTATCTTACCGAACGACTATGCTTTGACGATATTCTAACACTACACAGCATACTATTAACTTTAACAGCATTTTAAAATCTAAAATGTTGTTAAATTCAATACATAAACCATAATGTCATTCTCAAGCGTAGTGCAACGAAGTCGAAGAATGACAATAAGAATGTTTCCGCCTTTAACGGCGGTATTTTTATGAATTACTATATTTTTCGATTAATGTTGACTAAAAATCGGTGAAACACCGCTTATATCTCTTTATTTGGTATTCTAAATATTTGAAATTCGATTTTATTCGAGTTTTTTCGCGCGATTTTGTCAAAAAAAGACTTTCCCAGACTTTATTCGTAAACCCTCAAAAAGTCATAATCGGCGATGATTTGCTATAATTAGAGCGAACTAACAAAAAGGAGATTTACCATGAATAAGTTAAATGTATTAATCGTCGATGACAATGTAAACTATTGTAACGAAATCAAGACCGAGTTATTAAGATACGGCTTTTTTGACGTAACCGCTTGTTATGACGGAATTACAGCCATTTCCGAATGTGAACGCCGTAAGTTTGACATTATGGTACTTGATTTAGTTATGCCCAACGTGGACGGAATGGAAGTTTTAAGAAGTCTTGCCGAAAAGAATTTGAATGTAAACGTAATTGCAACCTCACTCCCAATTGGCGACGAATTTATTACAGGAGCATTGAGAGCCGGTGCAAAGTATTATATGACAAAACCGATAAATGTTAATGCACTTAAAAATAGAATAATGGATTTGTTTGCCGAGAAAACCCCATACACGCCACCAAAAACAAAAGTAAACAAGTCGTTAGATGAAAGACTTGCAAATATATTTATCTCAGTTGGGATTCCTGCTCATATCAAGGGCTACCAATTTTTAAGAGAAGCAATCAAAATGTCAATCGAAAATCCCGAAATAATAAACAGTATCACCAAAAGATTATATCCCGAGGTCGCCGAAAAGTTTGACACTACGGCAAGCAAGGTCGAGCGTGCGATTCGCCACGCTATCGAGGTGGCTTGGAATAAAGGAAAAATTGAAAATATAAACCATCTGTTCGGAATCAAGGTATATACAAGCAACGATAAGCCCACAAACGGGGAGTTTATTGCATTAGTTGCAGATAAAATGATTGTGGAAAGCGCTTAATCTAAAGTGATTTTCACTTTAATGAACGAGTAATGTGCAACTTGCAATTGTGAACTTCGTGAATAGCGGATAAATCCAAAGACAATGCTCGGGATAATAGCGTAGCGGTCAATTCACCTTAATCTTCGTTTCACTTCATTTTGAATGACATTTGGCATTGCCCATTAAAAGAAATTGCCAACCCAAGTTGGCAATTTCTTTTATTCTGTTCTCAAACACTCCACAGGGTCCTTGTTTGCGGCTATTCTCGCAGGAACGAAACCTGCAAGGAATGATAGTAATATACTAATTAACAGCATTAGCAACGGACTCCACCAATTGATTATTGCAAGGTCGGAAATTCCAAGCAGAAGCTTTAACACAAAGTTTACCAACAACGTACATAACCAAGTAATGAATATACCGAGCAGCCCCGATGTAAACCCAAGCAAAGCCGACTCGCTGATAAATACATTTGATATGTCGAGTTTTCTAGCACCCACGCTACGCAAAATACCTATTTCCTTACGACGTTCCAATACCGATGTATATATGATAATTGAAATCATTATACTCGACACAATAAGCGAAATCGAAGCGAAACCTACAAGTACCCTTGTTACCGTTTCGGTAAGCGTGTCGACATAGCCCATAATCATTGATAGGTTATCCGAATATTTAACGGTTTTAGGATTACTCTGTTGCTCTTGATACTCGTTATATCCGTCAAGAAATTCAACTATCTTATTTTTGTTTTCAAACGAGCTTGCGTAAATATTGATTGCGGTAGGCTCTTCAAAGGTACATACGCCGAGCATACGAGTGAAACTCAATTTTTCGCTATCAGTAGTTATTTGTTGACCATTTCTCGGGTCGTAACCCGGATTTTTATAATATGCCTCACCAAGTGAGCCTTCCTTTGTCTTTGCTCTTTCTGATAGGTATTCAACTAGCTTAGGTGAATAAGCAGCACAACCATTAATACAAGTGACTGTTGTACCTTCTCTTGGACGAACCACTCCAACAACTTTTAGAGTAACACCATTAGCGTTTACAAAGTCCTTTTTAACTCTTTCGCTATCGGCTACTTCCACCCATTTACCTTTATCGTCTTTTTGATAATAGTCGTTACCCGTCATTACTTTATAGCGAACGTCAAGCAATTCTTCAATGGTATAAACCTTATCAAATAACTCACTTGTATCACCGCCGACAAGACCGCCTAAATTCAAAAAATCGCCAACCTTTGACGGAGGTACTAAACCTAATAAGAATAAAACGTAGTCGGGAAATTGATTTTTTTGGTCGGCTACCAATATTATTTCGTCATACGCTGTCGGCCACCTTGAATCGCCTATAAGCTCATATTGACTTTCAAGCAATTCTTTATTGTCGATAAGCTCATCCCAAGCGTTCATAGCTGCACTGTATTGTTCAAGGGTATCCAAGTAATCTTTTGCGCCGTCGGGAAGAACATTCTTTATACTGTCAACGAAAGGATACAGACAGTCGTAATCCTTATCCTCGCCATTGCATTGACGATAAATTTCCATTGAAACGCCGTAGTTGTACTTGACATAACCCAAACTGCCGTCGAAGTTATCTTCAATATATTCTTTCAATGAGCCCAAATCGTTATTCTTGAAGAAGGTATCATCTTTAAATACGTTACCCATAATGGTTTGTATGTAGATTTCATCTTTGTCGGGATAGTCGGGACGCACCTCGGTATTTGCACTTGATAATATATTCAATGCACCCATTAGATCCATATTGGTATTATTTACAGTTACGGGATATTGACTAAGTGCGTCTTGTTCAATGCCCGAAATATAAGCTTTTACACCGGTCGACAATGATAAAACCAACATTATACCTATGATACCGATACTGCCGGCAATCGACGTCAAAAGCGTTCTACCGAGCTTGCTTCTAAGATTTGTCAAACTCATAGAAATTGCAGTACCCAAGCTCATAGAGGTTTTCATTCTCTTTTCGTATTCTTGTTGCTTGAGTTTTCTAACAAATCTCTTACGATCCTTTTCGGTTTTAGCATTTTCCGAAATAAGCTTTTCGGTTGCGGCTCTTTTTTCATTTTCGGCAACTACCTCGTCATTCAAGCAATCCTCTAACGAATACGGATTGGTATCATCGACTATAAATCCGTCGTTCATTCTAATAATACGAGTGCTGTATTCCTCGGCAAGAGCATCGTTATGCGTAACCATTACGACAAGCTTATCCTTAGCAACCTCTTTCAAAATATCCATTACTTGAACGCCCGATTCACTATCCAATGCGCCGGTAGGTTCGTCTGCCATAATAATTGACGGATTGTTTACCAAAGCTCTCGCAATTGCTACTCTCTGCATTTGACCGCCCGACAATTGGTTGGGGTGTTTTCTAGCCTGATCTCTCAAACCAACCTTTTCGAGAGCCTCTAAGGCACGTCTTTTTCGCTCCGCCTTTGGTACTTCGGATAATTGCAAAGGCAATTCGACGTTCTTTTCAATCGAAAGATGATGAATCAAATTGTAGCTTTGAAATACGAAGCCAATCTTTTTATTTCTATATAGGTTCCAATCGGAATCGGTGTAGGACTTTGTGCTTTTGCCGTCAAGGAAAACAGTACCATCGGTGCAAGAGTCCAAACCTCCGATTAAATTCAATAATGTAGTTTTGCCGCAACCTGAGTGTCCAAGGATAGATACGAACTCCGATTTACGGAATTGAATCGATATTCCTTTAAGAACGTGAGTTACTTGCTCTTTAGTGCCAAAATCTTTGACAATGTTCTCTAATCGTAACATAAATCATACTCTCCTAATTTTTCAGTTTTAGGGTGTTTTACCGCCATTTTAAAGGTAAGGGGGACACCCTTTACAGGATAATAAAATTCCATTATCTACATTAACACATTATCGGCAATATGTCAAGTAAAGAATTATGAACCAAACTTTTGTCGCATTTTGTCGACAAGAATTGAATGCGAATCATTAGTTATTATTAATGTGATTGACATAGTATGCTTATTTATAGTATAATCTTGTAGTGGTATTATTAAATGCAGCGTCTAAGATTAAGTGCACGTCATTTGATTAATGAGCAAATAGATGTCTCGACTTCGCTCGACATGACGCCAATAGAGATGTCTCGACTTCGCTCGACATGACGATAAAAGAGACGTCTCAACTTCGCTCGACATGACGATAAACAGGGATTAGATACTCAGGACGCCGCTGCGGTCGTGATGACAACAGCAAATGAGATTATTCAATAAATGTTCAAAAAAAACGGACATTAAAAAAAGAAGTACACCAAATAATCACAGAATCCGAAATTGCGCTTTGCACTTTTATTGTATTTGGAGGCTAATGTGAAAAAAATCTACAAGATATTGATAATAGCAATTATTGGCGTAGTACTGCTTGGTTCATTAGCAGGCTGTCAAGACTCAGCGGAAAACAACCAGACGGTCAAGCCTGCACCTATGGAAATCAATTTGTCACGTCCATACAGCGAAGTTTTGTCTACATCGAAATATATGGACGCAATCAACGATTTTTCCATTGACCTATTCGAAACGTTAGACAACACCCAAAACACATGTATTTCGCCGTTATCGGTTTACATTGCGTTCGCGATACTCTCAAACGGCGCAGCCAACGAAACATTAAACCAAATTGCAGACGTTATGCACTTAACGCCTACGGAAATCAACGAATATTCTGCATACCTATATTCGCTTTATCAGGACGACGAGACCAACGCACAAACCGTACAAATTGCTAACTCGGTTTGGTTTAAGGAGTCCTTTACTCCAAAGCAAGATTTTATTGATAATGCCGCAGCGTACTATGACGCTGAAATAATCAAAGCTCTTTTCAACAATGATACTGTTAAACAAACAAATGCTTGGGTAAAGGAAAAGACAAGAGGTATGATTGATAAAGTCGTCGAAAGCTATTCCCCATACACCATTATGCAAATAATCAACGCCTTAGTATTCGAGGATAATTGGACAAGAGCATTAAATGACGGAGAGCATATGTTCACATATAAAGATGGATCTATACGATTTGTTGAAGGTGGATACAAAAAGCAAGCATCATTTTTCGAAAGTAACAACGCAGAAGCCTTTAAGTATTATTTCAAGAATAATAGATTTTGTTTCTTAGGAATAAAACCAAAAGTAGAATTAGGCGAATATCTTGATGTATTTGATAAAGACGAGCTATATACACTATTAAATAATGAAAATACAAGCTATGACATTGTTAAAACCTTTGTTCCGTACTTTGATTTTGATTATTCCGTAAATTTAAAACAAAACCTTATGGATTTAGGTATGGTCGACGCATTTTCGGAAATTGATGCCGATTTTTCAAGAGCTTGGGACACAGAAGATAATGTTTTTGTTTCTTATGTAAATCACAAAACGCACTTTGAATTAAGCCGAGATGGTGTTAAAGCTGCGGCAGTAACCTCAATCGGAATGGAAGTAACGTCTGCTCCGCCTAGTATCGAACCAAAAATCAAGGAAATATATTTAGACAAGCCTTTTGTTTATATGATACTTGACAAAGAATACAACGTTCCCCTATTTATCGGTACAATTAACACGATTTAATAATATACTATAAACAATAACAAAATGGAAATAATAGAATTTGCAGAAAAAGTCAAGCAGAGCATAATGGAACAACTTGCCACCGAGAAAAAGCCAGGGTTAGTTTGTCCGAACGGAGTCAATCCACATATCGATGTTGATTATCCACTTATGCTAAGAGGCTTGACTGTTATAAACCTACATATACTTACCCTAGCCTACGCAGGAAGTGCAACCGCTGAGCTTGCTCCCGAAAAGGCCATTCAAGTCATTAAAAAAACAGGCGCAAGTGCCGAAAAAGAATTGCTAGAAGCAACTGAAGGCGTAAATGTGCTAAAAGGTACATTTTTTGCGACTGCATTATTTGCCGCCTGTTATTTCAGACTTCAATCAAACGGAATGGAAATCACCGAAAGAACGCTCTCGGAAGAAATTGCCAAACTTGCCAAGTTCATTACGCCCGAAAGAGATACCAAGGGTGCAATTGTAAGAGAAAGCTTTGACGTAGGTGGAGCGTTACAAGAAGCCCAAAGCGGATATGAAACGGTATTTGCGGTAACCCTACCGATGTACAGAGATTTGTTATCCAAAGGCGAAAGCAAATCAGACGCCAATCGCAAAGTACTTTTGAAACTGATTGCCACTATTGACGATACTTGCATGTATTCGAGGCAGTGTTCATTAGTAAACGACGCAAAGAAGATTGCAGATTATGTACTAAACAACTATACCGAAGAAAACGTTGACGCAATGTGTTCATATTTTGCAAGAACATCGCTTTCAACAGGAGGCTCGGGAGATCTGCTAATACTCACAATTTTAGCAAACAAAATATTTAAATAAGGATTATCAACTCAACAAAAAAGACAATAGACTATAAAGAAATGATAAAACTCAACGAAAAAGGTTCATTTTTAATAGACGGCGTACTTTCACAAAGTGCGCCTATTTCAAAGGAAGACGGTAAAAAAGGTACTATCGCTCATAAAATTTTATCGAAGCATAGCGTTGGTAACTCATCATTATTAAAAATCAAATTTGACGCATTGGTTAGTCATGATATAACCTATGTCGGAATAATTCAAACCGCAAGGGCAAGCGGATTAAAAGAGTTTCCATTACCTTTTGCTTTGACTAATTGCCACAATTCTCTTTGCGCGGTGGGCGGTACAATCAACGAGGACGACCACGCCTTTGGTTTGTCGGCGGCGAAACGCTACGGCGGGATATTCGTACCCCCTATGCAAGCGGTTATACACCAATACGCAAGAGAAACGCTAACGAAGTGCGGAAATATGATATTAGGCTCTGACTCTCACACACGCTATGGTGCATTGGGCACAATGGCTATCGGCGAAGGCGGTCCCGAACTTGCCAAACAGCTACTTAGCAACACCTACGATATACTTCCACCCGAAGTCGTCTGCGTGTATTTGAAAGGAAAAGTCAAAAAGAGCGTAGGACCTCACGACGTAGCTATCGCAATTATTAAATCGGTATTTGCAAGTGGATTTGTCAAAAACCGTGTTCTTGAATTTGTCGGCGATGGCGTCAATTCTCTTTCGGTAGATTTTAGAAACGGAATCGACGTAATGACGACTGAAACAACTTGTCTTTCGAGTATTTGGAAAACCGACGACAAGGTTAAGGAATACTATAAGATTCACAAGAGAGAAAACGATTATTCGCTATTAGAGCCCGATAGAATCGCTTATTACGACAGAGTAATAGAGGTTGATTTGTCCGAAATCGAGCCTATGATAGCGCTTCCATTCCATCCTTCAAACGCTTATACCATAAGAGAATTTATCGAGAACGCAAGGGATATTTTGGAAGATATCGACAATAAGGCAAACAAGCAATTCCCAAAAGCATCTTTGAAACTTACAAGCAAGCTTGACGGCAAGCACCTACGCGTCGATCAAGGTATAATCGCAGGTTGCGCAGGTGGAACTTTCGAAAATATTTGCACCGCTTCTGACATTCTAAGAGGCAAGAGCATTGGTAACGATTGCTTTACCTTGAATATTTATCCTGCAAGCACCCCTATTCAAGCTGAACTTTGGGCTAACGGAATAGCGCTTGAACTTTTAAATACAGGTGCAATATTCAAGCCCGCTTTCTGCGGTCCTTGTTTCGGCGCAGGTGACGTGCCTACAAACAACGGATTGAGTATAAGACACACCACAAGGAATTTTCCCAATAGAGAGGGTAGCAAGCCTTCGGACGGTCAAATTTCGGCGGTTGCGTTGATGGACGCAAGATCGATTGCAGCAACCGCTTTAAATGGCGGAATACTGACGCCTGCCGATGACGTGGATTATTCGGTTAGTTCTGTTTGCTATTCTTTTAATCCTGAAATTTACAAAAATAGAATATACAATGGTTTTGGTAAACCGAATCCGAATCAACGCTTGGTTTACGGCCCGAATATCACCGATTGGCCGACAATACCAAAAGCAAAACAAAGTCTTCTATTAAAACTTACAGCAGTTATTAAAGACGAGGTTACCACAACAGATGAATTGATTCCGTCGGGTGAAACAAGTAGCTATCGTTCAAATCCTATGAAACTTGCCGAATTCACCCTATCAAGACGAGTTCCCGAATATGTGGGGCGTTGCAAAGTTCTTACAAAAGAAATAGAAGCAAAGGATGAAAAATTAGCCTATGTATTAAAACTTTTTGGTACAAGTTTTGAAAAAGCCAATATCGGTTCGTCGATTTATGCAGTCAAGCCCGGCGACGGCTCGGCAAGAGAACAAGCCGCAAGTTGTCAAAGAGTTTTGGGCGCTTCAGCGAATATTTGTAGAGAGTTCGCAACCAAACGTTATCGCAGTAACTGCATTAATTGGGGGATGCTACCACTTACCACAAAGGACGACTTTACTCTTGCAGTTGGCGACTATCTCTATATTGACGACGTTTTAAAACTTATTGACGAATGCAAAGGTGTAATCAAAACTCTAAAAGGAGACAAAATCGGCATTTTAAACGTTGATTTAGGAAACCTTACTGCAGAAGAAAAGGAAATACTAAAACAAGGCTGTTTGATGAATTACTATAAATCTCAACGCGGAACTTCCGCTTAAAAAGGTATAAATATGGAAAAAATTAAAATGACAACTCCCATTGTAGAAATGGACGGTGACGAAATGACAAGAGTTTTATGGGGGATGATAAAGGACAAACTAATACTGCCTTTCATCGACCTAAAAACCGAATACTACGACTTAGGGCTTGTAAACCGTGATAAAACAGATGATTTGGTTACTGTGCAAAGTGCGGAAGCAACTTTGAAATACGGTGTTGCAGTCAAATGCGCAACAATCACGCCAAACCTGCAAAGAATGGACGAATATAAACTTAAAAAACTTTATAAGAGCCCAAACGCAACTATAAGAGCCATACTAGACGGTACAGTTTTCCGCACCCCTATTTTGTGCAAAAGGATTAAGCCATGCGTTGCGACTTGGGAAAACCCAATTACAATAGCAAGACACGCTTACGGTGACGTGTACAAGTCGGTTGAAATTAAAACCGAGGGTGCAGGTAGCGCATATTTGGTATTTGAGGGCGAAAACGGCGAAATCAAACAAAAGGTATTTGATTTCGAAGGCAGCGGAATTTTACAAGCTATGCACAATACCGACAAGTCGATAGAAAGCTTTGCTGACGCTTGTTTTAATTACGCATTGGAAACTAGTCAAGATTTGTGGTTTTCCTCAAAAGACACAATCAGCAAAACCTATGACGGCAATTTTAAGAGAATTTTCGAGGAAAGGTTTGCTAAATATAAAGACGAATTTGAACGTAAAGGAATTACATATTTCTACACATTGGTAGATGACGCTATTGCAAGGGTAATGCGTTCTAAGGGCGGATTTATTTGGGCTTGCAAGAACTATGACGGCGACGTGTTTAGCGATATGCTATCAACTGCTTTCGGTTCGCTTGCAATGATGACAAGTGTTTTGGTTAGCCCTAAGGGTTGCTTTGAATATGAAGCCGCTCACGGCACGGTTACAAGACACTACTACAGGTATTTAAGAGGCGAAGAAACCTCTACTAACCCCATCGCAACCATTTTCGCTTGGACTGGTGCGCTGAAAAAGCGTGGCGAATTAGACGGAATAGAAGCATTGGCGGCTTTCGCAGATAAGCTCGAAAAAAGCTGTATAGCCGTACTCGATAAAGGTATTATGACGAAAGATTTGTTTCTATTATCCTCGGGCGACGATAAGAACGCTGTCAACACAAGCGAGTTTATTGACGAAATTCAAAAAGAGCTAATTACACAGCTCGCATAAGGAAAAGGGGAATTATGAAAAAAACAATTTTATTTTCGATATGTATAATATTAGTGATTGCAGTTATTTTAACAACAACCGCTTGCGACCTTACAAGAAAATTGAAAGGCGCGGAAACAACCTTTCCAAAGCTTGTAAAAGAAGCGACAAGCTTTTCTTTCGACCTTGAATTAACAACAGAATCAGGCGATAAAATATTGGCTTCTTGCTACAAAAATAATAACGATTACGCTTATAATTATCATCTTGACGGCAAAACATACCCTACATACCGTCAAATATTTATAGAGAGTAAGCTATATAATATTTTAGAGGTATACGAAAATCTTGATACGCCCCTAGGTTCGGTACCGCTTGGCTCGGGTACATACTACGTCGAAGAAAAGCCCTACAATTCAGAAGATAACCTACTTTACACCGTTACCGAAAACATTTTGACTGCTTCATATGTAACGCTAATTACAAAGGCGATAAAAGAAGAATCGGCGGACGGCACTACTCTTTATAAGTACGACATAAACTATGAAGGCGTTAATTATAAAGTTTGGTTTGACTCGACCTATCTTAGAAGAATTAAAATCACCTATTCGGACGGCACATTCTATGACGCCTCATTCTCAAATTATAAATTCGGTGCAATAGACACTCAATATTTCAAAAAGCCGGAAGAAACAACCGGTGTATACGTTCAAAGCCCATTTACTTTTGAAGAATGGGCTGGAATACTAAATTCGTTTACTCAAAAGATTAACAACTGCCTACCTAAATAGTTGGAAAACTCCCTTTCTCGACTATGAAATCTGCCATATTTGGCAGATGAAATTCTTTCGGGATGAAATCGCTTTCGCAATGAGTTTTGGTATATGGCAAATTTAATATCGATTTTGCATAAAGCAAAATATAGCTTTTGCTTTCTTGCTAAAATATAACTATTTGTGACAACAAATAATATAACTAAGAAGCTAACCCATTGGCTTTTATAGGGAGGGGACAATATGAAAATATCTCTTAATACAAATAAAGAGCTTGTTGAATCATTACAAAACAAAATGAAGCAAAACGGCGGATACTGCCCTTGCAGATTGCAAAAAAACGAAGATACAAAGTGTATGTGCAAAGAGTTCCGTGAACAAATAAAAGACAAAAACTTTGAGGGCTATTGCCACTGTATGCTTTACTACAAACACAAATAAAACGTGTGTGACACTTTTTTATTTGTGTAATGTTTAAGTTCGTCATTCAAACCAACGTGGAGAGTGAATTGACCGCTCAGTTTTCATTCTGAGTTTAATCAAAAAACCTAAATACGGTATACTTAATTTGCTTTTTAGAATATAGACTTAGCATTCAAATGTAAAAAAATATGGTTTTGGTTTGAGATTCTTAGACTTCGTTACACTTCACTTAGAATGACATGTATGGATAACCACTACGCCATACAAATCATTTCATCCACATCGCACGTTAGCGCAATTCACGGAGTGCGCAAGAGAAGAGAATTCACAAGCCTTCGCTCAATTTATGTATCAAACAGGTGCAATTCACTAAAAAAAAGTTCTATTGTAGCAACACAGTAGAACTTTTTTTCTTTATTCTAACTCAAATGCACCGGTATAGAGCCTATAATAAACGCCCTTTTCGGCAATCAGTTGTTCGTGCGTGCCACGCTCGATTATTCTGCCGTGATCAAGCACCATTATTACGTCGCTACCCTTGACGGTAGACAATCTATGCGCTATTACAAATACCGTTCTTCCCTTCATAAGGTTATCCATACCTCTTTGAACAAGCAATTCCGAACGAGTATCAATGCTTGAAGTCGCCTCGTCAAGAATCATAACGGGAGCATCGGCAACAGCGGCTCTTGCTATTGATAAAAGCTGTCTTTGACCTTGCGAAAGGTTTGCGCCGTTTGAAGTCAACATAGTGTTATACCCTTCGGGTAATCTCTTGATAAAGTCGTCAGCGTGCGACATTTTTGCCGCAGCGATAACCTCTTCATCGGTTGCATCAAGTCTACCATAACGGATATTTTCCATAATCGTTCCCGTGAAAAGGTTGGTATCTTGCAGAACTATACCCAACGATCTACGCAAGTCCTCTTTACGGATTTTGTTGATATTTATTCCGTCATAACGAATTTTACCATCAGCAATATCGTAGAATCTATTCAACAAATTGGTAATTGTGGTTTTGCCTGCGCCCGTAGCGCCGACAAACGCAATTCTTTGACCCGGTTTCGCATACAAGGTAACGTCGTGCAAAACCGGTTTTTCGGGATCGTATGCAAAATCGACTTCGTTCAAGGTAATGTCGCCCTCTAAAAGCTTCAAGGTAGTTGTGCCGTCGTCTTTGTGATAATGTTTCCAAGCCCAAGTCCCTGTACGGTGATTGGCTTCGACAAGCTCGCCGTTCTCGTTATATTCTGCGCTTACCAAATATACATAGCCCTCGTTTACCTCGGGTAGTTCGTCCATCATTCTGAATACTCTGTCTGCGCCGGCTAAACCCATCATAACTTGGTTGATTTGTTGTGACATTTGACTTAATGGGTTCGTGAAGCTCTTGCTCAAATTCAAGAACGCTATAATTGAACCCAAAGTCAAAGGTATCATACCCTTTAAGCTTGGGGTTTGAACACTGTTAATAGCCATCAATCCGCCGAAAACAGCGATCAAAACATATTGTAGGTGTCCCATATTGCCCATAATAGGCATAAAGATATTTGCAAATATATTAGCTTTAGTTGAGCTTTGACGATATACTTCGTTTACCTTATCAAAATCCCTCTTTGCATTCTCTTCGTGATTGAATACCTTGATAACCTTTTGACCGTTTATCATTTCTTCGATAAAGCCGTTGACTTTACCGACAGCCTTTTGTTGCTCGACATAATATTTACCTGTTCTACCGCCTACAACCTTGATTACTACAAGCATTACGGCAAGCACACATAATACGATTAAGGTTAAGTAAATACTCGTTAAAAGCATTGCAACAAAGGACGCGATTACCGTTAGCGAAGTAGTCAATATCGTTGGTAAGCTGTCCGAAACAAGTTCTCTTAGGGTTTCGGTATCGTTGGTAAAGCGGCTCATTAAGTCGCCCTTGTTGTGCGTATCGAAAAACTTAATCGGAAGCTTTTGCATTTTTGCGAACATATCTTCTCTTATGCTAGCCATAACCTTTTGAGATAACTGTCGCATAATAAGGTTAAAGATAAAATTGCAAACAACACCGAATAAATAGCATAACGCCATTATAATTAGGTATTTCCAAAAACTATCAAAGGCGGTTATACCTTCTGCAATTAGCGTTTCACATTCATTGACAATAAATTGGATAAAATATGAAGCGACTACACCGCTTATTGATGCAAAAACAATGCAGAAAAAAACCAAAGCGATTTTTGCTTTATCCTCAAAGATATATGACAAAATTCTCTTCAATGTTCCGGCTTGAATTTCCGATTTTCCTTTTTTCATTGCAGGGTTACTATTCTTGCTCATCTTCGCCCCCTTTGACTTGCGAATAATATACCTCTTGGTAAATCTCGCTTGTCTTTAACAATTCTTCGTGCGTGCCTACCGCGCTTATTTGTCCGTCATCCAAAATAACAATCTTATCTGCGTCCTCAATGCTCGAAACTCTTTGTGCAATGATAATTTTTGTAGTGCCGGGAATTATCTTCTTGAAAGAATCTCTTATTAATGCGTCGGTCTTGGTGTCAACTGCCGAAGTGGAGTCGTCCAAAATCAATATCTTAGGTTTTTTCAATAAAGCCCTTGCAATACACAATCTTTGCTTTTGTCCGCCCGAAACATTGGTACCACCCTGTTCGATGTGAGTTTGGTATTTATCGGGGAAGCCCTCAATAAATGAATCCGCTTGCGCAAGTCGGCAAGCCTCTTGAATTTCCTCATCCGTTGCGTTTTCATTACCCCATCTCAAGTTTTCGGCAATCGTACCGCTAAACAAGGTGTTCTTTTGAAGTACCATTGCAACGTTATCTCTCAAAACAGTTAGGTCATAATCCTTGACGTTCACACCGCCGACTAATACTTCGCCCTCGGTTGTGTCGTACAAACGAGGTATAAGCTGTACCAACGTAGTTTTTGAGCTACCGGTTGACCCTAATATACCCACAGTTTCGCCCGATTTAATGGATAAGTTAATTCCTTCTAGTGCAAAACGCTCTGCTTTTTCAGAATAACGGAAGTTAACGTTATTAAAGTCGATACTACCGTCCGCAACCTCGTTAATCGGGTTTTCGGGATTTTCAATAGTTGGCTTTTCAACCAAAACTTCGGCAATTCTCTCTGCCGCAGGACGAGAAATAGAAACCATTACAATAACCATTGAGGTCATAAGTAGGTTCATCATTATCTGCATTACGTAGGTCAACAAGCCGGTAAGATCGCCTACCGTCATTTCAACGCCCGAGGAACTTACAATCAAGTTAGCCGAATATCCGCAAATGAAAAGCATTACCGCATAAATACATAGCGTCATTATGGGGTTCGTAAACGACATAATCTTCATTGCCTTGCTACCTATTTTGTAGATTGCTTCGGAAATTTTGTTGAATTTCTTAATTTCGTGCTCTTCTCTTACATAAGACTTAACAACACGCATACCCAAAAGGTTTTCTTCCACCACAACGTTTAGGTCGTCAAAGCGCTTGAACATACTTTCAAACAACGGCTTAACCGTACGCATAAGTACAAATACGACAACACCCAAAACAGGTATAACAGCAAGGAATATAAGCGGTACGAAATTGTTGATAGTAAAAGACATTGCCATGGCGAATACAAGCATAATCGGCGCACGGAATGCAATTCTTATAAGCATTGCGTATGTATTTTGCATTTCTACAACGTCCTTTGTAATACGGTTTATCAAACTTGCCGTAGAGAACTTGTCGATATTCGCAAATGAAAATCTTTGAATGTTATAATACATATCCCTTCTTAAATTGGAAGCAAATCCGGCGGAAGCTATTGCCGCAAACCTGCCCGACATAGCTCCGCATACAAGAGCGACAACTGCCGACAAAACCAAAAAACCGCCATATTTAAGTATAGCGTTCATATCGCCCTTTTTGATACCGAAATCAACCAAATAAGTAGTGATATAAGGAATCAATACCTCCAAAACAACTTCCAAAATAACAAATATAGGTGCCAAAATCGATGCCTTTTTGTATTCTTTGATACTTTGTGCAAGCGTTTTAATCAAAGGAATTGATTGTTTCTTTTCCTTTTTCAATTTCTTACTCATTTCTTCACCTTAAAAAATTCTTCTTAAAATATCTATAAATAGATTATAAACACACAAAAAATATATGTCAATCAAGTTTAATTAGTTACTATGATAATTATTTTAACTTAAAAAAGACTTAAAAACTATAACAACCTAATGAAAAATTTTCGCTAAAGCTTTAGTTTCACCATCATTCCGAGCGTAGTCGAAAATCCTCTTTTCAAAAAAAGAAAAGCCACCTATTGATAGCCTTTCTTTTTTTTGGTTGAAAAGTATATTTTTTGTTTTGTTTTACGATTCGCCGTCGTTTGAGTTGTCGCTATCACCG
The DNA here is from genome assembly GCA_945482995.1 of uncultured Clostridia bacterium. GTDB lineage: Bacteria > Bacillota > Clostridia > Christensenellales > CAG-1252 > RUG14300. The sequence goes on along the minus strand of CALYRM010000003.1, from coordinate 42,665 downwards.
CCACTACCTGACGAGGTGGAAGTTGTCGGCGGTGGAAGTGCAACGGTTTCAAATGGGTTTTCATTTGTAGTGTCGCTATTCTGAGGTGTGTTGTTTTGTTCCGAATTAACGACTTCACCACTTGTTGTTTGATTTTCTTGAGTCATTCCCATTTGTTCCATTCTATCGTTATGGATATATTGAATGTTCCAAAGAATATCATCCCATGTTAGACGTCCTTTTCCTACTGAAACTTTGAAATATGCCCACGGGAATGATATAAACTCTTCATATGTCAAGTATGCTTTATAGTCATCGTATGTATACAGACCATACTTATCGATGTCTTCCTGCATCTTAACTTCATCATACTTCAAGTTTTCACCAAACTCGAAAATGTTGATTACACCGTGAGTAGGTCCTTCTGCTGTAAGAACTTCGGTAAAGCTTAGCAAGCCCTCAGTAACAACATTAATTTGACCACTTACTGGTGAAAACACTCTCATAGTCTTTTCAACTATATTGTATTCATTAAGAACAACTTCTTCGGATACAAACCTTCCGTCAATTTGTTTAACCTTGACAAATCTATGCCCAATATGATTCTTAACTGTATCTTCATCAATATATACATATTTATTTTCGTCTATATCAAAGAATGAATGTTCTCCAATTATACCGATTCTTGTTCCATCTGAGAAATCAAGATAAATAATTCTGCACAAACGGCTTGATTCTTGAGCATGCAAATTAACCAATAGCGGACTTGCCTCATATTGTCCTGTTACGTGGTTGAATGCAAGTAAAACGTCGTCATAATTCAAATCCTCCACTTTCTTTTGTGTACCATCGGCAAGTGTAATCAGCGTACCTTCTGCTAAACAAACACCTGAAGATGATGCAACTATTGTAGTTTTGGCTGATATTTTTATAGTGGCATTTGAGTTATCATCATAGTTTGCACCATTAACAGTTAAAGTTCGAGAGTCCGTCTGTTTCCATGTTACATCAATATTTGTTATTTGTCCGTCGCTATATGCGTAGAAGCAAGGATCTTGGTTTGTCTTTGAAGTTATGCTATAGGTTTCGCTATATTCGACATCACTTCCGTTAATGCTATAGTGACCGGAGTAATATATGATTACACTAGAATTAGTTAAGCTTGTCGTTATTTCATATCTATCCAAAATGTGTAATACAACTTTGGTACTATCAACAAGTGTACATTGAGAATCTGCTACCAACTCTCCTTGTGAACTATCAGTAGCGCCATTCAATGTCCAATAAATGTATTGTCCTTCTTTAGGCACTATTACAGGTGGAAGCGCAGGAATGGTGAATGTGGTTCCCGGCTTGTAGCGTCTCGTATCATAAACACTACCATCGGATATGCAAATATTAAGTATGTTCTTTTTAGTCCATTTTGCGTAGAGGTGCTGTGTTTCATTCATATTTACACCCGAAAAACTGGTAAAACTCGTAGTACAGTTTTCGTCTATATACCAACCGTCAAAATAATAATCTACAGCTGTATCCCTATCAAAAGAAGAGCCGTTTTTAGAAGGTTGCCAACCTTCTTGAGATTCGATTAAGACAATATCCGTACTGTAATCCATAGCGGCGGGAGCTACACCTACGCCTGTTGAATACTCAACCTTAAATGACGGTACATATACATCCCATTTACCATAAACGGTTATGGTACTTTCAGTCAACGAAGAAGATGCCGATAACAATTCAAAAGCATTATCAACATTAGTTCGACAATCACTGTCTACATACCAACCTGTTAAGGAATAGCCTTCAACCGTCTTATCTATATCATCGATGTTTAATAGACTATTAATAATAATACCACTTTCAGCAGTAATATATAAATCATCTATAGGATTATCCAACCCAACGTCAGCCTCAGTAACATTTGTTCCATAAACATATTGATAGTTGACCTTATAGCTTATTGGTATCCACTTTGCATAAAGCGTGGTGCCTGCGTATAAAATAGTTTCGGGTGCAATAGGTTGAGAACACTCTTTGTCTAAATACCACTGCGTATTACCATTTCCATCTACATCAAGGCTATATAAAGCTCTTGTAGGATTTGAAGGATAATCAGCAACATTTAGCGTATATGGCATATCTATATTTTCCATTGATTTAATCACGCTATTATCACCATAGTTTTGATCAAAAACAATTGTACCAGTTGTAGCCATCCAAGTTATTGCATTGTCTATTGTGGCTGTACAATATCTTCCTGAAGTAAGAATTGTGTTATCTACACCAAGAACATTAGCTGTAGCCCTATATTTTTCTCCAACAATATAACGGGGTTCATCACTGGACTTCATTAGATTGTAATTAGCACCCACTTGTATTGTATGGAAAACCATACTTGCCCCTTCTTCCGTCGATGTTATTTTTCCACCAATACGTCCATAGATTTCTATATTGCCATTTATTACGGCATAAGCATCTACCTTATCTTTGCAGAAAGTATCGAACTTAAAGCCATTACCACCATGTGACTTTAGCGTATTATAATCAAGGAATACAACGTCAACTTCATTGTTGATAATTAAGTTTGCACCTTTCTCAACAAATAACTTGGTTCCGGGAAGGAAAAGATAATCGGAATTGATCAAATTCAAGGTTGAGCCATTATCGATAGTCACATCCATATATCCAAGAGGTGCAGATATTTCCGTTGATGTTTTTAACTTAGCGCCAACGTCCACCAATAAAGTTCTATCTGTATAATCACCGTAAATTTCAATTATATCTTTTTGACCACTTAAATAATTAGCGCCGACTATATTATACAATTGCTTATATTCAGCCGAAGTACTACTCCAACTTGCAGCAGGCTTTGTCGATTTGATTATGTAACTATTTTGATTGTAATTTGCTTTATCATAATCGGGGATAAAAATACAATTTGTATCGCCTTGTTTTCCTATAACCAAAGCTTCCGCTTTAGTATATCCAATAATTGAAGCTGTTACGGCGGCATATGCATAATACTGAGCGCCTGCATTTATCTGAATAGTGCACGAGATATTATGCAAAGACCAAGCATTCGTAGGAAAAACTTTTGAATATATTGCACTTGCAGCGGTTCCGCCCGGCCATGAGTGGATATACATATATTCTCTTACTTGAACTCCGCTTTGAGCTATAATACTGCCTTGGCTAGTAATCGAACTTGATTTTATATATCCATAAGAATATATCGAAGTACCACTTTCAAAAGTTAGCTTGCCATCATTTACAATAACTCCGTGTTCTCTAATACCGGACTGATTGTTTGGCGTTGGGTTTTGCGTAGCAAAACCGTTTTCCGGAGCGGTAATATGTGAACCAACTTTAAGACTTGCACTGTTCTTAAACGTAATACTGATTCCCGATGGTATAATAAGAGCAGAATATACGTTGAGCTTTACATTTGATACATTTGATGGATTTTTTTCACCTTTGATTACATTTTCCGAATTTTCATACGGAACTAACAAAGTCCTTCCCGAAATTTCATGCGATTTTGACTTATAATTTGCGAAGAATGCGTTTAGCGTCGAATTTGACGAAAGAGTTTCTTCATTAGGCAATTCTATATTGCTGAAGCATGTCAAAACGTATGATGTTGCAGTAGAAGCATCACCGGGGAAGGTTATAGTATTAGTAGTTCCGTCGTGAATTGCGTCTTCTATTGTATAATATGTACCACCTACACTTGCTGTTTTATACTTAAAGTAATATCTATCGCCCTTAATCGAATAATTATTTTTAGCGACACCACCCAAAGACAGTGATGTACCAATATATGTGCTACCTACAAATTGATTTTTTAAATAGCTGTCATTAAGCCCCATATCTGAGCCATAGCTTTGTTCAACCTTTCCACTATAAGTACTTCCATTATATGTATAAGTTATTATTCCGTTTGTCAAATTACCTGTATTAACATATACATCGTCACTTCCGCATTTATCGGAAACTACTAATTGTGCTCGAATATATTCTTCAATACTTTGCCATGTACGTTTATCTGTAGAATAAACTATCTCGATTGTTTTGTTGGTTATATCAATTTCTTTTTTAGTAATATGCCAAATAAAGGCAACTTCCGCATCATCCGCCCATTTATAATTATCTTGTGGAGTTACTACCGATCTATAATTACCTGAATTTGTTTGATTTACATTGGTTATAACCATAGTATTTGGATTAAAGCCTTCGGGAGTATAAGTTTTTTCGGTACCATCGTAATTAAACGTACTATTGCCTTCGGTTGGCTTATCAATTATTGCCTTTTCAATCGTGAAAGCTACAGGCGCTGTCTCGGCGGAAGTATAATTATCATTTCCGACGACGACGCCTTTAACATAATAGTTACCCGCATTAGAGGGCTGTGTAGTCGAGTAAGTACCGTTTTGCTCCGAAGAATATTGATATTGAATGTCGCCAAAGTTTGTGCTTAAGCCCGATGGGGTACTTGCCGTACCGCCATAAGTCCAATTATCTATAGAAAGATTTCCGCTAATTACCGTAGTAGCTTGAGTGATAGTCCACTCAAAAGTCAGAGCGGTGGAAGTGTAATCAGCCCAAACAGCACCGTTAAGAGGGGTTACCGTAGCGGTATATGTGTTTGCGTCGGTTGCGGAATTGCCCGAAATAGCCATTTTAATTGGATCAAATCCATCAGGTAAATATTCTATGGTTGTTCCGTTGTAAACAAAGCTGTTGTTACCGATCGTAGGTTTTTCGAATCCATTAACTACTGTAAGTTTACCGCTTACAAATGATATATCATAGTTATCAGAGGTAAGTCCCATTGGAACAATAACGTCAACATATTCGCCGGCGGTAGCAGTAATAGAAGAATCAATCGCAGCAAACGTCAATTCTCCACCTAATACCGATTGCGTTTCGCCATTCACAAAGCCATCATACTTTACGGTAAATTCGGGAGGTTCGACACCAACCAAAGTTGTTTTGTCTTCGGCTGTAATTGTCAAAGGTGCCTTTTCAATCGTGAAATTTTGAGTCCCTCTTTCTATAATTTTGTAGTTATTGTCGATTACTTCGCCCTTGACAATAGAAGCGGTAGCGGTATACGTTGGGTTTGAATCGGTATTTGCGTTTATTTGTTCACCCGAAACGTTTATCGTGCAATCATCGCCGTCTACTAAGCCCCCTGCCGTTGCAGTAGGTTTATGATATTTTCCATCATAAGTAAACAAAATATTCGTCCAAGTAATCGTTACGTCCTTTGGAGCAATTGTAAAGCTTGCGGTCAAATTTGTAGTCGGCAAGATGTAATTTGAATTTGATACATTTTCTGCAGTTGCGATATAGCTTCCTGCATTTGTTTTTTCACCCGAAACGTTTATCGTGCAATCATCGCCGTCTACTAAGCCCCCTGCCGTTGCAGTAGGTTTATGATATTTTCCATCATAAGTAAACAAAATATTCGTCCAAGTAATCGTTACGTCCTTTGGAGCAATTGTAAAGCTTGCGGTCAAATTTGTAGTCGGCAAGATGTAATTTGAATTTGATACATTTTCTGCAGTTGCGATATAGCTTCCTGCATTTGTTTTTTCACCCGAAACGTTTATCGTGCAATCATCGCCATTCACTAACCCCCCTGCTGTTGCCACTGGTTTGTGAGAGCTGCCGTCATAGGTAAACGAAGTATTAGACCATACTATTGAAATTGCTTTTTTAGTTACGGTATAAGTTCCTTTGTTTTTTTCGAATGTGCCGACAAAGGTAATATCGTAATTGCTATTCTCTCTTGTACCTACAATAGGATATGTACCAAAACCGATAGTATTGGTAACGGAAGTTGATAACGTATATGGATTATCTGTACCATAAATCGGATTTCCCGTCAATGTATAGCCTTGAGTAACGGCTACGGTTGCAGTAAGAGAAACGGGATTAGCACCGTACACGCTCGACTTATCATCTATTGTTACTGATATAGGACGAGCATTTACAGTCAATTTATTTGCTACAAGAGTGCAGTCATAATTTGTTAAAATGTATTCGAGTTCACTCTCCAATATTGACCAAGCTATATTATATTCGCCAATAGAGTCGCCGACTGTATAATCATCGGTTACATAATTCTCTAAGCTGAAATCAGACTTATATGTTGTAAAACTTTCGCTATAAACAAAGCCTGTTGGCGTACAAGTAAATGCAGGAGCCTTTTCGCCATAATGGGTTGATTTACTGTCAAGAGTAATCGTTAGCGCTTTTTTGCTAACGGTTAAAGTACCGTCTATCGGATTAATTTCATAGTTAGTTTGTTCGTCCAAGCTCGGTGTAATGCTATACGTCCTTACCGAACCGTTTTGCTTATTTGGCACATAAGTGCATGTAAATGACGGATTGCCGACAATAACATTCTTGGTTTCGCCATTTTTAAAGCCTTCATATGTAACGGAATAAGTGGGCATTTCAGCACCATATGTGAGTTTAAATGATGTTGCCGTCATGTTAAGAGGTGCTTTTGTTATTGTATAAGTACCACATTCTGCAGAATCAGTCCAAGAACCATTTGCAAACGTAACCTCGTAGTTGTCGTTGATATTAATACCAACAATAGGATATTCACCTACATTAGAGGTAATTGTTTTTTCATTTTCCAATAGAGTTAATCCGCATGAAACACTTATTACGTCGCTAACTTTGTCAGAATAAGCCAAGGTATTAACGCTAATCTTGGCAACTTTATTATTATTCAAGTTATCTAAATTAGCAAAGTCAAAAGGTAAATCACCATAAACGCTTATTTGATCAAGTATCTGAACCGTAATAGGTCGCTTGGTGATTGTATATAAAGCGTAAGTACCATCTTCTACGATTTTTGGTTTAAAGGTTATAGCGTAATTTCTAGAATTATCGGTACCAACAATGTTATATTCACCTGCATAAAGGTTTGTTTCTTCGCTTGCTTGCGAAAGGGAATTATCCCTACTTTGCAAGCTAAAAGTAGAATTAAGTGAATCAACGGTATCAGCACCACACAATACACCCGAAGCTACGGTCTGTTCGATTTCGTTAATTCTGGTTGCGTCACCGTAAACGCTTTCGGAACGTGAAACGCTAACCTCTATTTCTTTTGGTTGAATTGCAAAGTAGAGTGTAGCTGATCCGATATATGAAGAATAATTGAAATCCGATTCTAAATCTGAGTATGTAATAACTACTTTATACCAACCACTCTCTTTTGGTGCGGTTATAGTAGTTTGAGAATTAACGGCGACCCATTCGCCTTTTGTCGTATTATTAGGCAAATAAAGGCAAGTGTATTCGTATTTGAATTTTGTCAAATCAAAATCACGAGCGTCATCTTCTATATTTTTAATTTTCGGTGTATGAGTGTTGCCGTTGTATGTACATGTATAATAGATTTTTCCGTTATACTCTATTGTTTCGGTAAATTCGCTGTAGTCAACATATTTGAGCAATAGGTTGTTGGCGTTGGTTCCGCTTACAATGGTTACGGGGTTGGTAATTTCGGGATTGTCACCGACAAATCCGATTACTCTCAAATGGAGATTCCAAGCAGAAGAACCCACTACTACGAGTAGTAACAAAAGGAATAGCGAAAGAACTACAAAATACTTCGCTTTTGTAGTCACTCTACGATATTCTTTTTTATTTTTATTATCTACTCTATACATACTTTTTCTCTTACATATAATCAATATTTATTGATTTTCAGAATGAATTGAAACCGTTGGTTTCATGAATTCTCGTGAAGCAGCACTCCGTGAATTGAATTGCGACCTAACGATTGCAATTCGTTGTGGACTGCGTGATTTATATGGAACGCTTGAGTTCTGTTCTCAAGAATGTTCATTACCCCGTTTTAGAGATGTCTCCACTACGGTCGACATGACGGAACAAGGATTATATCCTCATGACTCCGTTACACTCCGCTTGAGGATGACCTTTTATGTAGAGATGGCGTCTATCGGGGCAAGGATGTCAATGCGGATGAGATTCTTCGACTGCGCTCAGAATGACAATATGGCATGAATGTCTATCCGTATGCTTCGCAAAGAGTCGGTGCTTGTAGTGAGGTCCCTCGAACAACTCTTCCAGGATGACAGCGGTGCTGTCAATTAGATCCTCACGACTCCGTTACACTCCGCTCAGGATGACGATTAACTTCAACTGCGCTCGACACGACGATTAACAAGGATGAGATCCTCACGACTACGCTACGCTCCGCTCAGGATGACAATTGGTACGATGTTGGTCAACCTATATATTCGCACTTTCGGAGAGACGCAAGTCAAGCACGAATGGATCCTCGGCTATGTCGCCTTTGACACAATAGTCGTAAAACGCTGCGTAACCCTCAGGTGATAGAACAAACGACGGACTAATTGTCAAACTAAAATCATCAGGTAAGCTTGTTCCGTTAGTAAAGATTAGTTTGTATATTACACTGTAAGTTGAACTTGTACTTGCAGGCTTTTCTAGCGTTGCAGGAACTTCTTCGATGTTTACACCATTGACAGTATTAGTAACGCTAAAACTAGAGCTAAAACGTGTGAAGATATCTGAATTATTCTTGTTTGACTTAAGCATTAAGGTAAGTTTCAAATACATTGTATTTGAGCTTTCACGGGCTATGGTCGCTACTTTATTAGGATTTATATTTATTATCGTATCTATATTAAGTTGCTTTTGAAGATTATTCCCGGATACCGGACCTGTATAATATAATTCTTCAATGGGTTCAAACTTCTTAACCTCTAATAATGCACTAGTATCTATAAGCGCACTCGAAGTGGTTGTGCCGTAAAAGTCAGCCGAGAACGAAGGAGTATTAATCACCCAAGCAGAAAAGCCCGTAGCAACCAACAGCATTGGAAGTACAATATATAGTACAATTAGCACCTTACCGAAAATCATTTTTCGATATAAATTTTTCAGCTTTCCGTTAAGTTTTCTATCCATTTTTTCTCCTGTTTTAGCCCGTCTAAATCTTCATAAGCGTAGACTCGCCCATATTAATAATATGATATAATTTCTTATAAAAATTGTCAAGTAAAATACTAAAAAAATAGTTGTTTTTTACAAATTTTAAGTACTTTACTAAAAGATTTTAATAATTTTTATTGCTTTTCAAAAGTTTAAAATTAAATTTTAATTAAAATATTAAATTTAAAGCACGCATATAATATAACGATAACTTTAAAACTTTGCTTGAATTTTAGCATAAAATATTTAAACGAGGACACATTTTTGCAACAAATTTGATTTGGGAAATAGTGGAAATAAAAAAAATTAAGAATATTGCTTGCATTTTGACATTTTATGTGTTAATATGACAATAGCTTATAATAGCAATTTAAGGAGAAACTATGCTCAAATACTTGGTAGGTATATTTGCCTTCGTACTAACGTATATTGCGACAAAATATATTGTACGTTCGGTAAAAGCCACAGGAACAAACAAAGAATTCAGAAAGATTATTGCTAATAAGGTTCGCCCGTTCTTAGGCGCATTCTTGGCAGTTCTTTTGCTCGTTGTTCTTGCTGTTACCAATTTCTCCGCGCTTAGAGCTTTCTTGTATTCAGTGCTTAGCAATGAAACTATTTCTACCATTGTTTCTATGCTACAAATTATTTTCGGAACTCACTCGGTTATGTACTCCTTGCAGTTATTGGGCGTATATGCGATTTTGGGTTCTGCAATTACTTGTGCGATGTTCGTAGTTACATCACATGTTTTAGTTTTCTTATTCTTGTATTTCTTCATTTCCGGTGTTTGCAAACACGAAACACAACCGACATTTAATAACAAAACTACGACCGCATATTCCTTTACATACCTAACCTTAGGTCAATTAAGAATCTAGTTTTACAAAGAGCGCACATCCAAAACCTGCTATGGGCATTTTTGTATGCCCTATTTGCTATTCCATGGATTTTGCGCCCTTTTATTATGTATAAATTGTAGCCATATTTCGTTAATCACTTCGTAAGCCTTTAGGCTTATGAGTGTAGATATAAATCGTCAAAAACAAAAAATCAAAAACAAAATTTTAAAGGAGATAAAAAAAATGACAAAAACTAAGAAAATTTTAATCCCAATCATCGCCATTCTAGTATTGGCTTCAGTAGTTGGTATTGGTTTCGCAGCTTGGTTAATCGTCAACCCCGTAAACGAAACTGTTGATGGTGGCAGCTTCGTAGCAGACGAAGTTAAAGATTACACATACACAGCAACCGCTGCTGCAAGTGGTAATATCACTTTCGGTAAAGCTGCTGCTCCCGCAGGAACAAACTATGGTTGGTTGTCCGCAACCGACGTTCCCCCCGATGCCTTGACAGCAAAAATCACAGTTACCTTAACTCCAACAGTTAGCGGAACTACAGCAGAACAAATGCTAAATGGAAACAAACTTAAGGTTGCTGTTTCATACAAGGGTGTTGAAGCAGGTGCTTTCAATAGTGCTGTTACAGCTAAATATTTAGCAAACCCAACTTTGAAAGTTGGCGGGACAACTAAAAATCTAGCAGAAGCAGAAGCATGGGGCGCAGACAACCTATTCGTTGAGTTGACAGCTGAAAATTTTACAGCTGCTGCAAGCAATACCTACACTGCAGAGATTACAATAACGTTTGCTTGGGGTGAAAAGGGCAATCCGTACACATATTTTAACGGACTTCCTTATTCAAAAGATAATGCAACCGCTGCAAGCGCAATGCTTTCCGCTGTTCGTAAATTAAACGACGGTAAATATCAAATCCACTTAGAGACTGTTGCTCCATCTACCGGTGCTTAGGAACAATTAACGCTCTGAACAAATATAATAGACTCAAGGAGAACAAACTATGAAAACAACACGTTCAAATTTCAGCAGAAAAGCCATTACGTTTGGTGTAGTGATATTCGTTTGTATCGCTCTCGTTGCAACAGGTTTTGCTGCCTGGATGATTTCAAGCGGTTCAACCGTTCAAGAACAAGGCAACGTTGACGTTGTTACCGTAAGCAATGCGGATATCAAAATCAATTTAGATAACCTTGTCGGAGAATCTTCACTCAAAGTTGACGATATCGTATTCGCTCCTCAAGAGAATGACAACACAGGTTACATCATGCATACAGCTACTGTAGACAATCGCACCGAAAACCTTTCCTTCACTTTTAGCGGAAACGTTTCAAACGGCGACAAAGTTGGTGAATTGACATTCGCTGTTAAACTACCGGAATCAGTTATCAATGCTGCAGGTTTCTTCAAGAACAGTGAAAACTGGACATACGATTCTGAAAGAGCTTATATCACACTTCCGTCTTATGCAGTAGATATGGACGGCAACCCATTACCTACAATCAAGAAGCAAGCAGGCACGGAAAATACTTACGTTATCGACACAGAAAACAAAACTGCGCCAGCAAAGATTACTATTGGGACAGAAACAACTCTTGACTCCACAGGCATAACAGATAAGGGCTTCACCTACAAACTCAGTGGCAGTACATATGTATTCGATGGCGAAGTTAGATTTGGTTGGGGACAAGCTTTCGGATTTGGCAACCCAGGCAGAACATTGGACTCTCGTGATACCACTGTATACAGTGCAGAGTCTTACGAAGTGACTGGTTTAACATTACCCGAAGCCGAATTATTGCTCCGTCTTGTAAACTTCGTTAATTCAGGTGCCGTTTTGGATGGCTATACATTCGGCGAATCCAGCACTCCTTTGGTTACAAGCGGTAGTGTTAAGGCTAGTGATATTAAGCTTAGCACTTTAGAAACCTTATCAAACATTGCAGGTAACACTAAGGCAGAAAAAATCGATAACTTAAACGATGCTCTTGAAAAAGCTGAGGCTAGTATTACAGTTCCAAAGTATACTATCGTAATCACAGCACAACCTAAGTAGTAGAGAAAGAAAACTGCTCCAAAGGAGAGCTGAAATCCACTTACGTGGATGACGCTAACACAATAAAATTCGTCTTTCAGACGAGTTATGGACCGAGGATTAAGTGCTTTCGCACTTAATCCAACGTTCAATACACCCTGTTATGGCACAACACGTTATATATATGGATTATATATTTATATATAGAGGATATCCTTCGACTATCCCAAGGATGGAATTCTTATAGTCTGAATGATAATTCTATTGTCTAGTGACGGAACATTGATGACGATATATAATAAAGGTAGGATTGGGTTTTGATTAATTCTTTGCTTTTAGCCCTAAGCAAACGACAGCTTTTGGGAATCATGATACTTTCTGTAATTATGGCGGGTTTGATTATATTGTTCGCCTTCCTTTTTTATCGTTATCGGAAGGGTGCAAAAAACAATATAGATGATGGTGAATACGATTTGGAGCTTTTAAAAAGCTTTAAAGAGGAAAGCAAACCCGAAGCAAAGAAGAAAACAAAAACCTTAAAAATTGTAAAAAGAATATTTTCTACAATCGGTATTATCGTTGTCGCGGCATGCTTAGGATTAGCAATAGCTGACAAATGTGGCTGGTTGAAACTTGGCAATAAAAGCGTAATTGTCGTTGCATCAGGCTCTATGAGCGAAAAACATCCGAGCAATGATTATTTAATAGAAAACAACCTAAACAATCAATTCCCCACCTACGCACTTATTGTTATCGAAGACGTAGATCCCACAACACTCAAACAATACGATGTAATCGTATATAAAAACCCACAAGGTAGCAATATCATTCACCGTATTATTCGTATCGAAAAAACCGAAACGTATACACGTTTTGTAACGCGAGGCGACTCAAATAATATGGAAGACTCATACAAGGCCACGCCCGAGGACGTAGTAGGTAAATACACGGGAAAATACATTCCCTTTATCGGCGCAATAATATTATTCGTACAATCCCCACTAGGAATAGTTACTATAATTGCCCTAATTGCTTGTATGATAATATTGGATATAACACTTAATAAAACATATCAACTTAGACAATCCCGTTTGGAAAAGCTATTAACTATGCTTTCCCTAGACGAAAATAATATATTATCCTTCTCCGACGACGAATTGACGGCACTCTATAACAATGCTGATAAACAGCATATAGATTCTGTTGACGTTAGCAAGAACTTGAAAAGCGAAGAAAATAAAAAGGATAACACGGACGAAAACATATAATGTCATCCTTAGGCGTAGTCGAAGAGTGACATCGGTATGGCTCAAAATTGCCAGTCAAAATGACAATTAATATAACAAAAAACTCTTGAATAAGGAGAAAATATAATGTTTACGGTATTTACAAGAAAGAATTTGATTTTTTTGGCTCTAATTGCAATCTTTTCATTTGTTGCAATGTATGTGGGGTGCTGTGTTGACGCTGCCCACACAATTTTCCCCGAGAAAAATATAATCAATATGCTCGCAAATGGGCTAAATATGCAACCCATCGAAGCTAAGATTGGCGGTTATATTTGCTTAATGCTTGTTGCAATTTATTTCTTTATTTTCGCATTAGCATTCACATATGCAAGGCGTAGTGCTTCAATTGCAGGCAAAAAGCCCTTCTCACTCAAAATGATTGGGATTTATGTCGCTATTGCTCTTGGCTGTATTCTTCTATCATGGGGTTTGGGCATCGTCATCCAAAAGCCATTGAACGGTGAAAACATTGTAAGAGTTTTAACATTTGTCGGACAAACCTTGGGTATTGCTTTATTGGTATACGTAATCGGTTTTGCAGCAATTGGCTCGGTTGTAATGTTGGTTGTAAACTTCGTAAAAGTCGGCAAACCTTTTAAGTTTTTCAACAAAGAGGACGAGCCTGTATTTGATGACGACGATATAAGAGATATGGACGTTGCTTCAAGTTTCGGCAGTGACGAAAACGCTAACGTAAACAGTAACACTCAAAACAACAACGCTAACATTCAAGGCGGAGTTGCAGGCGTCGGCGGTGCTCTCAGTGACGGCACAGGAGAAGTTATTGCTCGCTCAACCGGTTTAGAAGAGAGAGAAAAGGTATTTCCCGAGCTTAGCAAAATAGACGTTAAATTTGAAGCCTTTGACGCTAAACCATTAGTTAGCGACGATATTTCACTCGATCAATTATGTTTACAATTCAGACAATACCTAAGCAAGAAAGAACATTTGTATTATGATATCGATACAATTAGATTCTTCGTCAGCGGTTTTGCAGCTTCACACTTCGAAATCTTAGAGGGCTTGTCGGGTACAGGTAAGAGCTCACTACCTCGTTACTTCGCGCACTTTGTAAACGGTAAGGTTTTGTTCATGCCCGTACAAGCAACTTGGCGTGATAAATCAAATATCTTGGGATTCTTCAACGAATTTTCAAAGGTTTATTCCGAAACAGAGTTCTTGGCATCTCTCTATGAAGCCAACTACAACAGCGACGAAATCAACATTTACGTTCTCGATGAAATGAACATTTCGAGAGTCGAGTATTACTTCGCTGACCTATTGTCAGTCTTGGAATACCCTGTTCCCGAGTGGAGAATAAAGATTGTAAGTTTGCCTAACGACTTCTTGCCACCTTTGAAACTTGTTGACGGATATATCAATATCCCCGAAAATAGCTATTTCGTTGGAACGGCAAACAAGGACGATTCCACATTTACAATTACTGATAAGGTTTATGACCGTGCCATCACAATTGACTTCGACGAATACAACGAGCCGTTCGAGGTTGAAGAGGACGTTAGCCCCATCAACTTGTCCGGTAGCGGTTTGCGCGCTTTGTACAGTGAAGCATTAAAGAACACCGACAACTGTATGAACAGCGAGGATATGAATAAGCTATCTTCCATTTTGGATTATGTTTATGAAACATTCTCACTCACTGTCGGTAACCGTATCTTGAACCAAATCAAAAATATAGTTCCTGTATTCGTCGCTTGTGGCGGAACTAAGGAAACCGCGCTTGACTTGATGCTCTGCCGTAAGCTTTTCGCTAAGCTCGAGGGTAGATTTGAAGATTATGTCAAGCCCGCTCTTAAAGATACTTTGGCTTTATTGGATAAGACATACGGCAAGGACGTTATGGCTCACAGCAAAAAGATTATTAACAAGCTTATTAAGGCACTCTAATGAGAACGATTGAACAAAACTTTCTGATTGACCATGTAAAGCAAATTCACTCTTACGGCAAACAACATTCTACTGCCGTAGACTTCTTTGAGCATATCGAGGATATGCCCGATATTAGTCTACAAGCAAAGTGCAGAGAGCATGATTTTAGTTTTTTGTGCGATATTCAGAAAGTTATCAACGTCATATTGTCAATAGTAGAGCATCCGCATATCGCAAGTCGTCGTGAAGAAATCGTTTCTCGAATCGAGCTTGTCAAACAACTTTCTAACGAGGACTTTACCCGTTCGCTAAAGGAACCCGGTTTTTGGAAAAGCAGAGGACTTGAAATGGTGCCAGAAAAGGTGTATTATCACCAAAATGTAGACGAGTTAGCCATTTACGAAAACAAGTTTATCTGCCTACTTATCAATATCTTAGAGGGTGAACTTAAACAGTACGTAGATTTATATTTGGCAATGTTGCCGATTATCGCAAACAATAGCTTGGTTGACGCTGACAAGACGCTTATCAAGACTATGAAAAAGGCGAAAATGCTATTGAAAAAAATCAACTTTATCAAGAACACTCGCTTCTATCGCACTATTTCCAAAACGTCCCCTATTAGCAGACATATAGAAAAGACGAATATTTTAATTCACGATAATCTATATAAGCAATGCTACACCTTTTATACTAAAAACTTGTTATACAACAATATCGAAGATGTTAAAGAGGAGTTAAGTTCGTATTACTTGACGATTATCCTTAAAGAATTCGTTAGCCGTGGTTTCACGCTCGTTGTGGATGGCGACGCAACAACTAATAAAAAGTGGATTTTAAAATCCGTCAACTTTGATGTTACGCTTACACAAATAGCAGGCGTTTGTGCTTTTGCGCTTGAAGTGAATTTAAGCAAAACGGAAATGATTGCAAAGCATATTTTAATGATTTCTTCATCTATCAATAGAGACGATATTGATGAAATTCCATTAGAATACAGAGCCGCCGAAGATTTTGACGTTTTAACTCTTTGGAGTTTGACGGACGGTGAAAGCCTAACGACTAACAAAGAACTTGTTTCGACGCTATCAGAAAGACAACTTATCGCAAAATGGCTTGACAGCAAACTTACGCTAGTTGACGTTTCACACGATATGTATACTATTTTCTGCCCCGTCTGCAAAGCAACTGTTGAGGAAAACGAAGACAAGTTTTATTGTCCGGAATGTCATTCCAAATACAAGTGTTTCCAAAGAGAAAACATTTCTCACATTTGGTTTATTAATAGAAAGAAAAACGCTATTATTGAATAACCAATCGTCACTTCGAGCATTATTATAACGAAGCAATGAATAATGGACTCGCTTTACTAATTATGGGCGGAGTGATTGGTATGGTGCAGTGATTGTATTTATTTTTGCAAAACGTTCAGTTGGGATAAAGGCTGTACGTATGCTTCGCAAAGAGGCAGTGCATTGATAGAGATGTCTCCACTTCGGTCGACATGACGGAACAAGGATGAGATTCTTCGACTTCGTTGCACTCCGCTCAGGATGACAATATGGATGACTCAGAATGACGATGCGGATGAGATCCTCACGACTACGCTACGCAACGCTTGAGGATGACAAAGTGGATGAGATCCTCACGACTACGCTACGCTTCGCTCAGGATGACATTTTATATGGCACAGAATGACATATATGGCACAGAATGACATATATGGCACAGAATGACAATATGGATGGCTTGGGATGACAATATTTAGGAGAAAAAATGAAAAAAACCGATACTAAAAAAATCGATAAAACACAAAAAGAAACCAAAAACATACCGCAAGGAAACGTCGTAGAAGTTCCAACTGCGGAAAACGGTCGCAGAGTAGCTATCAAAATCACCGATTTACACAAGTCCTACGGCGAAAAGCAAGTGCTTAAAGGACTTAATCTCGAAGTGTATGAGGGTGAACTCTTTGGTTTTATCGGTCGCAACGGTATCGGTAAATCCACAACCATTGACTGCGTTATAGGCTCTAAAAAATTCAATTCGGGTTCGATTACGGTTGAAGGTCACGATATTGTATTGGATCCAATTGGCGCAAAAAAAACCTTTGGTTATGTAGCGAGCGAACCTGCATGCTATGACGTTATGCGTGGAATAGATTATCTTGAATTTATCGCAAGCATTTACCATATGTCCGAGGGCGATTTTTTGAGAAACACAAAATACCTTGCCGGTAGATTATCACTTGACGAAAGAGAATTGCATAATCGTATTTCTAACTATTCGCATGGTATGAAACAAAAGCTTTGTCTTATCGCAAGCCTTATGCACAATCCCAACGTTTGGATTCTTGACGAGCCTACCGTTGGTTTGGATATTATGGCTGTCGAAGCATTGAAAAAGATGATGAGAGAGTACGCCGATCACGGCAAAGCTGTCTTTGTAACCTCGCACAATATCGAGCTTGTCAGCCGTCTTTGCGACAGAGTAGCCATTATCAACAACGGAACGGTTGTCGCCTTATACGACTTGAACAAGGAACCAAATAGAAGATTGCAGTTGCCTAAGATTTTTGTAAGTATTTACGGAGAATAATAATGCTTAATTTGTTACTTAAAGATTTTAGATTGATGTTTAAGCAAAACCGCAGCGTGGTTTCTACCATTCTGTCGGTTCTCTTTTCCGTCGTCTTTTTAGGTCTTTTTGTAACGCTCGAAATCTACCTTTTTGGCACTATTCTCGATAAAATCAACAATATTCCGCGTGCGTCTACCGCTTTTTTAACGCTTTTCCTATTTGTCACAACTCTACTTCTTATTGTTGCGGACTTGTTCCAAGCTAAAAAACTCTTTTTTGACGCTAAAGATATTGAACAGCTTTCCACACACCCTGTTACTAACGGACAAATAATACTTTCTAAAATGGTATTTTTGATGATTAGCCACAGCATAACCTCGTTAATTTTCCAATTTCCGCTATTGGTTGCTTACGGTATAGATATAGGTAAAACCGCATTGTTCTTTTTCGGTGCTTTCTTCTATCCTATAGTTAGCTTTTTCTTTGTCGGCGGAATTGCGCTTATTTTCGTTTACCCGCTATGGCTTTTTACTTCCTTCTTAAAACGTCATTTTATTCTACAATTCTCGGTTTCAATCGTAATCATTGTCGGACTATCCATTCTCTACTCGTACGCACTTGATATCTTTATCAATTTGGTTGCGCAAAACGAAATGATAAGCCTGTTTTCCGATCAGTCTATCGCTAAGTTTTTGACTTTCCAGCGCTACGCAGTACCCGTCAACTTCTTAGTTGATATGTTCGTATATAAGTCAATGTCTGCGATTTTACCGTTTAGCTTGCTATCGCTGGGCGTTTTCATTATCGGATTGTCTATCACTATATATTCTTTCCATATGGTTAGAAACATATCAACTTCGGATACAAGAATTACTAAATCGCACAAAACTAGACTTGTGGGCGTTGTACCTGCCCTTATCAAAAAAGAATTTTCGTTGATTGCTAAAAACTCGGATTATATTTATTCTTTTACAGGCTTATTGTTGGTTCAACCCCTTTTATTACAGCTTGTAGTTAAGTCTATAAACGCAGTTTTGAGCGCAGGCAGCATTATGTACTACACGGCACTCGTCCCCGGGCTTATTACCTTTGTCGACGTGCTCGTGATTATGTTCTTCTCCGTTGTAATCAATCAAGGCGCAAACGGCTATATTACAATGGAAGATAAAACTATAAAAATAATTAAGACTATACCCGTCCCTTATCAAATTCAGCTTGCTATCAAGGTTGCCATTCCGTATTCGTTTTCAATGGTTTCGCTTTTCGTGAGCCTATTAGTGTTGATGTCTACTAAAACAATGTCCTGGGGTTACGGCTTCTTGACGTTTTTGTTGACGGCAATTTTCTTGGCGGTGTTCTCTTTGATTTCACTGAATGAAGAGTTGCATATCCGTCATAATAAAAAGAAAACGTCCTTTGCTTCAAGCCTTTTCGCATATCTTTTCCCCTTAGTTTTCGCTCTTACCGCAGTGCTTATCTCGTATAAGGGTGTAAGCGGTTATTTGGCATTTTTGGCAGGCTTGGGCGTTTGTCTTGTCTTGGGGATATTGCCTGTCGTGCTTATACTTAAATCATCATACAAGCATTTTATGGAATTGGAGGCAAATAACTAATGAAAAAGAAAAATCTTATTGTTTTGCTCATGATTCCTTTCCTTATTTCGGCACTAACCATTGTGTCGGTCAACGTTTCGTATAACTATATCGACGTTGACGTTTCACATATAGAATGGTCGTATGACGATATAGAAGCCTTTAAGGTTACCGACGGAAAATACGTTCTCAACGCAACCGGCGTAAACAACCGTAATCACAAGGTTAGCGAAGGGAATAACCTCGTTTGGAAGGTTCAAAATAAGACGGGCGACGGGGAACCTAATGCTGAAATTGTCGAAGAAAGCGGTATGTTCTATCTAAAAACGTTAAAGCAAGGCGAAGTTGTGTTGACTTGCTCAAACGCAAAAGGCAACGTTTCAAGAAGCTTTACCGCTATTCTATATACGAACGGCGTTGTTTACGTTCAACCCGTGAACAGCCAGTCAAGCTTTGGCAAGGTCGATCAAACCAATTACTTCGGACAATACGACTTGCAAAACTCCGAAAAGATAAACGCTTCGTTTAACGTTCAAGTTACTGCAATTCCGTCATCAATGCTGGATACTATTTCAATTGAAACAAAGGGGAACGCAACGCTTTCTCTCGACGCCGAAAACGTAGATGTTTCGTCCAGCAAGGCGGTTATGTCGGGTGCAGTTGATATTAAGGGCACAGGCAAAGTCGATATAAATCTCTCGACAACCCTTGACGCTGAAGATATATCGCTTGGCAACTACTCGTTTACTGTCGTTGAAAACGGTATAAACGTATATAACTTCGAGGACTTGCTATATTGTACAAACTGGTCGGAAAAGGGTGAAATCGCCGTACTACAATGTTCGTTCGTGGCAAAGCAAAGTCAATATCAAAACAACGAAAAAGTGTTCGGTTTGGTCGACGATAAAGGCAATGTGGACGCTAAATCTTTTGTACAAAGAGTTAAAACAAAGTATAATGACGTATTCCTAAAACAGTGGAACGAAATAGCCACTCCCGACAAACAGCTTAAACCCGAAGTCGTGATTGGACTTAGAGTCAAAGCCGATATGTACGGTAACGGCTATATGATTAACTTTCACAACCTAGCATTCCCGTCAAGCACCTTGAACGGCGTGCCGACAACCGATCCAAGTGACTTATTCCTAGGTCCGCTTCCATTCTATACGGTTGGTACCCCGAGAGGTTCGCAAGGCTCGGATATGACTAATCTCAACCTTATATCAGCATATGGTCAAGATAATATCGGCATGTACGTTGACGGCGACGATATTTTGATTAACGACGTAGTTGTGAAAAACTGCGACGACGTGGAATCGTTATCCTTCCTTAATACGGTTGGTACCGTTGTCGAAGTTGACGGCGATAATGTCGAGCTTCGCAATATGCGTATTTCCAACGGTAGACAGGTTGTGAGAAGCTATTCTAATAATAACCTTACCATAAGAAACTGTCGTTTGACAAACGCAAGAAACTTTCTTTTCTTGACGGGTGCAAACGAGTATTCGCAAGTAAATGAACTTATCACTCAATCGCTATATTCGGCTATTGCTCCAATTAATATTACGCTTAAAGATTACTTGGCTGCAAATGGCGACGGTAACAGATTGCTAAAAGATTACCTTAACGGCACAGCCGGCACCGACGATGGTTTGTACGCATCAAAGGACGAGCTTAAAAAGGCGATTATTGCTCTTCAAAACGCATTGACCGATGAAAGCGTACAAGGCGATTTTAAGGGTAGTACCGAGGTTATTGACTGCGCCTTTTACCGCTCGGGTATAAGCGCTATTGCATTGGAAAGCTTATTTAACGGTCCGTTCCTATTATCTCCCGACACCCCCGACAACATTGCTCCGTTCTTCCAATTGCTCAACTCCATGCTTGTAGGCGTAGACTTTGCTCCGAGAAGAATCTCGGGTACGTCCTACCCCGTCAAGGTCAATTTGAGCGGAAAAACTAAGTTCTACGATTACAAGACTTGGGATCAATTCGACGTTTCGGGATTAATTAGCGAAAGCATTTCTGCGCTTGTTAAAGAGATTTTGGGAAGAGACGGCTATTCGATAGATAATATTTTCCCGATTAAACGTATTTTGCAAAACGTCCATATCGAGAAAGTTGTTGAAAGCAAGGCTTATGTAAATATTCCTATCGCTTTTTATGGCGGTGGCGCCAACTATTCGGTAGTTACCACGGTAGGACTCGATCAAAAGTGTATGACTGCCCTAAACGGCGCGACACCTACCGACGCTATTCAAGCAACCAAAGTCGATTTGCTCGACGAATATCTCAAATTACCTGCTCTTAAACCTGCCTCATTCGGCGGTGGCGGCGGTGGATTGGGAAGCATTCTCGGCAAACTTCAAGTCGACCACAATACATTAGTAAAAACTGTAACCCTTGTAACAGGTTATCAACCATTTAAGTTCGTTTTCCAAAAGGAACATTCGCTATTCGGAATGTCGCCATCCATGGAAGAAATGCAACAAAATGCAACATCTTATTTAGGAGATTAGATATGAAAAAATCTTTGATTTTAGTTATTACTTTAATCCTTTTGCTTTCCGTTCTTTTGGCAGGCTGTTCGTTTGCTTGGGACGAAGAGGAAGAAAAAATTTCTATTGAAAAAATCGAACGTATTGTCGATAAGGACGGCAAGGCGTTTATGGTTATCCACTATGTCGGTTCTGAAAACGTCGATAGATTCGAGTTGCCGGAGGGTAACGGTATTGCCGAAGTTAAGTATGATTATGATGACGAGAACAAAGTAACATTGGTTACCTTGATTTATACCAACGGCTCTACCGCCAAGGTTCAAGTTCCCTACGGTAAAGACGGAGAACAAGGCATTTCATTCTATAAAATCGAGCCTGCTACCGATCTTGGAGGCGCACCTTATTTCTATTTCTATACTATTGACTCCGACGGCAATATTTCCGATCCGCAAATGATTGACGTTTCTATTTTGAAAGGAAAAGACGGCGTTGACGGCTTGGGTATCAAAAAGTGGGAGCCTTTCACTGACGAAATCGGCGAGGGCGTTGTAATTACCCTTTCGGACGATAGCGAACCGTTTGTATACTATTTCAATTACTACAAGGATATCTCCTGCGAGGTTGTTGGTGATCAATTCATTATCACAATTGCCAATAAAAACGGCTCTTCTTCACAGGTTATCTATCTTGACCGCTTCCCAACTTGGCTAAGCGGAACCACGCTTCCTAACGATAGCGAAGGTATTGTCGGCGACTTCTATTTCGACACAAGAAGACAGGTTATTTACACCAAAGTTGACGATGAGGGCGGCAGTTATTGGAAAGAGGTTGCAAGACTAAACAGCGAACAAAATAACAAGGCTACCGTAACGTTCGATCCTGTAAACGGCACAATTCCGGGATTTGAAACTTATGAAGTTCAAGGTAAATACGTATTTGAAGTAAACTACGGACACTACTTCTTGGACGACTATCCTGCTATGCCTACTCCTGTTTTAGAAGGCTACACCTTTAAGGGCTGGTATAGAAACTTCATAACCGGTGTTGGCGAAGTTCAATTCAACGATTTCGTTCAAATTACAGGCGACTTAACTCTATACGCTAAATGGGAAAAGAACGTATAATAGCGTTCGCTATCCTACACTGAACTCTATTCCGAAGAACAGATGAAAGCCATTCGGGATGAAATTTGCTTTAATAGCGAGGTTTTGAATTTTTGATTTATGGTACTGTGGTTATATTAACTACAGTACTTTTTTAATGAATTTTAGAGCATAATATCGCTATTGACTTTTTGCATATAAAAATGCTACAATATTCTATATGTAGGCGAAATTTTCCAACATTCTCGGTTTTGTGAGTAGAGTTTTCATAAAGCAACAACAAAATTTTTTGTATTCTACAATAAGTTATTGCTTTTCACCTATAAAACAAGGACTTTTTGTTTTTATATGCCCAAAACGTTAGGGAAACGCGGAACATCCGCCTAGGCGGAGTAGAATATGAAAAAGTTTTTTGTCCTTTTAACACTTTCTATAATTATAATTATTGCAGTTCTTTCGTTCTCGGGTTGCGTTCAAGATACACCCAACACCGACGACAACCAAGAATACTATATGCCTAAAAAATGCGTTTACACAAACGGCAAATATCTCTATGACGAAAACGACGAGGTTTTGATGCTTAGAGGTACAAATATCGGCAATTGGCTTGTTCCCGAGGGTTGGATGGGGATTATCAATATCGACGGACAAAACGACGACGTCGACGGCGAAAAACTCACCTTTAAAAAGATGATGAAAGCCTTTGACGATAACGAAAATAACTTCACTAAGAGTCAAATTGACGAGCTACTTGATATATACTATTCCAATTGGTTTTCCGAGCAAGACGTCAAATTTATCAAGGATTCGGGCTTTAATTGCATAAGACTTCCTTTTGGATATTTCAATGTTGCCGACGACGATGGAAACCTCACTGACGGAATAAAATGGATTGATTTGTGCTTGGAGTGGTGTCAAAAATATCAAATTTATTGCATTTTGGATTTGCACGGCGCATACGGCTCACAAAACAAGGAACACCATTCGGGTGACGATACACAGTGCATTTTGTTCGAGGACGAAGACTGCCAAAGAAAAACTGTTAAACTTTGGTGTGAAATAGCAAAAAGATATAAGGACAACAACTATGTCTTGGGCTATGACCTACTGAACGAACCTAAGGGAAACACAAACAAAACTATTGAACCTCAACACGTATTTCACAACGAGCTATACCAAGCTATAAGGCAAGTTGACAACAAACACATTATCATAATAGAGTCTTGTTGGGAGTTTACCGATTTCCCCGACATTAGCCGCTTCGGTTGGGAAAACGTTTTATATCAAATGCACATGTATAACTTTGAAGAAGACAACACATGGTACCTTACGTCTCATATTTTCACCTATATGGGGTCAATACAGCTTAAAGATAAACCGATTTTGATTGGCGAATTTTGCTTAGGAATGAACAATTTAGAATTAGTTATAAATACGTTTGAAGATAAGTCGTTTAGTTGGACAAGTTGGGCGTATAAAACAAACGATAGAGGCGGATGGGGAATGAGAAACTTAAAAATGGATAGAGTTAATATTTCGCACGCAACCTTTGACGAGATAGCCGAGTGTTTCAGAAATTCGAAATCCGAAAATGCTACAGTATCAAACGAGTTCAACACTTTGCTTGACATACTAAAATAAAGGCGGAAACGCCTTTATTTTAGTATACAGTGCAGGGTTAGGATAGCGGCGTTCGCTGTTCTACAATGAATTCTGCTATGCTTAGCAAGGCTTTATCATAGTGTTACTAAAAAATGAAATCATCCATTGAAATAATGGCGTGGTTGTGTTACAATAGAGCAAATAAACAAATCATAAAGGTGAAATATGTATTGCAAAAAGAAAATAAAAATATTTATCGGATCATCTATTACGGAGTTCGAAGGTGAAAGAAAGGATTTAGAGCTATTCATGCGAAGAATTAGCGATGACTTCGAAGATACTTACGATATTAAACTGCAACCACTGCTTTGCGAGGACGAAGACACCGCTATGACAAAAGAGCGCAAGCAGGACGTATTCAACAATCTCGTTCGTGGTAGCGATATGTGCTTTTTTATCTTCTACACCAAGGCGGGGAGATTCACTGTCGAGGAGCTAGAAACGGCGTATGAGAAGTTTAAAGGCAGTGAAAACAAACGGCCCAAGGTCTATGTCTACTTTAAAAAGTTGACTTCCGATATTGCGGAAGATATTTCCATAATAGAGCTAAAGGACAAGTTGGACGGTGAATATAAGCAATACTACGGCTCGTTTGAGCACGTTGACACCTTAAAACTCCGCATTCTTGAAAATTTAACCGAGCAGGAGATGAAGGACTTCAACATTAAACAGGAAACCGAAACCGTTTACGGCGGTGAGGGAGAAAAACCCGTGTTTAATCTTAAGGTAAATGGTAAAAAGGTATTAACCTTAAATGACATTTCCGAGTTTGCAAACAGTGAGGAGTTGAAAGTGTTACAGGCGGAACTTGTCGAGGTGGAGAAGCGTTACTATGAAATGCTTCCTCGATATGCCAAGGACAACGCAGACGGTGATTTTTATAAGGAATATGCCGACGTTGCGGCAAAGCGACAACATTTAAAAGATACTATTGACGAATTGAGCAAACGCCTATTCGATTTATCCTTAAATTTAAGCCGTGACGAGGTATGCGGGGAAATGACCGAGCGCCAGAAGAGGGCGTATGAATTACTATCTCAAGGGGACAGGGCAGGATGCCTTGCCGTACTCAACGAGAAGGATATCGATGACGATTACAAAAGAAGAATAGCCGAAAAGAAACGGCAAATGTCAGCGATTGAAGAGGAAGCAAAAAGGGAGACAATCGACTATATCCGCATACATAAATTCGCCATCAAAGTGTTGCAGACAGCATTTTCCTACGAAGGGAGATTTGAAGAGATTGAGAGAAGGTATGAAAGTATAGTCGATGCTGCAGAGGAATTTAACGTGGAAATCGACGTGCTGTATGAGTATGCTTCTTATTTATACAAACAAAAAAACTTTCCCCGCGCAATAGAAATTGCCCAAAGACTGCAAAAGCTCTATGATAAAAATCCTACGGCAGTATCTGATAATTATCAGGCAACGACTTGCAATAATCTCGGTGCTTTTTATAAAAATATCAACGACTATCAAAATGCCGAGCTCTACTACAAGCGAGCGTTTGAGATATTTGATCGGCTTGCGGTGGAAAACCCTGCTGCATATAAGTCGGAATTGGCAATGACTTGCAATAATCTCGGTTTGTTTTATAAAAATATCAACGACTATCAAAATGCCGAGCTCTACTATAAGCAAGCGCTTGAAATAAGAGAGCGGCTGGCATCGGAAAACCCTGCAGCATACGAGCCGAAATTGGCAGGAATCTACAATAATCTCGGTGGTTTTTATGACAATATCAACGACCATCAAAACGCGGAGCTCTACTTCAAGAGAGCGCTTGAGATAAGTGAGCGGCTGGCGGCGGAAAACCCTGCGGCATACGAGTCGGATTTGGCAACGACTTGCAATAATCTCGGTTTGTTTTATAAAAATATCAACGACTATCAAAACGCGGAGCTCTACTTCAAGAGAGCGCTTGAAATAAGAGAGCGGTTGGCATCGGAAAACCCTGCAGCATACGAGCCGGAGTTGGCAATGACTTACAATAATCTCGGTGGTTTTTATTTCAATATCAACGAAGATCAAAACGCGGAGCTCTACTTCAAGAGATCGCTTGAGATAAGTGAGCGGCTGGCGGCGGAAACCCCTGCGGCATACGAGTCGGATTTGGCAACGACTTGCAATAATCTCGGTGTTTTTTATCAAAACTTAAACGACTATCAAAACGCGGAGCTCTACTTCAAGAAAGCGTTTGAGATATACGAACGGATTGCATCGGAGAACACTGCGGCATACGTGCCGGATTTGGCGATAACTTTTAATAATCTCGGTTCTCTTTATCAAAACATCAACGACTATCAAAATGCAGAGCTCTACTTAAAGAGAGCGCTTGAGATATACGAGCGGCTGGCTGCAGAAACCCCAGAGGCATATGAGCCGGTTTTGGCAATGACTTGCAATAATCTCGGCGTTTTTTATGACGATATCAACGACTATCAAAACGCTGAGCTCTACTACAAGCGAGCGTTTGAGATATACGAGCGGATTGCATCGGAAAATCCTTCGATATACGTGCCGGATTTGGCGATAAATTTTAATAATCTCGGTGAGTTTTATAAAAATATCAACGACTATCAAAACGCGGAGCTCTACTATAAGCGAGCGCTTGAGATATACGAGCGGCTGGCGGTGGAAACCCCAGAGGCATATGAGCCGAATTTGGCAATGAGTTTATTCAATTATGCTCTTCTGTTAAAAGAAAACGGCGAGGAAATGGCGATAAAATACCTTCTAAGAGCAAAAGAGATTGCCGAGAAGTATGCGGAAAAAGTGCCTTCTTGTGCCTCGCTCCTCGAGATAATAAACGAAAACTTATCTAGTGATGATAATTAATAGACGCTATTTTTTGTGTTTTATGACTACAAACCGTGAGTGAGCAGGTACTTTAACAAAATCCCAATAGGTATAGTCAAACATATCTTTATCACTAATAAATTTTTGCTTTTAACCAATATAACAAGGATTTTTTGTTATCCTTCCAAAACGAAAGAAAAACGGAATTCCGCCTAATAATAAAATATCTTAAATTCTTATATAAATCATTTGTTATTTTTTTGCGAATGTCATTATAATATTAGTTATGAGCACATTTGGTTTTGTTATCTTAATAACGTTTATAGCCGGCGTAGTCGGTACGGGTATTGGCGGATTGGTTGGTGTATTCATTCGTCGTAATTCCGAAAAGCTTGTCAGTTTGCTTCTAAGCTTTGCAGGCGGTGTTATGCTATCTATCGTTTGTCTTGATTTAATGCTTGACGCCATCAGGCAAAACGAGGACAGCGTCGGTCATATCTTTTTAGTTATTGCTATGGTTTTTGTCGGCTATGGCATAATCTATTTGCTCAATTTCTTAATCGATAAAAAGACCAATCCCGAAGTCAAACATATTGACAAAGAACACCCGAAAACAGCCGATCAATTGTCGGAATTGATACACAGCGACCACTATGAAGAGCATAAAAAGGAATATGAAGTAAATAACAGTAAAGCTAAGAAAAGCGAGTTATTTATAGCAGGACTGGTTATGGCTTTTGCAATCGCATTACATAATCTGCCCGAAGGTATGGTTATCGGCGCTTCTTATGCAACCGTCGGAAACGATTTCTTCTCCGCAAGCGGAGCTATGGCAATAGCTATCGTAATCGGTTTGCATAATATCCCCGAAGGTATGTCGGTATCCGTTCCCCTTGTTAGCGGTGGAATGGGCAAAGTTAAAGCCGCATGCGTTACCGCATTAAGTGGTTTACCTACAGTCTTGGGCGCTATGCTCGGATATTTCTTAGGTTCACTCAGTCCGCTTGCAATGGCTATCTCGCTAAGTTTAGCTTCAGGCGCTATGCTTTACGTGGTTTTTGGCGAATTGCTTCCCGAATCAATCCTTATGTGGCGATCAAAAGCCCCTGCATTCGCAATGCTAGTCGGCGTGCTTATAGGCGTAGTTATATTATTTGTATAGGCGAACATATCTTTATCACTAATAAATTTTAAGAATTATTTATAATTTGACCCAAAGTATTAGTGCTGGCAAAATGTTTGCCTAATTGTTTTTTTTGACGCTTAGCTAATAATAAAATCTGCCGTATTTCGTTTTTGAAGTACGGCAGATTTTTTATAACGGTTTATATGCAATGTTCTAATTGGCATACGACTATACGTATGCTTCGCATTAAGTTTGGGCTTATATAGAGATGTCTCGACTGCGTTTCACTTCGCTCAAAAGGACGTTTGGATGCTCGTAATGAGATAAAGATTTTTTTGCTATAATTCAATAATCGTATCTCCTAAATATTCAGCTTCTTCTTTGTCGTGGGTAACAATTATTGTGGTTGGCTTGCCTGACGAATTCCAGAGCCTTAAAAACATATCGTATAAGCGATACTTCAAGTCTTTATCAAGACTTTTAAAGGCTTCGTCCATTAATATTACGCTTCGTCCGCTGACAAACGCTCGAGCCATACTGACGCGCATAGCCATACCGCCAGAAAGTGCCTTGGGGTATTCGTTGATATAATCGGATAGTTCCATTTCTTCAAGTAGCTTGATAGCCTTTTCTCTATTCTTGAACCCACTGCCTATAAGAGTATTTTCAAGAACAGTCGCGCCCTTCAAAAGTCGAGGCTCTTGAAAAATGTAGGCACAGGGAGACGAGCCTATTATTTCGCCCGAATAATCGGTGTCTAACCCCGCAATTATATTTAAAAGCGTGGTTTTTCCCCTACCGCTTCTTCCCATAACCGCAGTAATTTTGTTTTCCTCAAACACAAGATCGCAGTTATCGAAAATAACGTTGTCTCCAAATTTTTTTGTTAAGCCTCTTAATTCCATTTTTTACTAATCCTTTTTTGAATTAATCCTAAAAGCAGTTCAAATACCACCGAGATAATAATTGCCGTCAAAACCCAAGCGAATAATGTCGCCGTACCACCGAAAAAGTCTTGCTTCGCAATAAACATTCTAAGTCCTATCGAATCGGCGGTGTAGGCTAATATTTCCGCCGATACAACCGCTTTAATATTCATGCCGAACGCTGTCACCAATGAACCGAAAAGTACGGGTACGACTTCGGGAATATACATAAATTTAACTGCATTTTTATTTGATATTCCATAGAGCTTTGTCATTTCTTTTAGCTTACCGTCTACGTTTATTATGCTATCCGAGATCGTGCGATAAATGATCGGAAATACCATAATCAAGCCAATCAAAATCGGAGTATACTTATTACGCAACCAAACCATTATAACAAGGGTGAGCGCCATAGTCGGCGTAGTTCTCAAAAAAGAAATAAAGGGTGCTAAAATCGCTCTTACCGTTTTTGAAATACCACCTAAAATGCCTAAGCCAACGCCTAAAACAAGTGAAATAACGAAACCCAATAGCACTCGTCCTAACGTTGATAGGGTTACAATGTAAAAATCTTTTTTGCCGAGTAACACAAAAAATTCGCTCATAACCTCGGTAAATCTCGGTAAAAGGTATGGCTTGCCAATCAAAAAGGAAACCAATTCCCAGACAGCTAAAAAGACTACTACCGAGGCTAAGGATATAAGCGAATATTTGTTATTTTTGAGTGCTTTTATTATCATTTATTATTTTGCAGTATAGAAAATGTCAGCGTCTACAGCTACATTTACGCCCAAAACCTTAACGAATGCTAACACGTCGTCTTTAACATCAGCTGCCATAACGAATTTTTGGCTCATTTGCAAATAGCACTTAGAAACAACTGCGCCTTTAAGCGTGGATTTGCCGGTGCTTTCCATATAATTGCCTAAACTCTTTGCGTTATCGGCGCTAGCGTTCAAAAACTCGATAGATGCCTTTAATTCACCAATAAATGATTCAACCGCTGCCTTATCGTTTTCAATAACCGATTTCTTTACAAACAAACCTGCTTGTGTAAATTCTGTGCCAACTACTTGCTTCCAAATATCGGAAACCGAACATAATCTCTTTGCGTTTGTAGCGTTCATTAGTGTTGCCGTAACTGCCGGTTCACCCAAAATACCAAACTCGATTTTGCCATCTTTAAGGTCGCTTTGAATGAGCGGAGCCGTAGAAGCTGTCAATGTCGCATTAACGTTTGCAGTTGTCAAAATATGCTTAAAGGTCTTGTCGGGAACAAAATTTGTACCAATACTAGCAATTTCCTTTCCTGCAAATTGTTGCATAAACTCACTAACGTCTGCACATTCTGATAACGCTTTATAGGTATTTGAGCCAACTACGAATAAATTGCCCCAACTTGTAACAGCAACCATTTTGTATGTGCCGAGCTTATTTGAAAACATTACGCCGACATTTGACGGAGCAATAATAAAATCTGCATCACCATTCGTAAACGAAGCGGAAACGGCTTCCGAACCAATTATACTGTAATTGACTTTTCTTCCAAACTGGTTATTATCCATCATCATTTTTGCAATAGCCATACTCGGCGCACCGTCAGGTGTCATTACCGTATAGGTTGGGGTTGTCGGAGTTTCGTTACAGCCTACAAAAATGACTGCAACTAACGAAAATAATAAAACTAATACTAATAATTTTTTCATATATATACTTCCTTTTTTAGTTTTTTATTTTTAAGAAGAGCGTAAACAACTATTAACGTCATTTCGAGCCATCATTATTTGTCATTTCTAAGGTAATCGAGATATCTCATCCATATTGTCATCCTGAGCGTAACGCAGTGAAGTCGTGAGGATCTCATCCTTATTTGTCATTTCTAAGGCAGTCGAGAAATCTCATCCGCTTTCGTCAAGTAGATATCAGTGGAGACATCTCTTTACACGCACTGACTATTGGCGAAGTACACAATTAGTGTTAGCGTCTTCATTATTCAATTCTTCATTTTAATTTGGATGAGATTTTTCGAACAACGCTTGAGAATAACAATTTATACGCTAAGAACGACATTTTATATTATTCCCTTGCTTTTCCTAAAATATTGTACTATAATAAAATAAAAAAGTATGTTGCATTTGCAACGGAATTGATTATAAGGCTATGAATTGTAAACTTTTTGAAGGAATAAACGAAACCGAGCTTCCGCGTTTATTAAAAAAACTTTCGGCAACCGAAATTGTGTGCGACAAAAACACAATAGTTTTACACTCGGGCGAAAAAGTTAAAAATATCTATGTATGCATAGAGGGTTCTTTCGTTTTGGAAAACATCAACTCGGACGGTAGTGTTAATATTATATCCACTCTTTCCAAAGGTTCGCATTTTGGGGGCGCTTTCGCATTCACCGATGCAATATCGCCGGCAGATTTGAGAGCTTTGAGCAAAGGTAAATTGATTGCCATTTCAAAGGATAGATTATTGTTACTCGACGATGGCGACACCGAAAAAAACAAAATCTTTGCCAACCTTATCAGCATTCTAGCCAATAAAAGCACCTTCTTAATAACAAAGATTCAGCACCTATCGCAAAGGAGTATTAGAGGAAAAATAACCTCATATCTAAACGAAATAAGCAAGCAGTCAGGTAAACGAGAATTTCTTATTCCTCTTGACAGACAAGGACTTGCAGACTATCTTTGCGTGGATCGCTCGGCTTTGTCAAAGGAACTGTCTAAGATGAGAGATGATGGACTAATTGATTATAGAAAAAACATGTTTGTAATAAAATACTAATTACAACCTAGTCATAATAACGATTGACAAACCTCAAATGTGAACTTCGTGATTTGTATTGGTTGGTGAAAATAAAGATTCCTCGAACAACGCTTTCAGAATGACAACAAGTGGATGAGTTTCTTAGACTTCTCACACTACGCTTTCAGACTTACGATTTAACGCTCGAAACGATGGTATAAAATCGAAATTCTTTCAAAAGTAAGTAAACTTATTGAAAGTAATCAATAATTGTGGTATAATTTAATTATGAAAAAGTTGATAACTATATTGTTAATATTCATTTTGATGGTTTGTTGTCTAGCCTTTGTCGCTTGCGAAGATGACAAAGTTTCGAACAAACCTCAATATATAACCGTCAGTTTTCACTCGACGAATATAGAATGCACCCTTCCAGAAGCGCAGACCTATAAGGTTGGCGATAAAATCGAGCTTTCTCTTCCCGACGTTAATTATATTCCCGAGGGATATTCTCTTGCTTGGTTTGTTGACGAGAACACAAACACACCGTTTGACGTAAACGCACTTCCAACCGAGAATTTAGATTTATATTTGGGATATTTGCCAAACACCTACTCTATCAGTTATACAAACGCAGATGACTTCGATTTTATAGGCGAATTTCCGATGTCATACGTGTATGGTAAAGGCGTCAACTTGCCTAACTGTAACCTTGGTGTCGGCTATTCGGAAAATTCGGGTAATTGGTACTATGGCGAGGGCGAAAAAGATTATTTCACTTTTGCAGTGCCGAAAGACTATTACGGAGATCTAACTCTAACCTTCAAGGCTAATCCTATAAAATACAATATAACTTATCAACGTATTGATAACGCCGTCAATCCAAACATAACGGTATACGACGTTACAATGGGCGACGTTGCCCTTCTACCCGCAGCGAGCAACGACGGCAAAACCTTCCTATATTGGGAATATCGTTCGTCGGGCGGTGACAATAAAAGAATTGATAAAATAAATTTATCGCTAATCTTAGAGGGCGGTATGTCCTTTTCGATATGGGCAGTTTGGCAAGAATAATGGATACTCCGCTCTATGACGCAATAAAAGAATACAATCCGTCCGCAAGATTTCATATGCCGGGAACAAGCGGAGAGACATCTATTTCACCGCTATACCTTAGTGCGAATTTTGACGTTACCGAGCTTGATTTTTCGGATAATCTACTTTCGGCTACGGGTGTTATATTGGAAAGCGAAAAGCTGACTGCCAAGCGATACCATTCTAAACACTGCTTGTATTTCACAAGCGGAGCGACCACTGCTCTTTTTACCGCAATTTTGGTGGCTAAGGATAAGGTATCTAGTTTTTATTGCTTGCATACTCCACATAAAAGCATTATAAACGCTTTTTTGCTATTCGGTATCAATTATCAAATAGTGGACGAATTGCCGCTAAATGCAGAGGGAATAATCGTTACGACTCCCGACTATTACGGAAAAACTATATCCGTAAAGGATATTAGAAGAGAGCACCCCGAAGCATTCATAATAGTTGATGAGGCTCACGGCGCACATTTTCCTTATAGTTCGCTATTGCCTAAAAACGTGGGGGCAGAAGCCGATATCGTTATAAACGGACTTCATAAAACACTACCTGTATTCACCGGTGGCGCAATTTTGAGAACGGAAGTTGAAGAGTATTATCAAGAAGCCAAGGAGTACCGCAGTAAGATACATACCACAAGCCCATCATATCTCACAATGTGTTCAATGGATTATACCCAAGGATATATGACGGCTAACGGTGAAAGATTATATAAAGAACTAAAACAAAAGGTAGATAATTTAACCTTACCCCAAGGCTTTAAGAAAATACCGACCGACGATTTTTCAAGATTGGTTATCGAGGTACCCGAAAACACCACGGGATATGCAGTAAGCAAAGCCGCAAACAAAAAAGGTATTTACTTTGAGTTGGTGGAAAGCAGACTGCTTGTCGCCATATTGACACCCTTTAATATGGACAAGCTTCCCCTACTTGAGCAACTAGACTCTAACCCAAAGGCTATAAAAACAAAAGATTTATCAAAATATATCGGTACCGTTGCCAAACAAGATATAGGCTTATATCCCCCCGGCAAAGTATACATAAAAAAAGGTGAAATAATAGACGCAGAACGAATTGAAATGCTGCAAATCGAAGCTGAAAGAGTTTTCGGATTGAAATAAATATGGATAAGGTATTAGCGAATATTATCAAGAATACATCAGCGTATAGGGTTTTCGATAGAGATATAGAAAACTCCTTTTGTCATGCCTATTTGATAATATCTCCCGATACACTTGCTCAAAATACCCTCGTCGAGCTCGTTACATTACGAGTATATTGCAAAACCGCTTGTTCTCTTTGCACAGAGTGTAAAAAGATTTTAAGCGGAGTCAAGCCCGACGTCAAAACGCTTAACCCCGATGGCAAAAACGTAACGGTTGAACAAATATCCGAAATGATTAACAGCAGCTATCTTTCCCCTGTTGAGAGCGGAGAAAAGCTGTACATTATCAAAAATTTTGACAACCAATCTGTTGTAGTTCAAAATAAATTGCTCAAAACATTAGAGGAGCCCCCTGAATCTGTGCACGTCATATTAACTGCAAGTTCTACTATTGGAATCCTTCCAACCGTTTTGTCGAGAGTTAAAAAGGTTACGCAATCTTTATTTAGAAGTACCGAAATAAAAAAATGGCTGTTGGCAATGGGCGTTGAAAGCGCGGACGAAATATCGAAAGCGGCTGGCGGTTCTTTTACGTTAGCGCAAACATTAGCTAGTGACGAAAAGTTTTTTGATAACGCTTACGAACTATTAAACGTTTATAATTCGGTCAAAGAAAGTGGTAGCGTACCTAGGCTTTTAAAAAACAAGGTATTTACAAACTTAGCCGAGGCACTTAACATAACCGAAATAATTTTTAAGGACGTCTTATATACAAAGGTAGAATTAACCGACTATGTTACACTCATTAATTTTAGAAACGAATTGAGAAACCTGTCGGAAGCGTTGACAATTACAGCAATATCTAATATTATGTCCGAAGTGATTATCTCAAAGCAAAAATTATCTTGTTTTGTTACAGAAATAAATATTATAGACTGTTTTCTTTTAAAAATAGCGGAGGAAAAATCCAAATGCAAAAAATAATAGGAGTAAAATTTAAAAATAGCACTAAATCATATTACTTTGACCCACTTGACGAGGTATTTCAAGAGGGTGATAGCGTTATTGTGGAAACTGCAAAAGGCGTTGAATACGGCATCGTAAGCATTGCCAATAAAGAAGTGGACGATAGCGAAATCAAGCACGAGCTTAAACCAATCATTCGTAAGACTAATGAAAAAGACAATAAACAAATTTTAAAATTGCAATCGCTAAGGTTGGACGCAATGAAAATAACAGCGGAAAAAGCCGAATTGCACAATCTAAAACTTAAGGTCGTAGACTGCGAATATGCTTTTGACGGAAAGAAAGTTACCGTTTATTTTACCGCCGAGGGTAGAATTGATTTCCGCGAGCTAGTCAAGGATTTAGCAAGCGCATTAAAGACAAGAATCGAACTAAGACAAATCTACGAAAGAGAAGATATAAAAATAAGGGGTGCAATGGCTCCTTGCGGTAGACCGTGTTGTTGCAACCTCTATTTGCAAGATTACGAAAAGGTTACCATTAAAATGGCTAAGGTTCAAGGTTTATCTCTCAATCCAACCAAAATCAGCGGTATGTGTGGTAAATTAATGTGTTGCTTAAAGTACGAAAACGATTATTATTGTGAAACGGCAAAGGAAATGCCAAAACTTCACTCCAAAGTCACAACCCCGGACGGCGAAGGCTCTGTCGAACAATTAGATATGATTCGCAAAGAATTAGTTGTCAAAATTGCCAAAGGTGAAGGAGATTATTCATATAATCGATATAAGGTTTGCGATATAATAACCGACAAAAACAGCAAAGGCATAGAGGACGACACAGACGATTCCGAGGACGAGTAATGGTTAATAGTAAAAAGATTTTTCATTTTTTAGAAACCAATTGAAATAAGTTTGTAAGAGTAACAACCTTTTACTTACTTATTTTTTATAATCGGGTATTAGCAGTATCGCTTCGATTGCAATCAACTTGCATAAGTTGGATCCCAATGCAAATTGGGAATCAGGCGCACGCATAAACGGTACCAACGTCAGCGCACTTATTGCGCAAATGAATTTGATTTTTTAGGAGATATAACAATGGCAATTACGGTAAACATTTATTATACGGGCAAAAACGGCAATGCCGTTAAATTCGCAAAGGAAATGATTTCATCGGGATTAGTGCAAGCAATTCGTAACGAAAAAGGTAACCTACGGTATGAATATTTTTTACCGATGGACGATAACGAAACCGTACTATTGATAGATTGCTGGCAAAATCAAGAAGCCCTTGACTTTCATCACACCTTACCTTTAATGGAACAAATCGCCGTACTACGCGAAAAGTACGATTTGCACATGAAAGTTGAAAGATATGTTACGGACGAAAATGCACCCGAACAAGATAATAAATTTATTAGAAAATAATTAAGGAACAAAGAAGTGATACTGAAAATTAATGTGGTCAACATAACGATAAACAATAAAAACCAAAAAAACTAATATAAATTGTTGCAAATTTGATTTTTTTTTGATAGAATATCTATTGACGATGCTAGTGTGGCTCAGCAGGTAGAGCAGTTCACTCGTAATGAACAGGTCACCGGTCCGAATCCGGTCACTAGCTCCAAAAAAAGGCTCGGAATTTTGTTAAATTCTGAGCCTTTTCAGTTAAATCCGTCAAGACGGTATAAATCCATTTACGTGGATAAAGTATCGCTAAAGCTAGGTATTGGATGAAATTCTGCGAACATCGCTTAGAATGACATTTCATAGTTTGGAATAATTATTCGTATGCTTTGCAAAAGGTACAGTGCTAATGAGGTCCCTCGAACAACGCTAAAGGATGACAGCCCTGCTGTCAATTCACCCTCCACTGCGGTCGAAATGACATTATTGGTCTGAATGACAGTATTGGTCTGAATGACAGTATGATTTTAGTCTATTTCCAAATATAATAATTATATATTGACTTATTTGAATTAATAGATTTTTTAACTTTTTTTAATTTTTTGTTGCATATTGTTGTATTTCGCCTTATGATATTAAGGTACCAAAAAAATTCGTCAACTAAAAATGATAAAACAGGAGGAAAAAGTGTGAAAGATATTTTTTTAAATTACGAATCGTTTTATAATATGTTGTTATCAACCACAATTATGTCTAACTCGAAAACTCCTGAATACGATAGTGATATGAACGTAATTCTTGACTTCGTGGGCAAGGCTTATAAATTGGATGAAAAGATTATTGAAAAATGCAAGCAACTTATTTTGGAAGACCTTTCTAGTCTTTCTCTGACAAACGATCAGCTTGCTGTATACAGCGCACGTGCCTACGGCGACACCTATTCCGATAACGATGTTTTATTTGATATAAAAGGAGACGTTCTGATTAAACTAGAAAGCTTATCAGATACAAGGAATACCGATGTAAACAAGGGTTGGTTCGACTATTCTCATTATAAAACCTATCAACCAAACGTTCGCGCCGCAAAGCTCGATATAACCAGTAGCTCGGGTAACCTTTTGGCAACTAGACAAATGGGTATTCTATTATCGGTCGGAATCGGCGTTGAAAAGAATCTTGACGAGGCAATCATTAGGCTCAAGCAATGTACGTATTGGGGTGATATTTCAGCCGCATACTTCTTAGCTTATGCTTATGAGCTTTCGGGCGATAAAAAACAATCCGATTTGTATTACGAGCTTGCGACCCTAGAAAAGAAGTATCTCAACAAGGGTATAACCATGATACCCGAAAACGACGAACACTATTCGCAAACCGCAATTGAATTGTATGCAATCATATCCTCTATTAAGCAGGATATCGTGTATGCATATAATCTTCAAGGCATTGACTTTTCTTTTGTCGAGGCTATTACCCTACCCGGCTTAAGCAAAGAAAAGAGAATGTATTTTATTGACAACTACGAGAAGAAAGAGTGGAAGACTTTGACAAACGCATCCGCCGTACACACTAGGGTGGGCTTCTAAAATCTACAAAGGGGGTTTACTTTATGACAGAATCAATAAAAGATAAAATCATAAGAGAGTATATCGAAAAATATCGTGAAAACTCAACCAAAATAGACTATTACAAGTTAGGTGCAGAAGATGGCTTAACTACATATTTTTACGACGAGCTACCCCAAACCGAGATTAACGGATATCCTATTGCAAGCGATTTTGTTTCTCCCGATGGTAAAACGGTAACCGTTTTAGATTACCAAAATCTCACGAAGGAAGAACAAAAAAGTTGCAGATTGAGATATTATTATCTACCAAAAAATCACGAGATCTATATCGGTACAACCGGCTGTGGCAAAACCACCGGTTGCGTTGAACCTCAAATAAGAGCAATTTCGTCACAAAAAAATAAGCCCTGTCTGTTTGTTTCGGATCCAAAAGGCGAATTATTTGACCACAATGCCGAACATCTTAAAAAGCAAGGCTACAAGCTTTTTGTTTTGAATTTCAAGGATATCGAAAACAGCGATATGTGGAATCCGCTTTTGGATTTATACGACTTGAAAATGAAAATAAACAAAATAGGGACCGATTACGAACAGATAGAGGGCGATATTCCCGAAAACTGCAAGCTTATTGGCAGTAAAAGCGATTACGATAAATCAACTGTTCACTACAAATATGAAAACAAAGTTTTCTCCACAAAGGAACTCTTTAAAAACTATATCAATTATAGAAAGAGTCTTTTAGAGTCTGATTTGGATTCATTAGTCAATCAATTCGCTTCCATGATGATTGAAGTTCAAAGCAAGACCGATAAATCTTGGGAATATGGCGCACAAAACCTTTTGAAAGGGTTAATTTTCTGTATGCTCGACGACGCAAGCGATCCTACAGCAAGGTTCAACAGATCGCACATGAATTTCAAAACCTTAGCAGACTATTACAATAAAATCAAAACTCCTATTCTTTCGGGAAGAGTTGATTTACGTGACATGCCATTTATGCACAAAAAGAGCGAAAAGGCAAAAAGACTTATGTCAACCGCTCTAAACAACGCGCAAAACACAATGAAATCCTATTGCGGCGTCTTTGACGATTCGGTAAAGGATTGGTTCCAAGGACACATATTCGCATTGACCTTTGGCAACACAATCGATATAAGTAACGAAAACGATGAACCATTCGCTATTTTCCTTATCACAAGAGATTACGAAAAGAGTGATTTCACAATTGCAGGATTGTTTGTAGATTGGCTATATAGACGTATTTTAGAGGGTTACGAAAATAACACTTTTAAGAGAGAACTACACTTCATGTTAGACGAATTTGGTAATATTCCAAAGATAAAAGATTTTGAAAACAAGGTTTCCACCTCAAGATCGAGAAATATTTGGTTCCACCTTGTTTTACAATCATTCAGCCAATTAATCAACGTTTATGGAGATCAAGTATCGCAAATTATTCTTGATAACTGCTCGCAAATATTTATGGGCTCAACAAATAGCGCGACAAAAGAGCTGTTTTCAAAGTCATGCGGGAATTGTACAATTCCAACTCTTCAATCTGTGCTATATCCAACCGATAACACGCTTGTTTCCGAGCCACTTATCCCCGTAAGCACTTTGAATTTTATCAAGCCCGGTCAAATTTACACATTAAGATACGGTTTCCCTGTAATTATGTCTCAGTACGTTAGAAGTTACATTGTAGCCGAGCAAGGCACATTTGCCGATAGACTCCACGCAAACGGATTAAAGACTTGTCTACCCTCTCACGAAGAAATCAGATCTTCGGGCATATACGAGTACAAGAGAGTAACCACATCATTTGATACGGAATTTATCGATTAACATATTTATAAAAAAAAGGTACACGTTGATATGCGGTACCTTTTTTTAATGTATAATGTGTAAAAATCCTTAGCATTTTAGTTCGCCATTTTCGGCAGTTAGCACGATTTTAGAAAAAGGCTTGGGGTTGTTTTGAATAATATATCTTGCAATAAGTGTTTCAACTTTTGTTTCGATATACCTACGCATTGGTCTTGCGCCATACTCCGGATTATAACCATTATCGATAATCACCTTAAAGGCTTCGTCGCTAACAACAAGTTCTAAGCTCATTTCT
The DNA here is from genome assembly GCA_945482995.1 of uncultured Clostridia bacterium. Lineage (GTDB taxonomy): Bacteria > Bacillota > Clostridia > Christensenellales > CAG-1252 > RUG14300. Next base: position 2,290 of record CALYRM010000003.1, on the reverse strand, counting down.
TTTAGCCTTTCGCTCAAATTGTTAAGCATCAATTTTGCAATTTGGTTGATTTGTTCCTTTCCTAAGGCTTTGAAGTAGATTATCTCGTCCATTCTGTTTAAGAATTCGGGACGGAATTTTTCTTTTAGCAATGCGTTCATATCACTTTCGAGTTTCTCTTGGTCGGTGTATGAAAGCATAAACTCAGAGCCTAAATTCGACGTCATTATAATGATAGTATTCTTAAAATCAACGGTCTTGCCCAAACTGTCGGTAACTCTGCCGTCATCGAGAATTTGCAAAAGCAAATTGAAAACGTCGGGATGAGCCTTTTCTATTTCGTCAAATAATACTACCGAATATGGCTTACGACGAACAGCCTCGGTAAGTACGCCGCCCTCTTCGTAGCCCACATATCCGGGAGGAGCACCTATAAGACGAGATACCGAAAATCTTTCCATATATTCGGACATATCAATTCTTATAATACTCCTATCGTCATCAAACAAATTTTGAGCCAAAGCCTTTGCAAGTTCAGTTTTACCTACGCCTGTCGGACCTAAAAACATAAAACTACCGATTGGCTTATTTGGATTTTGAATTCCGGCTCTTGCTCTTAAAATAGCATCGCTTACCTTTTTAACGCCCTCTTCTTGTCCGATAACTCTCTTTGAAAGTTCTGCTTCGAGATGCAATACCTTTTCCCTTTCGCCCTCCATAAGTTTGGTTACAGGAATACCCGTCCATCTCGAAACTATTTTTGCAATTTCGTCCTCTGTTACCTCAGAATTCAACAGACGCCCCTGCTCTTTATCCTTTTTTATTTCGGCAAGTTCCTTTTCGATTTTGGGTAACTCGGTATATCTCAACCTTGCAGCCAATTCATAGTTGCTTTGCAATTCGGCATTTTCAATTTCGGCATTAATCTTATCTAGCTTGATTTTCAAACTCTTTTCGTGTTCGATTTCTTGCTTTTCTTCTTGCCACTTGACTTTCATTTGATTAAACTCTTCTTGAAGTGTTGACAATTCGGCTTTTAACTTATTCAAACGCTCCTTTGAAAGCTCGTCCTTTTCCTTTTCAAGCGCCATTTCTTCAATTTGAAGTCGCATAATCTTACGCGATAAAACGTCCAATTCGGTAGGCATAGAATCAATTTCGGTTCTTAACATTGCGCCCGCCTCGTCGATAAGGTCAATTGCTTTATCTGGTAAAAATCTATCGGTAATATAACGCTCGGACAGGGTAGCAGCAGCGATTAACGCTCTATCGTGAATACGAACGCCATGGAATATTTCATAACGCTCTTTAAGTCCTCTTAAAATACTTATAGTATCTTCTACCGACGGAATGTTGACCATTACAGGTTGAAACCTACGCTCGAGAGCAGCGTCTTTTTCGATATATTTGCGATACTCGTCCAAGGTTGTTGCACCGATACAGTGCAATTCACCCCTTGCAAGCAATGGCTTCAACAAATTACCTGCATCAAGTGCGCCATCTGCCTTACCTGCGCCGACCACGGTATGCAATTCGTCGATAAATAGAATTATTTTACCTTCGGCTTCCTTGATTTTATCAAGTATGCTCTTTAATCTCTCTTCAAATTCACCTCTATATTTTGCGCCGGCTATTAGTGAACCCATATCCAAGGAATACAAGGTTTTACCTTTTAATCCCTCGGGAACGTCGCCTTTTATTATTCTAACAGCCAAACCTTCGACTATAGCGGTTTTACCTACGCCCGGTTCACCGATCAACACAGGATTGTTTTTGGTTTTTCTCGACAAAATCCTAATTACGTTGCGTATCTCTTCATCTCTGCCGATAACAGGATCGATTTTATGTTCTCCCGCTTTTTTTGTTAAATCTATACCATACTTTTCAAGTATATTTTCATCTTGATTTGGTTCGTATTGCATTTTTTAATCTCCTAATAATAATTATAGCCATTAGCAGTTAGATTTATTCTTTGTTAGCACTCTAACTAATTGACTGCTAATATTATATACTTTATTCTTGATTTTGTCAACATTATTCCATAAAAAAATATACAGTACTTTTTTAATGTGCAACGTACAATCTATAATGTCATTCTCAAGCGTTGTGCAACACAGTCGAAGGTGAATTGACAGCTCCGCTGTCATCCTGAAAGCGTTGTTCGAGGGACCTTATCCTTGTTTGTCATTCTAAGCGAAGCAAAGCGAAGTGGATAAATGATTCACTTTTAATATTTGTTGACCTAGATATGCTTTGTTTGATATACTGTTTATGTAAAAGGATTGTGGTAAAGAGTATGATTGAACAACAA
>CALYRM010000002.1 GCA_945482995.1 uncultured Clostridia bacterium | reverse complement strand
TATAATAATAAAAATATCAAGGGTTTTAATAATTTTATTTTTTAAATCAATAGTTAAATTTTATATATCGAACCTATTCTCATTTCGACTATTCATATTTTCATTTTAAGCGTTGTGTAACGCAGTCGAAAAATGGCGATTGATATGGTATACTGCATATAAAAAAATGAGAAATAACGGATTAACACTCTATTATTTCTCAATTTTTATAAGTTTATCTACTATGCTTTTATCTTCGGTATAATCGGTGCAAGTTAATAAGGTTTGTTGTTTTTGAGCCTGTTTTAGGAGTTCTTGACGCCGTTTTGGGTCAAGTTCGGAAAGAACATCATCCAATATTAAAATCGGGCGTTCTTTGGTTCTTATTTCTATACAATCGGCTTCGGCAAGTTTTAAGGATAATGCCGCTGTGCGCTGTTGTCCTTGCGAACCATAATTTCTCAAATCAATGCCGTTTGAAGTAATCAGCATATCGTCTCTATGTGGTCCTATGGTGGTATAGCCTAGTCTTATATCCTTTTCTCTATTTGTTTCTAATAGTTTCAAAAGCTCGTTTTCTATATCTTCGCTATTAACCGCTGTTTCGTATTCCACTTTTAAGCCGTTTTCCTTACCTGCAATCGACTTATGACGCTCATCAACTATGGGAGATAAAAAATCAATAAATTCACGCCGTTTGCGGATAATTTCAGCTCCTTCTTTTGCTAATTGAATATCCCAAACGGGAAGAGTTTGTTCGAAATAATTTTGTTTATAATTTTCTTTAAGAAGATTATTTCTATTAGTTAAAATCTTGGTATAGTTTTGTAGATTGTAAAAATACGCTCTGCTTTGCTGCGATAGGCTTATATCCATAAATCTACGCCTTTCCTGAGGCGTTTCCTTAATCATTTTAAGTTCGTCGGGAGAAAAGAAAACAACGCCCATTCTGCCAATTAGTTCGCCCATTCTCGTTATACCCGCACCGTCGATTGCAATTCTTTTTTCGCCGTTTTTGGTAAGCAAAGCAGTTATTTTGGATAAACGATATTTATTGACGATTTTTATCGATAGTTTTGCATGATCGGTATTCCATTTAATCAATTCCTTATCTCTATTCGTTCGAGGACTTTTGCCCACAGCACAAAAATATACCGCCTCAACCAAATTGGTTTTACCGACGGCATTTGCTCCCTCAATAACGTTGATTCCATTTGCAAAGGAAAACTCTTGAAGGGAATAACTTCTGAAATTTTCTAAACGAATACTATCTACATACATATAATAACCTACAACGTGCAATGTGCAAAGCTGTAATTGGCATATATTTTGCTTGCTTTAAAAAATAGTCGGTGATTGTATAGATACTCTTCGACTACGCTCAAAACTGACAAACAAGGATTTACTAAATGAGTAGAGATAAACCCTAATCATTTAGTAAGTTACTTTCATTGGCAATACTAAGAACAGATAATCGTTACCTTCAACTTGAGTGAATATACAAGGAGCATTATTTGTTTTTATATTCATTGAAATGAATTCTTCGTCAATTACGCTCAAGAAGTCCAACAAATATTTGCCATTAAAACAAATAATAGTTTCTTTACCTTCAACGGAAGCCGGAATTGTTTCGTTTACTACGCCAAAATCAGAATTAGCTTCAATCAAAATACAATTATCTTTAACGTCAAGCTTAACAAGATTGTTTTTGCCTGTCTTAGTCATAATTGTAGCGCGGTAAATGCTATCGTAGAACTCTTTTTTATTAAATGTGACTTTTGTATTGAAAGCTGTTGTAATAATGTTTCTATAATTGATAAACTCGCTTGTAATAAGTCTTGAGATAACTACTGTATTGTTTATATTAACCAATAGCTTGTCCTTATCGAATACTAATTTGATTGTATCTTCAGCTTCGTCTGCAAATTTAACAATTTCATTTAAACTCCTTGCCGGTATTACAAATTTCTTATTTTCGGCGTCACTTGAAATAAGCTCCTTTCTTGCTAAGGATAATCTGTACCCATCAAGAGAAACAACTGTAAGTTCTTTGCCGTTAACCTCAAATAAACAGCCTTTCAATATAGGTCTACCGTCCTCAACGGATGCTGAAAAATTGGTTTTGTAAATTAAATCCTTAAATTCATCTTTTTGAATTTCCAATGTGTTTACAGCAACAACGTTATCGATGAGCGGATAATCGGATAAATTCATACATTTAACGTCACTTTTGTTTTCTCCGTAACCAATACGTAAAACGTCGGAATCTGTACATTCTAAGTCGATTTCTTTGTGACTAATGCTTCTTACGAATTCGGAGAAAAACTTACCGTTAATAAGAACTTCACCTTCAATTTTAATATCGGCGGTAATTCTCTTTGTTATAGTAAGCTCTAAGTCTGTAGCCGTTAGTGTTAAATAACCATCTTGTGCTTTTAGTTTAATACCTTCTAAGACGCTGTTATTTTTCTTAATAGGTATAGCTTTAATAACCTTAAAAATAGCTTCGGATAAAGCCAAACCATCGCATTTTAATTTCATAAGCAAACGCTCCTTTAGTTTATATTTATGTTCTAATTTAATCGTAATAATAAATAATAACGGATGTTGAAAAGTGGATAAATGGTTTGTATGCCGATATTTACCGATATATTTACGATTTAACCACAATATATAGTGTTACAATCACGTTTTGTATAGTGGATAACCACTATGGATGAATGTTGATAAGTCGCAAAGTTATCAGTAAATTATCAACATTTATTAATGAATTGAAACCTAACTGTTGCATGAATTGACTATGCTGTTATTTATTTAAAACTATATTCTTAATATCGTCAAGCATTGTCCGTACATGTTCGTCGCTCTCGTATTTGCTACCGATTTTGTCTCTTGCACTAATAATTGTGCTATGATCTCTCTTAAAATATTCGACCATATTTGACAATGGCCTATCAGGAAGCATAACCGATACTAGATATATAGCGAACTGTCTTGGAAGAACCACATCTTTGGTTCGGCGAGATCCTAAGATATCTTCCATTTTAACGTTGAAGTAGTCGGCGGTAGCTTTTGTAATGGAATCGATAGTAACGTTGTTTTCGGTTGTTGTGGCTGTCCTTAGTGCCTCGTTTACAAAATCAATAGAGTCGACCGGTTCTTTGAGTTTGCTGTAAATACCTATGGTTTTGAGCATACCTTCAAGCACTCTTATATTTGATTTTTCCAAATCTGCCAAATAGTAAAGTACTTTTTCGCTGATATTGAAATTGTATTGGTGAGATTTATGTAAAAGGATCGCAACTCTATCCTCGAATGACGGCGGTTGAATATCTACAGTGATACCGCTGGCAAAGCGAGATGCTAACCTTTCGTCTAAGAACGTCAAATTCTTAATAGGTCTATCTGAAGAAATGATAATTTGCTTATTTTTAGCGTAAAGATCGTTGAATATATGGAAAAGAGCCTCTTGAGTTTTTTCGGCTTTTTCCAAAAATTGTATATCGTCAATCATTAATACGTCTTTACCTCTATATTTTTCATTAAAGGATTTCATAAAGTCTGCGTTTTTATTATTCCTAATGCTGTAAATATAGTCGTTTGTAAAATTTTCGGCGGTAACGTACATTATTTCCAAGTCCTTTCTGCAATCTTTTATAAAGTTACCGATTGCGTTCAAAAGGTGGGTTTTACCTAGTCCCGGACGACTATATATAAATAAAGGATTATATATGCTACCCGGTTTGTCCGCAACTGCCAAAGCAGCCATTGCTGCCAATTTGTTGCTATCGCCAATAACAAAGGATTGGAATGTGTATTCCTTGATAAATGTCATAGATTCGCTTAATTCCACAGTTTCCGCCGCCGCTTCTTTATCTTGCAATGGAGCAAAGGAATCCTTTTCGGAATCGAGAATAATCATAAAATCATCAAAAGGTGCGTCGCAAGCCTTGAATGCCGTTAGAAGACTTTGACGGTAATTATTGTTAATTACGTTTCTATGCGATTCCAAAGGAGCCAAAAGAATTAAAGTAGTATCTCTGACTGTATAAGGAATTATATTTTTAAAATATACGCAGTAAGCGACCATAGATATCGATATCGAAAGTTTATCGCTTATTTTTGCCCATATTCTATTTGTATCTTGTAAGCTTATCATAGTATGTATATTCCCGATTAATTCTTATTTCTTAATTAATATTAATTGTTATTCCAATAGAAGTAGATTCCATTGTTTGATAGCATTTACTATCAAACAATGGATTGTACGTGGTTTAATTGTCTTGAATTTATTCCATCGTGCCTACGTATCCGTAGTAGCCATTGAAATCAGCCTCATTAAGGTTAGCATTTTGATGTAGAGACTTGTCTGTTACGTATGTCATTACGCTCTTGATGTTGTCTTCTAGCTTTTGGTCGAAATCTAGCTTGTTATTGTTATCTGTGAAAATGCTTAGGAATAAATCCAATTCGTTTGTTGTGAAATCTTGAGCGAATTTTGTACTTGTCAACACACCGTCATCATTTGTGTATTTTACAAGGTTACCCTCGTTATCGACTACTAAAGTCAAATAAATCTTTTCGGGGGCTATTGCCATATTACAGCTCAAATTAGAGGTGTCAATTGATACCGTAATAAAGTAGTAACCGCCTGCAATAGGATCGAACGTGAAGCTTGGATTGACGTTTTGAATTAATTTTTCAAATTCTGCATATTTATCGCTTTCACCTTTGAAAATAACTACTTGTTCTACCGCAATATAGCTATAACTACTATCTACCTTAAATATGCCGTTTAGCAAGTAAGCAAATTGTCTATCTGTCAAATACTTTGGTAGCGGATAAGATATGGAGATATTGTCTGACGAAGGATCGTACTTATTCTTTTCAAGAGTTTGATTTTTGTTATTTAGCTTGACGATAACGTTTTGTAAATCAACCTCGTTACCCTTAGTTGCGCCCGTAGTTTCGTAAATTTTGGAGTAGATATTCGGGAATTGTATATAACCGATACCGTTTTCCGCATTTTCGTAGCTACCGAAGCCGGTTGAATAATCTTTTAGTTTGCCGTCAAACAATTCTTTTATAGCGTTCTCTACCGAAGTTTTTAATGACTCCGTATCAAGATTGTTTTTGATACCGAAACTTGTATTTTCTTCGATATGGTTGAGGTTAGCCAATAGGTTATCCAATTCTTCAGGGTTGAATGCGTTGACTGCAATAGTTGTACTATAAGAAGGAACTCCCGATAAAACGTTTCTTGTAGTTTTTGTCGTCAAATAGAACACCTCAGGCATTGCGTTTACTTTACCAGCCTGTTCTTGTGTTGTAACCTTGATTGTAATCTCGATACTTATCGAGCTTTCGCTTATGTACTCGAGCTTGATAGAGGTTATTTTCACACTGCCTACGCTACCGATACTATCAATATTAATAGCGTTTTGAGAGTTGATTAAGCCTGCTAATGCCTTGTCGGATAGTTTTAGCGATTGTTGAGATCCCGTATAGTTAAATAAGCCCTTTGAAATGTATTCGCCTCTAATACCAATTTCGCTTGTAGTTAAGCCTTTTAAGTTGAAAGTTTGTTCAAAACTTTCGCCTGTTAAATCGGTAAAGAAGCTACCGCCCATTAGGTTATCCGACGTTGGCTTTTTATTCAAGAAATAATAAGCTTGCATATCGGTAAAGAAGTTGTCTAAATCACTTTCAGTGAAGCGGTTATCATTGTAGATATCACCATTCCAAGCGGTTATCGATTCGGTATACTTAACTCCTGTACCTAATTCTTGAAGTCTGTTTCTTAATACCTCGGGTTCGGTTAGAGTAATACCGTCAAATTCCTTCATTTTTATTGTAGTGTCGTAGTTCAAACTTTCACTGCTACCGACTAATTGACCGTCGGTTAAGTATTGGAAAATATTAGGAACGATAAACGAATCGTTTTCATACTTAATATCGCCGAAAGTCGAAAGTTTATCTTCAAAAATACTTCTAAAGGTTTCTTTGATTGTATTCTTGATATCGGACAATTCGAAAGTAAACGTTAAACCAAATGATTCCTTTAGGGTATTAAGTCTATCTATAAAGTTTTGAGTTTCTTCAATTTGTCCGTAAATGCCCGAATAATCTTTAACGTCAACATAATCGAAGCCAAAGTTATTGATAATGAATTCCGAATCAAATCTTCGAGTGCCTGCATCTGGATCGATTATGGTGTAACAAACCATATACAAGTATTCGGGGAGAACATTCGACTTATCGGTAGAATCGGTTAAGCTAACTCTTACAATCGTCTTTAAGGTTGAATAATTGTCGATTAAGTGATCGGAATTTTCGGTTTTATCCTTGGTGTAAAGGTGCATTTGAATAATTTTTGCCGAGTTTGTTTCGGAAAGCTTTATTCCGCCTTCATAGAATTCTTCGGCTAAGGCTGCAAATGTATTGCCGTTTACTTTGATTTTGGTATCTTCAAAGCTTCTCTTATCGTTATATAACTCATAGAAATTAAAGAGATCATTTCCAATAACGAACGTACCCGAATTGACTGTATTTGCGTTTATTTTTCCCTCTCCCGTAATATAGTAATTTGTGTTTACCATATCGAAGAAATGCGCTTGTGTATCGAAGTAGTAGCCTTTTTCTTGATCGTAGAAATAGAATCCGTCTTCAAAGTTTTGTAGATTGATACCTATATTACCATAAACGGTTATATTTTTACCTGCTTGGTATGATTTAGTTTCAACGGTGTTATTATATCCCAATATACTATAGCCAAGTGTATCTGTCGAAGTAATCTTAATCGTTTCTTCTGTAGGCTTATTGCCGAATACTCTTAGGTTGTGCATTAACTGTTCGGGAGTGGTTTGTATAGTAACAAAGTTTTCACCATCATAGTAACCCCAAAGATTGTTCACTTTTTGAGCGTCGCCCAAAACTATGAAGTTTCCGTTGTCGTAATATCCTGCTTTGCCGTCCTCGTTAATACCGTAGTTGTCGCCGGATAGAGAAAGCTTTGATTTCTCAAATAGCGGTTTATTTTGATTGTAAACCGAGCCTTCAATCGTACCGCCGGTGATATAATCGAAGATATTTGGAATATCAATAAATCCGTTCTCGATTACAGGTTCGCCAAACATAGTCATGTCGCCATCGAAAATACCCTTAATTTCATCTCTTATAGTTGTTTTAAGTGTATCTAATGAGATATTGAAGTTAAGACTCAAGGAAGATTCAAGCAATGAAATTCTATTGAATAAATCGTTAGTTTCTTCAGATGTAAAGTCGTTAATGAATAAATCGGTTTGATACGTTTTGTTCCCCAATTCATCAACGCTAGTTAAGTCCACGGTAGCGGTAATAAATACGTGAGAAGGAAGTAATGCTACAACAGACGGATCTAACGCAGAGAAAGTAACGTAAGCCACAGCGTCAAGAGACTTGGTTACGCCGTCGTTTTTAATTCTCGATTGAATGATTTTAGCTTCGCCTATACCATCTTCGAGATTAACTGTTCCCATAAGCTTGTTTGCTAAGGAAGTGAACCTATTGGACGTGAGCTTTGTTTCTATTTCGTCAATGGTTCTAACGTCGGTATAAAGTTTATTAAAATCGATAAAATCCGAGTCAACCGTAGTTAGGGTCGACAAGCTATCAACGGTGATAAGATTATCGTCTGAAATATAAAAGTTTTTGTTTAATTCTTCAAAGAAACTGTCAGAGTCGGAAATCTTATAGATATCGTCTACGGAATTAGAAAAATAACGAACATCGGTAACGTTATTAATAACATTTTCTTCGTTTGTTGTAAACTTGGGAGCTCTGCCGAATTCTTTGAGTAATGATCTCAATTTTTCGTCATCCTCATCACTGCTTACATATTCTAAGTCATTTTTATGAGAGAGCTTGTTTATGGTGTTGAAAATGTTTTTAAACGCCAAAGCCTCTTGCTCATTAGCATTGTTGTATTTTAAGTTAACGTTTTCGTTAATTGTATCGAATACGTCGGATATAGAAGTTTTAATCTCGTTTGTAATTGTAGAGTTATCTATTTTTTCATTTGAAAATAGATTCAAAAGTTTGACGAGATTGTTTATCGAACTGTTATTAAGTAATAAATCGGTTGAGTATAAATTAGCTTCATCATCGGTTTTCATTGCGATTTTAGCGGTAATGAAAGCATTGTTCGGAATAAAGGCGCTTATATTTATACCCTCGGTTTCACTGCTTACGGACGGATTAATGTTTGCTTCAAAATCGAAATTCAAATACAATTCGCTATCTTGCCAATCAAATTCGGCGGTGATTATAGACAAATTCGATATAAAATCGTTATTGGCGGTCTCAGTTAAGGAATTAAGTTTACCGCTATTGGCAATAAGAGAAGCTAAAGCGTCGCCGGAAACGAATACATCCAAAGAGTCGGTTGTGGTTTGGTCGTAATAGAGACCGTTTTCACCCTTAAAGTTCAAGCGATTGGTTGATATAGTCAACCCTTTTTCACCTAAAATCTCGTCGGTTGTAATTGGTGATGACATATAGTATTTGCTTGATAATATACTCAAGAAAGTATCGCCTGCATCTTGATTATATCTATAAAGAATTTTATCGTAATCCTCGGGGTTAGATGGTGTAACGCCGTCGTTTTCTACAATGTAGAAGTCGGTGTTGTAAACTTGAACGAATAAATCCTTGATTTCCGCAATAGAGATTAAATCGTCCTCAGTTAAATTTACGTTTATTTCTACTTGTTTTTTACCCATTCCGTATACCAATTCGTAAACGCTAGGTAGTATAAGTGATTTGTCTTCAATCAATAAATCACAATATAAGCTGTCCTTTAATTGTTTTAGCGTGGTTGATAGAGCGTCGCTTATTTGAGTAGAAATGGAAGAAATATCGAAAGTAGAATTTTCGGTTTCTTGCGTTTCGCCTGAGCCGTTTGATGAGAACTTATTTACAAGTTTTTGAATCATATCCAAAACTTTTGAAGAGTAGTTTTCGTCAAACTTGTTAATCTTAAAGGTTGTGTCGCCTGCAACGCCTGCGATAACTCTATTGAATAATTTGCCGTCTTGGGTATTATATACGTCGTCGATATGTAAAACTAACGCCAAACAAAGTTTTTCGGGTAAAGCGGATTTTAAAGAATCTATGATAGGTTGAACACCGCTTGCTTCTTCACCCTCACCTGTTTGCGACGTTAATAAATCTGCAATGGATACGCTTACAGTGGCTTTAAATGTATACTTTTTAATCAAGGCGTTGATTTTTTCGCTTTCGACGCCACTCTCGTCAATATAGGAATAATTGTTTTGATTAACGCTTTCTATGTACTTAATATTGACGGCTTCAAAGTTTACCATATCAAGTAGCTGATTATCTCCGCCTTCACCTGCCATAGATAGAGGTGTTTCGTTGCCACTGCCAAAAGTACCCTTTTTAATAGCTTCGTCAATAAGGGTTGCAAGCTCGCCGTCTTTTAAATTTACCCTCATATCCTCGTTTGTTTTAAATTCAACCTCGGTTATGTTGATAGCTTCGGTTATATTTTCCAAAGCTTCGGCGTCTAATAGACTCTTGTCATTCCAATAGCTTTGATCGATTCCGTACTTAGCATCTAACTGCGTATAAAGATCGGCTAATTCCGCTTTGTTGTTTTCAGGTGTTGCCTCGTCGAATAGACAACGTAGAGTTGTCAAAAACATATGCGGTGTAACGCTGTTTTCAAGGTCGTTTTCGTCAAATAATCCCATGACTTTAAGTAAGCCTTGAATGTGAGCAACTCTAAGTGAAACACTACCTTGTTCATTGCTTACAAATTGAACGGGAACAAACTCGTTAATTTTTGTGAAAACGTTGACAACCATTGTGTTGATTTCATTGAAAATAGTTGTTTTTTCTTGTGTTTGATCGGTGCTTGCATCTTGGTCAGGTTGCCCCTCGCCATCCTTTGGGAATAAACTGAAATTAAACTTTTCCGCTAAGGAATTGACAATAGTTTTCAAGCTTTCGCACGCTTTGTCATTCATATTGTTTATTTTAATATTTACGTCGCTGTCCTTATCGGTCGGATATGTTTCAAGTGAAACAAAGAAATTCTTTGGCAATAAGATTTTTATAACGTTTAACGCAAACTTAGGAACACCTTGCTTTTCGAGCATTGGTACAAATGCTTCTTCGATAAGTTTTCGAGTTTTTAACTCTACCACGATACTGAGCATCGGCTTGGTTAGTGTGTTTCCATTTGAATCTTCATATTGTACGTCGCTTGCTGTTATTTGTGGAACACTTGCATATTTAGAAAAATCCACGCCCTCTAATTCAGGCATTGTGTTTCCTAAATTAATGCTTTTCATCACAACAGACGCAATTTCGTTGACAACCGCTGCCATTTGGTTGCCTGTAATTTGGAATGTGGTGTAGGATAAATCTTCTTCGGTATTTGTGTATGGATATTTTTTTAATACGCCAAAATCAAAAGCTAACTGCTTAAATAACTCTTGTAGTTGCTCATTATCGGTGTTATCGACATTAGAACCACCGCTTGAAGAATTGTTTTCATCTTCACCTGCTGCGCTAACTTCGCCATCAGTGGGTGTCTCTTGTTTTCCACCAATCAACTCGTCTAATTTAATAGAAGAGATAAGCGAATCAATATCGATACGATAAGGGTGCGCTTCTTTGTATGCTTCTACAGTTGGATATTCGGCTTTTTCTTCTTCCGACAAAGCGTCATATCTTGCCTGATATTCTTCGTCGGTCAATTCTTTTTGATAAAGCATTGAGTTTAGAGTGAAATAAAAATCATCTAAATCATCAGCTGTATATTCGTTTGTTACTATTTTATCACGATTAGAATTCAATGCGCCTGTTAAAAGCTTAGTGCATTCTCCCAATTTGATTCCGCCAATCATAGGACTGACAAATTTATTAAATGTAACGTTTGCTGCAATAATTATTCCAACAACAAATACTACTACAATTACAAGACAAGCAATAAGACAGGAAACGCACCAAGGCATTCTTTTAGATCTTCCTTCTTTAACTCTTGACATAATCTAATCCTCCTTAAATCCGCAAACATGGCTAATTAATGAATCATAAACCTAAAGTAAGGGATATATTAATTATATAACAAAAATAATAATATTGCAACTAAGAATATATTAATATTATATAAAAGTTACAGCCGTATATAAAAGTGACAGCCATTGGGCTGTCATCTTGAATGCAAAAGTCATTATGAACCTATAAATGTCATTCGGAGCGTAGTGTAACGGAGTCGAAAAATAATGATAAATGAAGAAAAAAATCCACAATTAAACGTTGCAAATTAGGCTAAAAAGTCTCACATTTTAGCCATTAGTGTAAGAACATAGTCATATAAAAAGGTATATATGTTATATTGCCTTCTCTTTTTAAATCCTTGCTGTATATGACATATGAGCATTTTATTCGGTCGGAATATTTAGACTGAAATTCGTCTAAGGATTTATGAGAGCTGTACGACGAGGATTTTACTTCTATCGGCAATAGCTTCTTTCCCGAAGCAAGCAAAAAATCCACTTCGTACCTATCAAACTTATGGAAAAACAATTCATAACCCGACATAACAAGTGCTTGCGCAACGGCATTTTCCATAACCATACCCATATTGACACCTAGTTTATCGATTATCAACTGTTTGTAAATAGACTGTTCTATCGGTTCTTTTGAATCTGCAAAAATTTGTGTTACCAAAAGTCCCGTATCACCCATATAAATTTTTTGTTTTACAAAATCTTTTGTCCTATTCATTCCTACGCTCGGATCGGTACAGTTGTTTGCAATGTTGACAATCATTGAATCTTTTATTGCTTCGTAAGAGCTGTAAGTCTTTGAGGCTCTGCTATTCTTTCCCAAAACTACCGAGCGAAACAGTTTACTTTGAGTTGATAATTCAGACGGAATTGAGTCAAGAATGAGCGATGTCGAAAACTTATATTTTGAGTCAAGCTTTTTCAAATCGTCTCTATATAACCTTAATATATCTCTTTTTACTTCGTCAACACGTGAAAAATCGTTTGTCTCAAGTAGCTCGACAATAGCTTGAGGCATACCCCCAACAGCTACATATAGCATATAATCCTTTAAAACCTTGCGGTGAGCAGTCTGACCTAGTGGCTTTAGATTCGAAAAACAATCACGCAAAATCTCTGCGGTAACGAAATCACCCTTTGCCCATAGAAATTCTTCAAAATCCAGAGGGTACATATTAATTGATTTTTCTTCGCTAGGAATAAGAATCTTTTCAACATTTTGTTTTAGGGTTATTAGCGAACCTGTTTCAATATAATCATATCTTCCATCCGCAACAAGCTGTTTTATCGATTGACGAGCTGTTGGGTAGAGTTGAACCTCGTCAAAAATAATCAAAGATTTTCTTTCAATCAGCCTTTTTCCGTATATAAGAGATAAGTTACGAAAGAATGTATCAAGCTCGGAAATATCATTTTTAAAAAGTTCTTCTACCTTGCTTAAATCCGTTTGAAAATTAATAAGGATATAGGTGTCATACTCATTTTTTGCAAACTCTTCGACAATGGTTGATTTGCCGATTCGTCTTGCGCCTTGAATAAGTAAAGCTCTTTCCCCTGCCCAATTAGCTTTCCAGTCTAATAGTTTGTCATAGATTTTGCGCTTAAATACCATAATTTAACTCCCGTATATGGTTTCTTCCATGCTTAATTATATCATAAAAATACATAAAATACAATATTTTTTTAGTAGCATTTCCACATAATTACAAAAAGTTTTATTGTAAATTTCCCCAAATATGCAAAATATTTACAATTTTCGTTATCTACATACTCCATTTATTACGTCAAGAATGAGCGACGTCGAAAAATCTAATCCACATTAAATTGAATAATTAAGTCGCAAGGTTTAATGAAATCCACAAATAAGCATAAAGTAAGGCTCGCACCTTACCGTTATTTCTACCGAAGTAGAGCCATATTTTTTAATGGTATAGAAACAAAATTATGGGAATAAAATTCATATTGAAAAGAATATTTTGAGGTGAAATATGAAAAGGTCAATTGTGCTATGGCAAATGATTGGATTTGGAGTAACCGCTTTAGCAGGATCTCTACTGCATTATATTTACGAGTGGACTAACAGTTCAGTGTGGGTTGCAGGATTTTCCGCGGTAAATGAATCGACATGGGAACATATGAAACTTGCTTTTTATCCTATGTTCTTGTTTGCAATAATTGAAAGTTTTTTCTTTAAAAACTATGGTAATTTTTGGTTAGTAAAGCTTAAAGGAACGCTTATAGCATTAGCGTTAATTCCCGTTTTGTTTTATACGTACGGCGGAGTAATCGGGACGCCACCCGGTTGGATAAATATATTGATATTCTTTACAGCGTTAGGCGTAGCGTTCTTATATGAAGCAAAACAATTAAAATATCCAAAAACCAAATTTAATGGACAACTCTTCCCTTTTATCGCTTTATGCGTAATAGCCGTTTTATTTGTCTTATTCACCTTTTTTCCACCCCATATATGTATATTTAAAGATCCTTTAAATGGTAAGTTTGGGATATAAATAAAGTTTTAGATTAGAAATTATTCAAAACTAAACGTTACACACATGATTAAGTAAATAAAAAAAATCCGCTATCTAGCGGAATTTTTTTTGTTTAGTCTATAAACTATTTTGCCGTTGCTTCGTCTGACGTGTCGACAGCTTCGGTTTTCTTTTCAGTGTTAAGTATTTCGGGTAATTGCAATCCTGCCATATCGAATAAATCTGTAAGTGGCGGTAAGCTCTTCATTAAACCCGACAAAAAGTTAGCGGTTGAGGTTTTACCGTCGGAGTTGTTGCCTGAATCCCAAACTGTAATCTTGTCAATCTTAACATTCTTGATAGCTTCAACTTGTGCTTTAACAAGATTTTCCATTTTGTCAGTAATCATCAATCTCATAGCCGCATTAGCGTCGCCACCGGCTGCCTTTACGATTTCAGCATAACCTTGTGCTTGGTTATCCAACATTGCTTTAATACCACGAGCTTGAGCTTCTAATTTAGCGTAGATGGCGTCAGCTTCACCCTTTGCACGTCTACGGATTTGCTCAGCCTCGGCTTCAGCTTCAATTTCCTTGCGTCTCTTCTCGATGTCGGTTTTAACAATTACGTCGGCAACCAAAGTAGCTTGTTCACGATCGGCTCTTGCGGTTTCAGCAAGTTTCTCTGCTGAATATGATGCCTCTAACGCTTCTGCGTTCTTTGTCTTTTCTGCAACGGTTGCAATCTTTGTTGCTTCTGCTTCCTTTTCTCTCAAGGTTGCTTGAGCGTTTGCGATTTCGGCTTTTGCTTCATTTTCACCCTTGATTGCGTCAGCTTCGGCTTGGGATACGTTGATTCTTTGTTCTTTCAATGCGTTTGCCGCACCGATAGAACCCTCTTTGTCCGCCTCGGCAACAGAAATTTTAGCAGCGTTAATTGCCTTCGCAGCAGCTTCTTTACCCAAAGCGCTGATGTAGCCCGATTCATCGCTAATATCGGTTACGTTAACGTTGATAAGTCTTAAACCGATTTTCTTCAATTCAGATTCAACGTTTCTTGAAACAGCTTCAAGAAATTTATCTCTGTCGTTGTTGATTTCCTCGATTTCCATTGTAGCGATAACCAAACGAAGTTGTCCTAAGATGATATCCTTAGCCAATTCTTGGATTTCGCTAAGAGAAAGTCCCAAAAGTCTTTCGGCTGCGTTTTGCATTACGCCCGATTCGGTTGAAATACCGACGGTGAATCTACTTGGAACGTCAACTCTGATATTTTGTTTTGAAAGTGCATTTTTAAGGTCAACACTAATTGAGATAGGCGTCAAATCCAAAAATGCGTGTGCTTGAATGACGGGAATAACGAATGCAGCGCCACCGTGTATACACTTAGCACTTCTAGACGTACCGTCGCTGTTCTTACCGATTTTACCATAGATAACCATGATTTTGTCGGAAGGACACTTTTTATATCTGGTGAGGAACATCAAAATAATTGATGTTAAAATAAGAACGATTGCGACAATAATACCGGCAATAGCTCCACCCGATATAGATAATATAAGATTAGCCATTTATAATTCCTCCTAAAAATTATTCAACTATTAGTTCGCCGTTTGAAACGGATATTACTTTTACCGTACTTCCTGTAGGTATAGAAGACTCTTTGTTTGTGCGTGCATTAGCCTCGATTAGTCTATCTTGTATCTCAAGAGTAACCTTGCCTACACCCGAATTATTTGCAGGTATTGTCAAATAAACCTCGGCTTCCTTGCCTATAGCATTCTTTAAATTCAAAATACCATTTGATTGAAGCTTGTTCATTGCTCTATACAATAAGCCAACGCAAACAAGAGCAATAACACCCGTCAATATAGAAATACAAATTGTCAATGCTTCGTGACAACCCGATACGTCCATTGCAAAGCCCGTCCAGCTGCCGATTGAGAAGAACGCAACCAACCCCTTGACGGTAAACCAACCTACTCCCGAACCACTAAGATCGTCAGCAGAAACATCGCCGTCAAAATCTGTATCTACGCCGTCCACATCAAATGAACCTGCGGCAAAACCGATAATCAAAAGTATAATTTGGATTAAAAGAACAGCAGTAGAAGCTAATCCTGTGCAAAACAGTATTTTTGCAAGCAAAGAAAAGTCTGTCCAAAACTCCATAAATACACTCCTCCTTTACGATATACTATTATGATAGATTTTATTCAAATCAATGTCAACATACTTGAGAAAAATTAGGTAAAAATTCATTTTTACGACTTTTTTCGTCATCCTGCCGTGGAAATTTCATCCCGTCGTGGAAATGTCATTCCGCTGCGGAAATGTCATTCCGAGCGCAGTCGAGGAATCTCCAAAATGGGGTGTAATTTTTTTGTGAATGAATATCAAGCGTTTAAAAAAAAGAACCTTATTCTAATGTGTAATTTGCAATATATGACGAATTAATCATCAACCAACGGCATAAATATTTTTATGAAAGAATTTTCATTATTTTTAATACCTATCTATTTATGCTGTTGTATTTTTTGCCTATTTGCCTGTAAAGATAACGAAAAAAAGGATATCGTCGATTACTATCCTAAATATGACATTAGCCTTAAAATTGATGAAGAAAACGTCGATTGCTCGGTATCGATTGACTATACTTCTAATATCACGAGCAATTTTATTATTTTACAATGTTATTCTATATCCTATCAAAAAGCCGTAGTGGACGAAGAATATATTGAAGAAACATATCCAAACGGAGTCAATTTTGGCAAAACCTATATTGAATCTATTTCGGTAGACGAAAAGATTTGCGAATATATGGTTAATAGCGAAAATTCTTCAATAATCGTTTATTCCCCCGTGGAATATGGAAGAAACACAAGAATAAAAATTTGTTATAAACTTAAATTAGCCAATTTAAAACACCGCTTAGGCTATTACAATTCTTTTTATAGTCTTTGTTCTTTTTATCCGTATGTTTGCCCGATAGTCGATGGCGAATATTCGGTAAGAGAATACTCTAAAATTGGAGAAAGCGAGCTTTTGCATACTTCATCTTTTAACGTCAGCGTCAGCATATCAAACAACTACGTGCTTATCCATACGGGCGAGGAAATAAACAAAACAACCGAAAATAAGATTGATACCTATCACTTGCAAGCAAACAATGTGCGTGATTTTGCCATAATGTATTCAAAAAACGTCACAATGCGTTCAAGTACCGAAAACGGAATAAATTTTAGGTATTATTATCAAAAGGATTCCACGCCTTTTGACGAAATTGAAATAATGAAAACAGCGACAGCTACATTTGAAAAACTATTCGGGGAATACGGACACAAAAATTTATCCTTAGTGTTAGCCCCTTTCCCGTTTGGCGGAATGGAATATTCTGAAGTTGTGGTAGTCAGCGACTCGCTAAAAGAACAAAGCCGTGAAGAGGTAATTGCTCATGAAATTGCTCATATGTGGTGGTTTATGAAAGTTGGCAGTGACGAATACTATTCGCCATGGCTTGACGAGAGCCTGGCGGAATTTAGCACCGCGCTTTACTATTTGGATAACGGCAACGGCAAGATGTTTGAACTGTTTAGACAAAGAGGACTAAAAGAGCTTGAAAACCGCCTTATTGAAAATAAACGATTAAGTATAAAAGGTTGTGTCAACGACTTCACGTCGGACGATTATTCCGCTTGCGTATACACCTTAGGTTCTACTATGTGGATAACTTATTATTCGATAATTGGACCGACCTTAACCGATAGACTTAAAGAATACGCAACCCTCTTTGAAAACAAAATCGCTACCGAAAAAGACGTAGAAGAAATAGTCTTTAAAAACGATTCCGCTACTCTTCGAGCTTGGCTCAATGGTGAAGTGACAGCTGTAGGGCTGTCATCCTGAGCTCAGCCAAAGGAACTATCCTTGTTCCGTCATGTCGAGCGTAGTCGAGACATCTCCCTACTAGCACCGACTTCTTGCGAAGCAGATATACAGCCATTACAACTAATTGTCATTCTTAAGCGTTGTGCAACGAAGTCGAGACATCTCATCCGCTTTGTCATGTCGAGCGTAGTCGAGACATCTCATCCGCTTTGTCATTCCGACCAAAAATGTCATTCCGAGCCATCCAATTCGTCATTCCGACCAAAAATGTCATTCCGAGCGAAGTGCAACGAAGTCGAGGAATCTCATCCACTTTGTCATTCCGACCAACGTGGAGGGTGAATTGACAGCTCTGCTGTCATCCTGAAAGCGTTGTTCGAGGGACCTCATTAGCACCGACTCTTTGTGAGGCATACAAACAGTCGGATAGATATTGAAAATCCACAAAAACATTAAATTTTAAAAAAAGTCGATGAAAAATCATTAATTTACGAGAAAAAGTCTCGCAAAATATTGATTTTAGGCATAAAATAGGCTATAATTGTAATACTTAATATGGAGGTGAGTTATGCTTGTACAATTTTCTGTAACAAATTTCCAGTGTATTAAAGAGAAAGCAACACTTGATATGCGCTCGATTGCTTTATCGGAACATAAAGAATCTCTTATAGATAATAGATTGTTGCCTATTGCCGCTATTTACGGACCTAATGGTGGTGGAAAAAGTACATTATTAAAAGCTCTTTTCGCATTAAAAGTTTTGATATCTCGTTATTTTAATGTTGTTGGTGAAATGAATCAGATTGAACCTGTTGTAGGTGTTAACATCGTTCCTTTTAAATTCGATTCAGAGTGTGCTAATATGCCAACCGAATTTGAAATTTTCGTTGAAATTGACGAAATAGAATATAAATACTATATTACTATATTAAATAACAAAATCGTTGATGAATCGCTATATATCAGAAAAGTTGGTAAACAGAGAATAACGGAAATCTTTACTCGACAAGGCAGTGACATTGTTTTAGGCGATAGTATAAAAAGTGAAGTTAAGCTCGCCGGAAATATCGCAGATGGTATGCCGGTTTTGTCTTGGATAGGAATGGTTTATAAGGTTGAACAAATCTCAAAGCTTATTCATTGGTTTATGTCTACATTTTGCGTAGATTACAATGTACCCTTTCAAGATGAATTATTGCTCAGTTTTATTTTGCAATTAGAATTGGAAAATGATGCACGCTCAAATAAAATAAAGGAGATGACGCTTGATTTGTTACGTCGTATGGACTTAAATATAGTGTCTTATCGTGCGGAAAAGGTTGACGTAAAACCTAACCAGAGTGCAATTAAAATAACAACAAAACATAAAGTAGGCGGTTTATCATATGAGTTAGATTTACGTGAAGAGTCAAATGGTACAAAAAAGGTTTTCGGACTTCTACCGGTATTTGTTGTTGCCTTGGCTGAAGGTCGAACAGTTATAATAGATGAACTTGACGCAAAAATGCACCCGCAATTGTTAAAGTTTATCATAGAGTTATTTACAAACAAGGTTACAAATACAAAAGGCGCACAACTAATTTTTACCTCTCACGATTTAACGACTATGACAAGAGATGTGTTTAGACGTGATGAAATTTGGTTTATGGCAATGTGTGAAAAAGAGTATTCTGTTTTTTATTCGCTTATAGATATTCGTACAGAGTCTGGTGAACTTGTGCGTAATGATGCTGCGTACAACAAACAATATATTGAAGGTCGCTATGGTGCTGACCCCTATTTAATTAAAATCAAGCATTGGGAGATTTAGGTTATGGGCAAGGGAAAGAATTGGTACGGAGACAGAAGCTCTGCAAAAATTCCTATTGCAACAAGTCATCTTATTGTCTGTTGTGGTGCAGAAACAGAAAAGAACTATTTTGACGGGGTTGTAAAATTTTTCAAAAACCAAGAAAAAAATATGCTTTTAAAATTTTATATCGAAGTAGATGCTGTCGATCCAATGACTATGGCAAACAATGTTTTAGTTAAGACGCGAACTATCGAAAAGAAAAATAACTGCAAAATAGACCATGTGTGGGTCCTGTTTGATAAAGATGATTTTTCGCATGAAAATTTTAATAATGCGATAAATAAGATTCAGAATACGACTAACGAACAAACGAAATATCATGCACTATGGTCAAATCAATGTTTCGAGTTGTGGCTCTTATTGAATTTTATTAATTTAACAGCCTCAATAAGTCGGAAAGCGTACATACAAAAACTTAAAAAATATTTGCAGGAGCATTATGAAAAAAATGATAAAGATATTTTTGATAAAGTTTTAGCAAAAGGCGGTAATCTACTAAAAGCAGTTGAAAATGCTAAATCGCTACTTGATGACAAAAAAACTCCAGCAAACAATGACCCTGCTACCAAAGTATATGAATTTTTTGAGCATTTTGAAAAATATCTCGGACTAACGCTTTGAATCTATCAAAATAACGCTATTACTATTGACGAAAATATAACTGTTTGCCTTATCAAACAAGCATAAGTCAAAGGTTATTATGCCGACTTTTGTATGGTTTCAGTATTAAATTTTGATTAAAAATGCATTTTTTATATTTACTATACAATTAGAAAGAGTATAAAATATTACTGTCAGCTAAGAAGAGTTTTGCATTCTTTTTGTTGACCATTTTTATTTGTATAAAATTTTTAGGAGGTAGAACTAAATAATGAAAAAACTTATTGTATTAATTTGCATGGTTCTCTGTGTTGCAGTTATCGGTTCGGTATTGGCAATCGCAGTTTATGATGCACCTGAACAAAATGGTTCTATTGGTACAGATACATACTTGTATTTGACAATGAACTCTTCAAGAGGTACGGCAATCACTTTAACTAAAGGTGTTGCTCAAGTTCTTCCTATTGTATTGGGCGTTGAGTCTAACCAAACGGGTGCTGAAGGTACACCAAATTGGGGCACAGCTACATTGACAATCGATGCAAGAGCAAATGGTGAGGGTAAAAGCATCGAAAACGTAACAATTACTCTTTGTTCCGATCGTGAAGGTAATACTCCAATTGAAGGCGTAGCCGTTTCTGGCAAAACTATCACAATGACAGGAATCACAGCAGGTCAAACGGTTTATGTTAAATTATTACTCAGTGCAGATGCAACAGAACAACAAGTAAACGCAACAAACGGCATATTAACATGTACGTTTGCTAAGGCTGCTTAATCGTGGAGGTGAACTATGACTAAGAAATTGATTGTTATTATTTTATCGGTTATACTTTGTCTTGCAGTAGTAGGCGGTTGTTTCGCACTTTATCATAAAGACGCTGAGAAGCTTGAGATTACTTTCGGTAGCGAACAAGCAGTTACCTTGACGACATCAGTTGGTGGAAGTACAGGAAAACTTAATTTTAATGGTGCTAAATTGTCTCCTGCTACACCAACAGCAACTCAAGAAATCACCCTTAACGTTAATACTCCCAATACCGAGGCATTGGCAGGTTTGAGTGGTCAATTGACGGTTACACTTGATGGAGCACTAAAAGATGCTATTTTATTAACAGCTAGTTATTTAGATGGTGAAACACCAAAAAATCTTAACGCTTCAAACTATGTAATTTCGTTGACTTTGCCGTTAGATCAATTACCAGAAGTTCTTACTCTAACAGCAACTTTAGTTGATGCAGGCGATGCTACGTTTGCACAAAATTCCAATAAATCTGCAAGCATTTCAGTTACTTGGGAAGCTATTGATTGGGCACCTGTAGAGGGTGGCTATTATATCGTAGGTGAACATTCTGCTTGGGGTGTAAATAAAGATGCGATTTTGCTTGATAAAAAGATGTCATCAGGTGAAACTGACAAAGCTGCCATTGAAAGCGTTCATTTGAAGCAAGGCGAAAAGTTTAAAGTTGTTCAGTGGACAAGAGATGGGGGAATCAATTGGGATGCTGCAACATTTGATCCAAAATCAAAGGGTGTTACGATACTTCCTGAAGATCGAAACAATATATCACCAAACGCTGACGATGATTATTTCATTTGCGTTAATAAAGATAATCAACTTTGGATTCAACCTGTAAGCACTATTGGTAAATAATCAAACTAACTAAAACTCAATTTGTGAGATACGGTCGGGGTAAAACCCGACCGTAAACCACTTATTTTAAAGAAAATGGAAAAACAAAGTCAATACGGGAATAAAAAATCGGAAAATAAAAAGAAAAAAAGTGTGGGTAGAATTATACTAAATGTAATATTCTATCTCATTATGGTTATCTTTATTGCCGTATTGATTTTTTCCTTGGTAGAAAAGATTTCGGGAAAGGATATTTATCCGTTCTTTGGTTATAGAGGAATGATTGTTAAATCGGGAAGTATGTCCTTTAAATATGAAGATTACAAGGAATTTTTAGAGGGACACGACGAACAATTTAAAATCAATGATTTTGTGTTTACAAGACGGTTAAAGGACGGCGAAGAGCCTGACGTATATGATATAGTAACCTTTAAGATAGGAAACGAAACGGTCATTCATCGTGTGGTTGAAATAAAGTATGATGCAGTTACAGGCGAAAAATTGTACGTTACTCGTGGTGACGCTGCACCCAAAAGTGATTCACCAAAAAAAATAGAGGATATCACAGGTATTTATTGTTTCTCAATGGGACAGTTTGGAGTAGTAGTCAAATTTTTCAAAAGCAGTTATGGAATAATTGCATTGATTGCATGCTTGACAATTATAGCCATTACTTCGCTAATATTGAATTACCTTAAAAAGAAACCCGAGAACGAGTCCGCTAAGACTTCCAATAAGAAACAAAACGAAGCACAAAAAGAACCCGACCAATCAAATACCGTCAGTTTGAGCGAAGCCGAAGAATCTCGCCACATCGTCATTCCGAGCCATAATGTCATCCTGAGCGAAGCGAAGCGTAGTCGTAAGGATCTAAATCCAAATGTCATTCCGAGCGAAGTCGAGGAATCTAATCCGCCTTGTCATTCTGAGCCTGTCGAAGAATCTAATCAAATCGTCATTTCGACCGAAGTGGAGAAATCTCATCTGCATAGTCATTCTGAGCTTGTCGAAGAATCTCATCCTTGTGACGATAACGCAGCGGAAGAGTCAACAAAATCGGTAGAGAACGACTAACCTACTAATGTCATTCTGAGCTTGTCGAAGAATCTAATCAAAACAATAACTGCAATAAAGGACAAAATATAAAGAGCAATGAAGAAAACTATAAAAGCATTTATCCTAATATTTACTTTTATGATTTGCGTTTCGCTAATTAGCGGTGCGTATGCTCTTTATGTTGTAAACGCTGATCGACTTGAAATTAGTTTTAGTGCCGAGCCGATAATTTCATGGGAACCTGAAGTCGGTGGTTATTATATTGTAGGTGAACAGCTTGGTGGTTGGTCTGTGAATGAAAATTCAATTAAAATGACTACTCTACCTCAAGGCTCTGGCAATTTGGCTGAATGGTATGGTGAAATTCCTGCCGGTACGCAATTCAAGTGCGTTAGGTACAATGGAGTTGGAGATATAACATGGTATCAGATTGAAAAGAGCAATGGAATCGCAGCAGTAGACAAATATGGAGATGGCGAAGGTGGTGTTACAGCATCTGGTGATAATTTGGTTGCTCCTACATCAGGTGAGTTAATATATGTTTGTGTAAATGCTAGTAATTATAGCTGGGGACAAACAGTAGTTTCAATGACGTAAACTTAGGCAAAATCTTCCAATACACTCGCTTATTGAGGCAAAATGCGTCAAATAACTAAGGTTTTTATTAAGAAGTAACAAAACTTTTGTATTTTACAAAAAAGTTTTGATTTTAACCGATAAAACAAGAGTTTTTTTATCGTTCCAAAACGTAAGGGGAACGCGGAACTTCCGCTTAAGAATCTAAACAAAACCAAAAAACTAAATAAGTGGTCTACGTTTTTGGGGTTAACCCGACGGCAGACCACTTTTTGATTGTAATTTGTTATCCCTCGACTTCGGTCGGAATGACGGAATAAGGATGAGATTCCTCGACTTTGCTCGGAATGACGGAATAAGGATGAGATTTCTCCACTTCGGTCGAAATGACGTTTGTGTTGGTCGGAATGACGAATTGGATGGCTCAGAATGACGATGTGGATGAGATTTCTCCACTTCGCTCGGAATGACGAATTGGATGGCTCGGAATGACGGTGGGCTAAGTCATCCCGACCAACGTGGAGGGATCTCTAAAATGGGGTACAAAAGCATTCTTGTGAATAAAACTTAAGCGTTCAATAAAAATAGAACCTTTTTAATAATGTGTAATTATACATTACGATTGTTTGTCTGTTTCACAGGGTTTTTGTGCTAGTAGGGAGATTTCTCCACTTCGGTCGACATGACGAACAAGGATGAGATTCCTCGACTGCGCTCGGAATGACATTTGTATTGGTCAGAATGACAAAACGGATGGCTCGGAATGACTAAGCGGATGAGATTCCTCGACTTCGCTCGGAATGACGAATTGGATGGATCGGAATGACAAAGCGGACGAGATTTCTCCACTTCGGTCGAAATGACAAACAAGGATTAGATTTCTCCACTTCGGTCGAAATGACGAATTGGATGGATCGGAATGACAAAGCGGATGGATCGGAATGACAAAGCGGATGAGATTTCTCCACTACGGTCGAAATGACAAACAAGGATGAGATTTCTCCACTGCGGTCGAAATGACAAACAAGGATGAGATTTCTCCACTTCGGTCGAAATGACGAATTGGATGGCTCGGAATGACGATTTGATTAGATTTCTCCACTTCGGTCGAAATGACAAAGCGGATGAGATTTCTCCACTTCGGTCGAAATGACATTATAGTTAAATTAAAAACGTTAGTCCGATAAAACCAATTGCCAACAAGCCTTTTTTGCGAGGGGAGAGTGAATTGTATTCCGACAATATAAATAGCCCTGCATACCAAAAAAGCAGGGAATATGGCGTTATTCTTAAAGTTATGGGGACGTTGACGTTTGATATCGTTTTGGATATAAAGCTTGATAATAATACTAAGTATTTGGCAGCTAACGCAACCGGTTTGATTAGAAAAGATAATGCAATAAGTGGCAGGCATATTAGAGTTAAAACATATAAGACAGACGTTATTGGTATTATCAAAAAACTAGCTATCATTGCCAATGGTGAAAAACTTGAAAAGAATAGACAGCTCAAGGGAATTAACGAAATTGTAACCGAAAGGTTGAGTGCCAATACATCTCCTATCTTTCCTAATTTGCCTAGTTCGGAAAACGGTTTTTTCATAATTGGATATAATAAATAAATCCCTAATATTGCGCCATAGCTAAGAGCAAAACTTAAATCACCTATCCATATTGGCTTTGCAATCAAGGATATAAGGGCGGAAAAACACAGCACTGAGGGCTTGTCCGAACAAAATTTGCCGTTTGTTAAAAAGCTTGCAGTCAAAAACATAATCGAGGCTCGAAGTACCGATGGTGAAAAATCGCAAAGATATGCGTAAAAGCCGAAAATGGGGAGCATTACAAATGGTATCGCATTATTAGAAAGCTTTAGCTTTCTCAACAGAAATGACAAAACCGAGCTTAATACGCCAATGTGCAATCCCGATACTGCGAATACGTGAGCCGCACCTATTGCAGTAAAACTTGACTTCATTTCATAGGATAGATACTCAGATTCACCAAACAATATACTTGCCAAATAATCTGCGGTGGTTTCACCTGCAGCTCTTGTCAAACCATCCTTAACAAAGAAAATAATTCTATTTCTAAATGATGGGGACGTGGTATATTCAAAACGGTAAAAACTTAAGTCCATTTCATAGTATATGCCACCGGCAATACGGTGCAATCCGTATGACTCGTGGTAATCAAATGTAGATAACGTTCCCGCAAATTTGATGTAATCTCCCACTTTTACGTCGGCATAATTTGCAATAACCTTGCCATTAAGTTTTTCACCCTCTAAAACAACGTTTTCAAGCACAACCTTTCCCGAACTGTGTACGGATTCGACATAGGCTTCTCCCGAATAATATCCGTCCTTTAAATAGTCTTTTTTATTGAAAGAGTATAGGTATAAAAGCCCTTCAAGTGACAAAACCAAAATAAAAATACAAGCAAATAGCAACTTCTTGTCGAATGCGCCCAATAAAAACATTGCTACCGCCAACAATGCCAAACCAACATATATCCAAATGATGTATTGATACAAGAAAAAGCAAGCAATCAAGCCAAAAATAAAGAAAAGCAAAATAATTGGCAACGGTCTTGTTACCATAAATTTTTGTTTCTTAACAAACAATTCGTCTTCTCTTTTGTATTCTAATGGATTCATCAATTTGAAAGGTTGTAGCAAAAGGCAAAGCCTTATGCAAAGCACAATTTTGGACTTCGTGATTTGTATGGTGGGCTAAGTCAACCCGACCAACGTGAAGGGATTTACGCTTAAGAATGACGATGCGGATGAGATTTCTCCACTTCGGTCGAAATGACATTTGTGTTGGTCGGAATGACAAACAAGGATGAGATTCCTCGACTACGTTCGGAATGACGATTTAATTAGATTTCTCCACTTCGGTCGAAATGACAAAGCGGATGAGATTCCTCGACTACGCTCGGAATGACGTGGGATGGTAATGAATGATGAAAGCGGATGAGATTCCTCGACTACGCTCGGAATGACAAAGCGGATGAGATGTCTCCACTACGGTCGACATGACGGTGCGGATGGCTCGGAATGACGGTGCGGATGGCTCGGAATGACAGACAAGGATGAGATTTCTCCACTTCGGTCGAAATGACGATTTGATTAGATTCCTCGACTACGCTCGGAATGACATTTGTGTTGGTCGACATGACGTAACAATATTTAACTCTTTCGACTAATGCTTAATCTTAAAAAGCCGACAATCGTCGGCTTTTTTAGAAGTCTACTTTTGGTTCGCCTTCGGTGATTAATAGCACAGCTTTGCCGTAAATCATATTTAGATGTATCGGTCCATAGTCTTCGCTATCTATACTATCGCCTCTATTATCGCCCATAACAAAATATTCGTCTTTTTGCATGGTGTGTTGATAGTTATCACCAACGCCTACTGTATTAAATTTATAAGCAAAGCGTGTTTCTTTGTCCCCATTCACATAAAGCTCACCGTTTACGAAGCTCACGGTGTCGCCGGGACAAGCGACTATTCTTTTGATTATAGCTTTATATCCGCCGGTTTCTTCGTTATCCGCTTCATTTGCGTGAATTCTCGATCCAACTATCGGTAATGCTCTTAAAAAGTCGGTAAAAGAAGTTTTTTTACTCGACGGGTTAAGGCTTTCGTCATTTTCGCCTTGTATCGGTTTATAAAATACTATCACATCTCCGATATTATATTCTTTTGCTTTCCTATATACATAAACTTTATCGCCACTGTCCCTTATTGTAGGAGCCATACTGCTACCCGAAACTCGGATGGGCGCTATTACGAACTGTTGCAATAAGCCTACTATAACAAGTGCTAACATAAACACCAAAATTATTTCAACTATTATAATAAACAGTTTTTTGGGAGTCATAGGAGAATCTTCTTTTTTTGCCATATTTCACCTTTATACCCAAAGCATATTATTGAAAAGTACGCCCTCGGCATTAATTATTTCTATTTTTTTCAAGTTATCCCAGTTATCAAGTCCTATGTGCTTATTATCTCTAAAATCATCGGACTGAAATTTTAGTTTTTGCCAATTAAAACCGCCGCTTAGGTAAGCTTCGGCAGTATATTCTTTATAATTGTCGTTTTCAAGAATAGTTAAACGTATAGTGATTGTCTTTTGGGTAATCGAATATGCAGATATCTGCAAAATTCCCTCGGCAGAGAGTTTTCTTTTTTCGTTGACGCTAAAGCTTACTAATATTCCCTTGTCGACGGTTACACCGGGCAAACCGTCTTTGTCTTTCTTTATCGTACAAGTGCCGTCTCTTAACACGACGTCGTCTGTTTGCGCAAAGAAAGACAATTCCATATCGGTATCGTAAAGAAGCTTTATAGGCGTTATTCTTCGTCTTGTGATATTCAGACTGTCTAAGTCGATTTTTATAGGTGTAGACGCTATTTCAACTCCGTCACGATATTGTACGTTTGCGTATGTGTATAACTCGTGATCTCTTTCGGAAACGGCAAGGGTAAATTTATAGTCGGTTTCGTTTTTACCCATTATGCAGTGCCAATTTCGATATTCGGGGTTTGGCTCGTCATACGAATAGTACAAGCTAACTTTTGAAACCTTTTTATCGGTTTCATCGGGGACAACGTCAATTACAAGTTTTCCACTTTCAACGGTAAATGCCAAATCCGGAGACTTTGGAAGCTCTTTTTTTGCCGAATATCTACCTTCGAGCCACCGCCACATAGAAGCGAACGAAGTTTCGGTTATTTGCTTTGAAAGTCTGTTTGAAACGATTGTCGAGCATAGCGATTGTTCGGGAAGCAATCTTACAAGGTTATCCAATTTATCAAATTCGCCACTTTCGTGATTAGCACAGGTTACAATGAGAATGGGGCAAATTGTAAATTTTACATATGCTTGCGGTGAAAGCGCCATTTCCCATTTATGAGCGTTGTCGTCATTTTCGGCAATGGTGGGCTTGTTAAATCCCAAAAAACTTCCTAAACCGCTACCCAAGATAGTCATTCCGCCGTAAATTCTGCTATCGAAAGCAACAAGCTGCCAAAGTATTTCGTTTCCGCCTCTTTCGGCTACGCAAACGGGTTTCATTTTTGGATAGTATTCCTCTACTACCGACAAAAAGCGTCTTAAAATTCTCGCCCACAAAAACATAGGCGAAGCTTCGGCGGATGGTGTACAATTATGTAAATTGTCTTTCGCAAGCGCAAATTTTCCGTATTCAAATATTCCCGGGTAAATGGTGTGCTTATTACCCTCACCCGACAAGTCAACGTAAGCGACGGTGTAATCTCTTGAAGCAAAATCCATAATCACTTCGTCCAAGTCGTAGTTTATTTTTATATCGGGAATATAAAGAATAAATTTTTGCTTATTCTTTTGGTTTACGGGCGATACTATTCTTGCATAGGCTCTCAATTCATTATCGCCGTCGGTTAGCGCAGTAAAAAACAAGGAGCGCCATATAAAGCCGTCTTTCTCGGTATTTTCGAGAACGGATACCCTTAACGGATCTCTTCTTGGATTAAAATTTTGCCATAATTGAACCGGTGTTAAATATCTTGATTCCATTTTGTTTCCTTGAATACAATATGCTATTTTCTAATAGCTTTTATACCTTTCCTATAATTTTATATAATTCTTCAAGAGTAGTGCCTTTTATGTCGTATCTCTTGATTTTATCTGCCATAAGTTCTTGTGTATGCGTCTTGTATTGAAGCACCGTACCGCCGAATATTCTCAAAAATTCACGGATAAACAGCTGTTTTCTAACGTCCGAAATTCTTGTATCTACAAGCACGCTTGCTATTGTTTCGGCGGCAAGTTCGTCCTCGCTTCCCGGTCTTGCCGTGACAAAATCCATGCCCGAAAGCAAACCGCCACGCATTACGTAGCCATGCAAGTTCATTTCATCAAAAACATATCCCTTGCTCTCGACATAAAACGCTTTTAAATATCTTGCAAGCGCACCAGCCATCATATTAACCTTAAACATTGCGCCGTCAATCAATTCCTGTAAAAGGGTACGACCACTGATGTACTCCAATAAAAGTTCTCTATCTTCCGACCTTATAACTTTTGGTACTCTTACCGTAGTACTTTTAGCAAATTTTTGAAGCCACCGCACTTCTATTTCCAAAATTGCGTGGTTTGGGTAAAGCTTGATAATGTTTCTAATCTTGTTCGTAACGTTCTCGACAATAGAGATTTTTACGCTTTTTTCATTAAATCTTTCAATTTCACGATATCCTTCCATAAAACACACCCTCCAAACTGTAAATAAAACTAAGGCTTTAGTTTAATATGCAAAGTGCAAATGTTAGATCCTTAGACTAGCTTCAAGATGCAGTATGGATTGCACCTTAAATAAATGTTTTCCACACCTTTTTCGCATCGCTTAATCTATAATTATCTTGACTATGTAGTTGAGTCTATACTCTTTTTCCGTTAAGTATAATCCTCCATTATTCCAATAAGCGGTATATTCCGAATTACTATCGAAATTTATTATTCTACCGTCATCGAGTTCTACCTTACCGCTTTTTTCGTCGTTTAAAAATACCGATAATTTTACTGTTGACTTATTGAAAGTCGTAATCGAATATTTATCATTTTCGACTGCGTCCGAAGCCCTTATAAACAAACCGTACGCTCTAAAAAGTAGTTTATGGCTTATTTTATCATTTTTCTCCTTATAATCCCATTTTATGCACCTATCGGTTGAGTCTTTTGCGCAAAAAACAAGCTCACTGACGCTATTTAAAGGTAAATCTGCTATAGTTGATAGTGTTTCTAATCTGCTAAACATCCTAATTACACCGGACGAATTAACCACAAAATAGTATTCACTAATCGAAGCGGAATTTATATATATCGCTTTGTTTCCGTGGGTCAGTATCATTATTCCGTCAAGCTCGCCCACGATTTTTGCTTTTGAAACTAAGTCGCTCAATTCTACGGCATCCAACCTCAAATCGTTAGAGTTGTCGTCGATAAGGCGAACTTTTGACAATTCTTCAACATCACCCGATAGCACCAAAGCGGGGGAGTACGTATCCCTAGTAATCGAGATATTATTCTCATCACAAGCACAAAAGGTCGTTAATAATCCGCAAATTATTATTGCTAAAACTAACCCTTTCATTATGTTTCGCATAAATATTCTCCCTCAATCTCGGCACAAGGTAAAATAGAAACATTTCTCACCATACCTTCTATTATTATTTTACTACTAATATAGGTAAAATGCAATAGAGATAAAACTATTCATCAAAAAAAAGTAATGCTATAACTAAAAAATCTTTGGATAATTAAAAAAGCCGAAAGCACGGCTTTATCTATTGTGTAACTATCCTATTTTTCGTCATTTCCCAACTGCACTAGGGATGACAGTAGGGGAAACAATTTAAAGATATTATTTTTTTAATTTTTGAATAATATCGTAAATTACTTCTAATTCTTCTTCGGATGAATACTCCAAAACCAATTTGCCTTTTTTGTCGTTGCCTGAGAGTTTTATAGGCATTTGGAAAATTCTCTCCATATCCAAAACCATGTTTTCAAGTTCGGGAGAAACCCTTTTCGGTTTTTCTACTGTCTTGTGTTTTTCATTACTCTTCTTGGGCTTTGAATTAGCTGTCGCCGATTTTTCTATTTCTTGCGTTAATGCATATACGCTCCACTTGTTTTCAATACATTTTTCGGCAAAAACAATCATCGACTTTTCGTCCTTAATCGACAATAATACTCTTGCGTGTCCTTGACTTAGTTTTCCTTCTCTGACCATATTTTGTATTGGCTCGGGTAAGCTTAATAGTCTTAATAAATTTGCAACCGCAGGACGGGATCGTCCTAATCCTAACGCCACTTGTTCTTGAGTCAATGAGCTTCTTTCCATTAGAGCTTTAATTGCTTTGGCTTCTTCCATAGGATTAAGTTGTTGTCTGTGAGAGTTTTCGATAATCGCTATTTCAGAAAGCTGTTCGGGAGATGCTGAAATGATAATTGCAGGTATTTTTAAAAGTCCTGCCATACGTGCAGCTCTATATCGGCGTTCTCCTGCTATTATCTTATAAAATAAACCTTCTTTTACAACCAAGACCGGCTCCAACACTCCGTGCGTACGAATACTATCGGCAAGCTCGGCAAGTGGCTTATCGTTAAAAATCGAGCGTGGCTGGCTATGATTAGGCAGAACATCGCTAATACTTATATATTTTATTTCGCCTGATTTAATATAATTTGCCATAATTTCTGTTTTATATTCGTCATATCTGTTTATCTATAATTGTAATTCCAACCATAACAAAAAACAATTTTGTTAAATGTGCAATTATCAAATTAGTGACTGTACAAAGCTTTGAAATAAGTCGGTGCTAATGAGGTCCCTCGAACAACGCTTTCAGGATGACAGCCCTGCTGTCAATTCACCCTCCACGTTGGTCGGAATGACGATTTTGATGGTCGATATGGCGAACGGACACCATACCAACAATTTATTCACAATTGCACATTGCATATTGCACATTTGATTAAGCGTCAAAGCACTCAATCAATGCGCTTGCGTAACAAGCGATTCCTTCTTCTCTACCAATAGTGCCTATCCCTTCGGTTGTTGTTGCGGTTATACCGATTTTTTCGCTACCAATTCCCAAAAGCTTGGAAATTTTTTCTTTCATCCGGGGTACAAATGGGGATAGTTTTGGTTTTTCCGCTAAAATCGTCAATGAAACCGAAATTGGCTTGGCTTGTTTTTGTTCAAGCAGTTTCATTGTTTTTTCAAGCAATATAGTGCTATTAATATCCTTGAAGCTTGGATCTGTATCGGGAAATTGGTTGCCTATATCGGGTAAACTGACCGATGACAACAGCGCATCCATTAATGCGTGTAGCACACAATCGGCGTCACTATGCCCCAACAAACCCTTGTCGTGCGGTATCTCGATTCCGCCTAAAACAAGGCTACGTCCCCCCACTAATCGGTGTAAATCGTAGCCGTTACCCACTCTGATGTTCTGAGAATTCTTAATATCTTCAGGATAAGTAACTTTGATATTTCCATTATCACCGTCTACTACCTTTAATTGGTAGGCGGTTGCCCATACGCTACCGTTGTCGGTATATTTTTCTATATCGCATTGTTGCTTAGACATTAGCTCGCTATAAACTTCAATAAGCTTTTGGCGCGGAAAACCTTGGGGCGTTTGTATCCTATTTATATCATCACGATTCAAATATTTGATACTGTTGCCTTTATTTTCAATCACGCTGTCGGTCAATGGTACAGTTGGAATAACTCCCGAACTTGAATCTAACGCTTCGATTATTCTTTCAATTAACAATACGCTTACGTTGCATCTTGCGCCGTCATGGATAAGCACATAGTCGCTATCGGTTGAGTTTATTCCGATAAAGCTACTTTGATGGCGAGAATTGCCCCCTTCGACTACCTTGATAGCTTTCTTTTCACAAGAAAAAAGTTCTTCAACCTTTTTCTTATCTTCGCTTTTGACGCAAATAACTATTTCGTCAATCATTTGACAAGCGATAAAAGGTCGAAGAGTCTTGACGATAAGAGGTGTGGAGTCGATATTGACAAAAATCTTATTTTCACCAAATCTAATACCGTCCCCTGCCGCCAAAATAACGGCGCTAACTTTCTTCGAGAATTTCATAACACTCGCTTGCTTGGGCTTTTGTTACTATAGCTTCGGTTGAAAGAACTTTCACTGATAGCGAACGATTGCCGAATTGAATTGTCACTATATCGCCGACTTTAACTTCTTTTGATGGTTTTACAGGTTTACCGTTTATGAAAATTCTTTCGTCGCCACAAACATCTTTTGCAACGCTGCGTCTCTTTATTAAACGGCTTACTTTTAAAAATTTATCTATTCTCATAGAGTTTTAACCTCCTGTCATCCTTAAGCGTTGTTCTAAAAATATTGCCTATATTACGCTATTTCACAACTTGTCATTTTCGACTACGTTGCACTCCGCTTAGAATGACGGTTACATTTTGCTTTAAAATAATTTAAGTACTTCGTTTCTGACGTCTTTTACAACGTCCTTTTTATCACGATTCGAGCTTATTTTCACATACGCCCCCTTGTGCATCGATAAAGCTTCTTCGTAACGCTGTTTAACCATTTGTTGATATTCCTGTGTTTCGTAAATTTCCTTTTCGCCACGAGAGGAGATTCTATCTTCTTTGAATGACGGAATATCCAAAAATACTACTAAATCGGGAGTTAGCAAATCTATTGCGGTTTTGTTTAGGTTATAGACCCATTCTGTGGAATGATTTTGAGCATTGTAGGCAATCGAACTCAAATAATATCTATCGCAGATTATGTTTACGCCGTTATCGAGCAACTCCAAAAGACCGCCTTTTTTTGTGATATGATCCAATCTATCCGCTATAAATAAGCCTGCGATACCCTCCGGAGAGGTTTCTATTTCGCCGCTCAGATAACGACGAAGTAGCTTGCCCATTTCGTCTTTTGTAGGTTCGCAAGTTTGTATGGATTTAATTCCTATTGAATTAAGATACTCGCATAATACCTTGCAATGAAAGGTTTTACCGCAACCATCAAGACCCTCGAATACTATAAACTTACCTCTACGTTTTTCCATATTAACTCCTTTTTACTTCAATAACGTCTTTAATGCCTTTAAGCGTTCTCTTGACCGATTCCAATGTGGCAACGCTATCAACTTCAAGTCCTACCATAATTATTGCCTTGTCCGAATTTCTATACGGATTGGCGCTGATTCCAACAAGTTTTACCTTATCTAAACTGTTGAGTACTTGGCAAACATCGGAAGCCAAGTTCTTTCTGTTTAGGGCAATGATTGTCAAAGAAACCGAAAAGCTTGAACCTTGAGATACGCTTGCCCACTCGGTACGGCAAAGTCTTTCTTTTTCTGCGCTTTGCATATTAGGGCAGTCGCATCTGTGAATAATGATACCACGTCCCCGCGAAATATAGCCTATTATCGCGTCCCCGGGAACAGGTGAACAGCACTTCGCCAAGCGGAAAAGCATTCCGCTGTCTCCCTCTACGAGAACGCCGCCGGAAGAAGCGCGTGTGGGGGCGTGTATAACTGTTTCCTTTGTTTCTTCCTTTATGCTTTCGAGATATCTATGCGTAAAGAATTGAGCTAAACTTTCGGTACGAATTGAGCCTGCACCAATTCCCGCATAAAGGTCGTCCTCTACGCTTAAAGCGTACTTTGTTAAAGCTTCCTTCACCGCATCGGGAATTATAACTTCGGTAGGTTTAAAGTGCTTTTTACGGATTTCGTTTTCAAGCATCGACTTGCCAAGTCTAATATTATCTTCACGGTTAAGCTTTTTGAAATATTGTTTTATTTTATTTCTTGCGCCGTTCGTTTTGACTATTTTTAGCCAATCTCTAGACGGATGCTTTCCTTTTGTTTGAATCTTTACCTGATCGCCGTTTTTGAGCATTGTGGTAATGGGCATAAACTGACCGTTTACAAACGCTCCGCTACAATGATTACCTACCTCTGAGTGAACGGCATAGGCAAAGTCGACAACGGTTGCGCCATATGGTAGCTTGAATACTTTGCCGTCAGGTGCATAGACGTATACCTCGTCACTGAAAAGGCTTGACCTTAATGCTGCCAAAAATTCTGCGGAGTCGGCGTCGTCTCTTTCTTCTTCCATCACCTTGCGTAGCCAACTGATTTTGCTGTCTAATTCCGCATCGGTTTTGCCGTCCTTGTATTTCCAGTGAGCGGCGATACCATACTCGGCGATACGGTGCATTTCTATTGTACGGATTTGAACCTCAAAAGGATAACCTGCGTCACTATATACTGTGGTGTGAAGCGAGCTGTAGCTGTTTTCCTTTGGACGGCTGATATAATCTTTCATTCTGTCGGGCATTGGCTTCCAGGCTTGGTGTACATAGCCTAACGCCTCATAACATTGAGTTTTATCACCGTTTAAAATCAAACGTACGGCTATAAGATCGTAAATCTCGTTGAAAGCGTGTCCTGTACGATTCATCTTGCGATAAACGCTGTACAAATGCTTTTTTCTACCGCTGATTTCAAATTTGATACCACATTCCTTAAAGCTCGGCGTGAGTTTTGATTTGACTTCGTTTACAATATCGGTGACGTTGACGGGGATTGAATCCATCATCTTTTTTACTTTTTCATATTCTTCGGGGTATAGATAGTAAAAACATAAATCTTCTAGTTCGCCCTTGATTTGCATAATACCAAGCCTTGCGGCAAGTGGAGCAAATATTTCCAAGGTTTCCTTGGCTTTGACTATTTGCTTAGCTCTATCCTTGCTCGCTAACGTTCTCATGTTGTGCAGTCTATCTGACAACTTTATGATTATTATTCTTACGTCGTTGCACATAGCAAGAATAAGCTTACGCAAATTCTCGGCTTGTTCCACGGTAAACACCGCTTCACCGTCGTCCAAGATAATGTTCCCATTCTTTTTGAGCTTAAGCTTTGTCAAACCCTCAACTATGTTTGTAACCTCTTCGCCAAACAAACTTTGCAATTCTTCCCTTGTGGTATCGGTGTCCTCTAAGACGTCATGCAAAAAGCCAGCCTTGATGCTTGCCGAGTCCATACCTAAATCCAAAAGTATTTTGACGACGCTTACAGGATGCATAATATAAGGTTCGCCCGACTCTCTCTTTACACCGTCGTGCTTCTTATAAGCATATTCGTAGACATCTCTTATGCTCTCGGCTTGTTCTTTGCCGAAAACCGTTTCTATTCTTGTGAAAAGGTCACTTATAATTTGTTCATATTTTTCTTCCATAGCCTACCCTCGAATAAAAGCCACCCCATTGGCTTTTAAATGTGGATTTCTGATTAGATGGCATACTTTTTATTTGTGCTACAGTACGCTTAATTAAATATCTAAATCAATTATAACAGTGTATAAAGGCGAATGTCAATTTATAAATGAAGTTGTTTGATAAATCAAGCAACGAAGAGAGGAAGTTTTGGCGGTGAATATGTTTTGACAATTTAATAAAACATTTGCGTTTTACTGCAAGTAAATAGAATAATGTGACAAATGCATATTGTAAAAAATCACTATACATTATGTATAGTGATGTGCTTTATAAATAATTAAACTAAAAATCCAACATTACACATTGCACGAGCAAAAGCTTTGTGCTTTGGCTTGTAATTCTTCAACATTGCTCAAAATATCATTTTAGGTTGCACGTTGAATATTGGATTTAAATTGGATAGCGCTCTAGCCAATTAAAATCCAATTGTTGGTCTCGAATTAACCTTGAAGTTAAATTCTTTTTCGTTTATAGCCTTTTCAAAGTCGCTTGCGGTCATTATGATATTTGTACTCCTATCAATTTGGCAACGCAAAGCCGCCTTAGCCCAAGTTCTTTCAAATAGGTTTCTGACAAATCTTGCATTGCTAAAAGTCTTTGAGTTAAGCACTGCATCAGGTAACTCGGTAAAATATTTTCTTACGGAGTCTAAAATCAAGTCGTCATGTTTAATTTTCTTGTTGAATTTCGATACGAAAATCTCATACAGCTCGTCTCTTGTAAAGTTTGGGAAATCGATAGTATACGGAACACGACTTTCCAAGCCCGAATTGCCTTGCATAAGAATATTCATTTCGTCGGTGTAGCCTGCAAATATGACAACAAGATCGTCTCTATGATTTTCCATTTCGGCAATAAGTGTGTCAAGCGCTTCTTTACCAAAATCCTTTGTGTCGCCATTGCCCCTATACAGCGAATAAGCCTCGTCTATAAATAATACCGAGCCCAACGCGTCTCTACATATGCTTGCAGTCTTTGGCGCAGTTTCGCCTATATATCTACCGCAAAATTCTCTTCCTGCGCACTCATAAAAATTGCCTACTCTCAAAATGCCGGCTTCTCTGAACATCTTTCCGACGATTCTTGCAACCGTGGTTTTACCCGTGCCGGGGTTGCCTAAAAATCGCATATGTATGCAAGGAACGTTTGAGGAATCTTGTTTTTTCGCAAGCTGAATTTGCGCAATAATCTCTTGTATTTTTTGCTTAATCGGTGCTCCGCCTACAAGTGCGTTAAGCTCTTCCTCTCCGGTCAATTCCCTGTCACGGACGCCTCTGCAAATACCCTTTAAATCGTTTACAGTCAAAAGAGTTGAAGTTGTATTTTTGAATGAGTTACTAACCTCTTTTTTGTATATTATTTCCTTAATAACTTTGTTTACAGTGTTCAAGCCGTAAAATTTACCGTCGGCCTTTTCTTCCGAAATACGAGCGTCAAAATATTGCCACGCCTTTTGGGAAATGTGGAATCCTCTATTTGCTAATTCCTGTTTTGCAAATTTGCGCAATTCTTGTTCTCCAAGCGGTGGGAAAGAGACCACTCTAACTGTGAGTAAATCGGAAAGCGAAAATTTTAGCTTTGAGAGCATATCTTGATCGACAAAAGGAATGCGGAATATCACAATAAATTCGTTTGCGTGCTTTTCAACAATCCTTAGGAAATTCTTGAAATTTCTGTTTTTGGTGTATTCCATCCATTCACTAAAATCAACGCATAAAACGGTCAACTTGTTATCCAATCCGCTCTCTAATATATCTATCGCATCGGTAAAAGGTTTTAGACTTTCCTCGTAGTGATCCAAAGCGCATTCCGCAACACGAGTATATGACATCATAGACAACTTTGTTTTTTCAATAATGTCAGCAAGTATATTCAAATATGTTGTTAGACCGCAACCGTCGCCTATTGAAAATATGTAACATTGGTTTGTAAAAGAGTCAAGCGTGTTGGTTTTTTTGAGTTGGGGCGCAACCTTGATGATTTCTCTCGCAAGCTTTTTAAAATCTTCTGCACCAACTAAGCTATCAATCCGCTTATTTATTTCTTGAATTTCTTCTTCCATACTCTTACTGTTTTTTTCTTGACTTTTTAGGAACCTTGAGAAAAAAGATGTGTTTTCATTTTTCTCTAAATCCGCTTCTGAGTTTGAATCTGATAATTCTTCTTCGTCAATTTCGGAATCCTCTTCATCATAATCCTCGTCTTCGTCCTCAAACGAAACGTTGAGTTCTCTTATTTTTTCAAGAGCATCCATGGCTTGTTTGTAATGTTGTTCCAAAGCAACAGTATCAACTATATCAGATTCCGACGATGTTGTTTCATTCTTATTTTCTACACTATCGGCGCCTACATTAACTTCCTGAGTATCTTTTTTATATGAGATTTTGATAACTTTTTCGAAATCTTCATTCGTTCCCAATTCTTGATAAACTTCTTTTACTAAATTATTAACGTCTTCTTCATTATACATATGGGAGTCAAAAGACATAACTATTTCCGTATCCGAAGAAGATATAAATTCTAAGCCGGTGTTCACAAGATTATCTATAATAAAAGTACTTGGTTTGAGTGTATCATCGCAGTGTTTAGACATCCAATTTGAATCAAAGCTTATGGTAAATAAAAATTTTTTCATAGGTTATCCTTTTTGTCCTTTATTTTCGTGAGAAAGTATATTGTCAACCAGACAAACTATTTATAGTGTAACATTTTATTTATATAAATGCAAGAGATTGTAAAAAATTCTTTTTTACCGTCATTCTGCGAAAATTTTGATAAACTATTTCTTCTTTCCCCCTTGTTTTTAGAATACTAAGTATTATATAATATGATATCGGCTATTCGATAGTTTATAATCAAAAAGGTTGGGTTTGTTATGAAAAAATGGTTGTTAATCGCGTTAATCGTCGTTTTCCTTTTTAGTATGCTTGGTTTTGTCGCTTGTGACGAAAATCAAATTCCGGAAGAACCTCAATATAATATGGTTATTTTGGGTGATTCAATTGCCGAAGGTATATTAGGACCTTCTCCAATCTCGGAAAGAGAAGACCACACCTATGGCAGTATCGTAGGACAAATTAACGGTATTAACTACCATAATCGTTCAATTTCGGGATATCAAACCTTTCAAATGCTCGACTACATATCCAAGGAAACGGACGAATCCGCTTATACTCATATTACACACATTAAGCAAGCTGATATTATTGTAATTTCCATGTTCGGCAATGACTATATTTGGAGCGATCTTAACAAACTTATACTCGAAGCGGCAAAGAATAAATCCGACTTAAGGGACAAGGTTTTAAATACCGTTCAAACAAATATCGAGCTTATTGTCAATAGACTTAAAGAGCTTAGTCCTAACGCAAAAATTTTGTGGCAATCGCTCTATAATCCTATTTATCAGGATAGCAACATTCTTTTAAAAGAGACTTACGACGTGCTAAAAGATGAATACAATATTTATGGAGATTCCCTCTATGAATTGGGTGATAAATTGTTGGATCAATTAAATCAAACGCTATACACGCAACTTGAAAAGCACCCCGACTCAATTGAAATAGTTGACGTCAACAAAAAGTTTGAAGATCTATATAATGCCGACCACGAGCACATAAAAACCTTGATATATAAAGACGGTGTTCACCCGTCAAACGAAGGACACGCCTATATCGCAAGCACACTTCAAGCAAAATTAGAAGAATTGGGCTATGCTTCAAAAAATGCACTCAAAAACTATAAGAAGCTTGTAAGTGATAGATTAAATAGACTATATACTTCCACCACAGTTGATTTGAACGGAGTTACCGAACAAATAAATGCGGCTAAGAGCTTTGATGAAGTTAATAGAGTGTATTTTGGCGGTGTTAAGGGAGTTATTCCGAACTATAACCATAAAACAAATGAACTGGTAAGCACCGAGAATAAGCGTTTAATGGACGAAGATACAACATTTTCATTAGTCTATGCGTCGTTCAGTGGCGGAATAAACGAGAATTTACCAATTCAATCATTGATTGATAGCAAAAAGTCTTTCGTAAAACTTGGTGCAGACGGTATGCTAACAATGGAAGTACACATTAACGAAAAAATCTACAATCTACTAAAAAGCATTGTATCAGGCTTAGACGCTTCGGTTTTAGATTTATCTTTCTTTGACGCTTATATTCAAGAATTATTCCCGGGTAAAAGTATTGACCGAATCGAGGAACTACTAAAAGCTATTGAAAATACCTTGGGCATTTCCGTTAAGGGCTTAGATTATAACGATCCGAATATAAAGACCATTACCGATTCACTATTAAATACAGGAAAACTACCCGAAAAAATAGAACTACCCGATGAAATTTATTTTACCTTGTCGCAGCCGTATGAGCTTAAGCATATCGATTCGCTAACCGTTGAAGGCGGCTTTGAAGCCGTATACGTTGGCAATTATAGGGGAATCGAGCCATATATAATGATGACGCTTGGC
Organism: uncultured Clostridia bacterium; assembly: GCA_945482995.1. Lineage (GTDB taxonomy): Bacteria > Bacillota > Clostridia > Christensenellales > CAG-1252 > RUG14300. The sequence continues at coordinate 34,952 of CALYRM010000002.1, read as the reverse complement.
GAAGACCTTTGGGGAGTAAAAAACCTAAAATTTATCAATGAGTTTCTGTTCCTAACAATTGAAATGGAAGAAGTAGAAGAATAAAGGTACGGGGGGTACCTTTATTTTTTCAATATAAAGAATGTTCGTTATTCCAAAAATTGGTTCAAATTGGGTAAAAATATGTCGCAAGTTGTATTAACTTGCGACATCTCATAATTTGTCTTTTTTCTTTTTTATTCCTTCGTCGTACAATTTACATGATTGATTACGCTATCATCAAGAACTATATCTATAGAGCGTTAATCATTCTCGGTTTGGAACTTTCGTTCGTCAAAACAGTAGTGATTGAACTCCTGCATTTCTTTGCCTTCATCACGGCGTACACGAACGGGTTTAGCAGGAATACCTGCAACTACGCTTTTGGGTTCTACACTTTTGGTTACTATTGCACCTGTTGCGACAATAGCACCCTCGCCAACGGTTACTCCCGGAAGCAGTGTGCAAGCTGTGTATACCTTAGCATATTTTCCTAATTTGACAGGCTTATAAGTTCTTTGCGTATGGTCGCTTTCACTGTGTCCGTGAGTGAATATCTTTGAATATTCGGTAATAACGCTATAATCTTCAAACGTTACGCCGCCTTTTGCGTCGATGAAACAGCAATGATTCCAAGTAACAAAGTCGCCAACCTCGATATTTTGTCCGTAATTAAATCTACAACCCTCGTTTGCAATAAAGCCTTTTCCGCATTTTTTGAAAAGTTTCTTCGCAATCATTCTTCTGAATGGAATTGTAAAGTCGATATTGATTCCAAGTGCTACTTTATCGATAGTTTCCCATAAGATATGCAGGTATCTTTGTTCGTCGGTGTAGGGATTTTCTACTCCTAAGGGTAGATAATCGCCCCAAAGTTTGTATTCGGTTGGATTGGATTCGCCCGTATTAGCTCCAATCATGTTGAGTATTTCTACAAAACTTTCTTTGTTAAGTCCGTTTTGAATGTAATTTTGAATTTTTGTTAGCATTTGTTCGTTGTTCATATATTTTCTTCTAATTCCTTTAACCACAATGTTGCGGTTGCGTCACTTGGCATTCTCCAATCTGCACGAGGTGAAAGTGAAACGGTCCCTACCTTAACGCCGTTAGGCACGCAATCACGTTTAAACTGTTGAGTGAAAAATCTCTTGATAAATACGGTAAGCCATTTCTTAATTGTTTCGCCGTCAAATTCGTCAAAAACGTAGTTTGCCAAGCGATAAACCTTAGACGGCGCCATTCCTTTACGAATAAGGTAGAAAAGGAAAAAGTCGTGAAGAATGTAGGGACCAACCTTATCTTCTGTTTTTTGTTGAATATTGCCCTTGCTATCAGGTGGAAGCAATTCGGGGCTTATATCGGTATTTGCAATATCCGTCAAAATGTCCTTTAATTCACCCTCGGAAATGGTCGCTTGATATTTAATCAAGTGAGCAACAAGGGTTTTCGGAACGCCACAATTAACGCTGTACATCGACATATGATCGCCGTTGTAGGTACACCAACCGAGAGCGGACTCTGACAAGTCGCCTGTACCGATTACTAAACCGTTGTGTTTGTTTGCTAAATCCATCAAGATTTGTGTGCGTTCTCTTGCTTGACAGTTTTCGTAGGTGATATCATATGAGTCGTTTTCGTGTCCGATATCTTTGAAGTGTTGCAAAACGGCTTGTTTGATATCGATTTTCATTGATGTGATTCCCAACAATTCCATTAGATGTTCGGCATTGTGAAGCGTTCTATTTGAAGTGCCGAAGCATGGCATCGTAACACCGATAACATTCTCTTTGCCACGCTTTAAAATATCCATGGCTCTAACTGCTACAACAAGAGCAAGCGTGCTGTCAAGTCCGCCACTTATACCTAAAACAACGGTAGACGAGTGTGAGCGTTCTATTCTTTTTGCCAAAGCGTAGGCTTGAATATTTAAGACAAGATCGCACCTTTCGTTATAGTTATCTTTTGTAGGAACGAACGGAGTTTTCGAATATCTTCTTGAGAGTTTGCACTCGGTTTTCTTAGTATTAAACTCGATAACTTGATATTCGGGGTTATCCTTAATGCAGTCTGCAATCTTACTTCTTTCATATTCCAAACTGTCAACGTCAATTTCGCTGGTTATATTATCTTCGACAAATAACTTGGATTCTGCCAAAATATAGCCGTCTTCAGCAATTATCTTATGACCTGCATATACCGTTTCGGCGGTACTTTCGCCCATTCCTGCGCTTGTGTAAACATATCCCGCAATAAGCTTTGATGAATGTTGAGAAATCATGGATCTACGGAAACTTGCCTTGCCGATAAGCTCGTTGCTTGCGGATAAATTTACGATAATAGTTGCACCTGCTAATGCGTGGGAAGTTGAGGGAGAATTCATAACCCAAATATCCTCGCATATTTCGCAAGCAACCTTAAAGGACTTCATTTCCTTGTCGGCAAAAATTAACTTTGTACCGAAAGGGACTACCTGATTGCAAAGGGTAATATGGATTGTATCCTTCTCAGCAGGTGTGAACTGTCTTTTTTCGTAAAATTCATTGTAGTTTGGCAAGTAGGTTTTAGGAACAACTCCCAAAATATTACCATCAAAAATTGCAACCGCCACATTATAGATATTTGATTGATGCTTTAAAGGCATACCTACAAATACAAGCATATCCAAGCCTTTAGAAGCCTTGACAATATCTTCAAGCGCGGACAAAGCCGAATTCAACAAAACGTCTTGGTAGAACAAGTCTCCCAAGGTGTAGCCTGTAATTGAAAGTTCGGGCAGAACCAAAAGTTTAACTTCGTCATCTTTGGCTTTTTCCATTGCTTCGATAATTTGTTTTTTGTTGTAATCGGTATCTGCAATTTTTACGTCTGGCGAATATGCACAAACTTTTACGAATCCATTTTTCATTAAATAAACTCCATCATAGTATTTTTTATTATGTGTTAATAATGAACCATAATAAAAGTGATTTGACGGCTATGCCGTCGTGAATTGAAACCGTTGGTTTTGTTAATTCTCGTGCGTTGCACTCTGTGAATTGAATTGCAGCCTAACGACTGCAATTCATTTCACTTGGTGCATTCGTTATTTAATGAACGCACTGAATGCCTTATGTGCTTGGTAAATATCCGCCTTTGAAATCAATTCGTAGGGGGCGTGCATTGATAAAACAGGTACACCCAAGTCAACGGTATCGATATTCAAGGAAGCTAAGAACTTCGCTACAGTTCCACCGCCACCTAAGTCGACTCTGCCCAATTCACTTGTTTGCCAAATTACGTTATCCTTAGCAAAAACTTGGCGAAGGTGACCGATATACTCTGCGGAGGCGTCGTTTGAACCGGATTTACCTCTTGAACCTGTAAACTTATTCATTGTAACGCCAAAATTCATATATGAAGCGTTTTTCTCTTCAAATGCGGATGCAAAGTGTGGATCAAATCCTGCGGTAACGTCTGCGGACAAGCACATTGACTTAGATCTAACTAATGCGCTACTTACACCAAAGGATTGTGCGACTTGATCGATGATATCTGCGATAATAATCGATTGCATACCTGTGTTGCCCTCGCTTCCGATTTCTTCCTTATCTGCTAATACTGTCAAAACGGTTTGTTCGGTTTCAGTCTCTAACGTTGCGGTTATTTCGGGATAAGCACAAACTCTATCGTCATGACCGTAGCCGGCAATGAATGAGCGATCTAAACCAACGTCCTTTGCTTTAACTTGAGGTACAGCCTCTAATTCTGCGCTTAAAAAGTCCTCTTCGGTGATACCGTACTTTTCGTTTAGTATGCGTAAAACATTGAGTTTAACAGCGTCCTTATCGTTGTTTTCCATGGGGATTGAGCCTAAAATCAAGTTGAGATTTTCGGCAGGGAATGCCTTAGATACAGGCTTTTCGTTGATCTCTTGAGAAAGGTGTGGTAGAAGATCGGTGATATAGAATATAGGATCCGAATCGTCCTCACCGATATTGACGCTAACTTTTGTTCCGTCTTGAAGAACTACAACGCCATGTAGTGCGAGCGGAATTGTCAACCATTGGTATTTTTTGATACCGCCGTAGTAGTGCGTCTTAGCATATGCTATGGATGATTTTTCAAAAATCGGTACTTGTTTTAAGTCAAGACGTGGGCTATCTACGTGAGCAACTAAAATACGAATACCATTTTCGGCGATATTCGCAGAGCCAACCTTTAACAATAATAAGTTTTTACCTCTGTTATTGTAGTAGAGTTTATCCCCCTTTTTGATTTTTGTACCCAAAACTAAGGGCTTGTAGCCTTTGGCTTCAACCATTTTTACGGTTGTTTCGACAGCTTCTCTTTCGGTTTTGCTGTTATCCAAAAATTTCTTATAGCCTTCGCCATAAGCGGAGATTTCGTCAAGCAATTTTTTGTCTGCAACCTTATAAACATTTGTTTTCTTGTAAGTTAAATCCATAAAATTTATATATTCTCCTTTGAAATTGTTATTACATTTATCATTTTGAGCTAAAATGTCATTTTGAGTCATTATGTCATTTTGAGCCATAGCAATTGTCATTCTTAAGTGTAGTGAAACGAAGTCGAAGGTGAATTGACAGCAGGGCTGTCATCCTGAAAGCGTAGTCGAGGGACCTTATCCTTGTTTGTCATTCCGACCAACGTGGAGGAATCTCACTACTAGCACTGATTCATTGCAAGGCAAGTGTACAGCCATTACAACTAATCGTCATTTCGACCGAAGTGGAGAAATCTCATCCGCTTTGTCATTCTTAAGCGCAGTCGAAGAATCTAATCCTTGTTAGGCACAATTGCAAAATCTTGAGTTTTAGCTACCCTTTTAATATAATAACACTGTATTTTTGATAATTCAACAAAAAAACGATTTTTGAGCTAAAATACTTTTATAAATAAGAAAATATCGCTCGGCAATGATTAAGAATGATATAATCTATCTTTTATGGTTCGTCCGAAAAAGTGTGGTAAAAGCCAAAGGTTCGTTGGTAAAAGTGTAGTGATAGAACAAAAGATCGTCGGAAAAACGTAATATGAGCGTCTAAAAAATGTAGCCATACCAATAAAATAATCCGCAATTTTACGTTGCACATGATTCAAGCCGAATGCTTTAACTATTCTTAGCCGCTATTTAGTTTGATTTTTGATAAATGTATGTTATAATAAAAGCCGGCACTAATACTTTGGGATAAATTATAAATAATCCTTAAAACGCCGTTTTCAGAATGAAAGTAAGGATTAAATCAATTGGTAATGCCTAAAATAACATAAATCACTATAAGCATTTAAAACTATGAAACTTTGGATTAAGGTAATTAAAGAAGAAAAAATATTGCAAAACGTTGTTGTCCAGAATGAACTTCCATTAAATACGGATAACTACGAAAGCACGTTGTCGGAAGTGTGTCATAAACTCGATTTATCTACTCCGATTACTCTAAGCATGCACTTCAATAGCTTGGTGCGTTTTAATATCACAGAATATAAGGAAAGAGATTTTATCGAACCTATAGATTTTACAAAGTTGACGGTTGAAAATATTGCTGATTAAACGCTAATTTAAGGAGTAAAACTTTTATGGAAAACGAGGCGGAATACTGTAAAAAGATACTTGATTTGATAGTTAATGACGATATCGCCGCATTTAAAATCGAAATTCAGAATAACGGCGAATTATTAAACTATAAAATGGGGAATATGCCACTAGTTAGCGTGGCAATTCTTTTTAATTCAAGAACTATTATCGAGTATTTGTTGCCAATCTATAAAAGTCAAAATGTATTTTCCGAGCATGACGCACCGTCACTACTTCTTGAAAAACAATTGCAAGCGTTTAGTAAATATTCATTGGTTTTTCAAACCGCAAGATTTATCGAGCCATGTGAGGTCGCGTTCGTTGTTTTAGATGCCACTTTTGCCGATACGATAATAAAAGTTACAGGTCTAAAAACAATTACGTCAAAAAACCGAATGGAAACACTGTTAAATGATGTCGGATACAAACTACAAAATAACGGCAATTCATATGGAATAGTCAAGATCCGCAATAAACGCAGTGGTAGATTTAAAATCCTTTTATTTACGGCTATAATCGCTTGTATGCTTGCTCTTTCTATCCCAATGATCGTTTTGGCTTGTATCAACGTTACCGTAAATTATTATGACGGACTCACACATTACGGCAAAGAGGACGGCGTACGTGGTGGCGATATCACCATTGAAAATCCCGAAAAGGAAGGCTTTACTTTCTTGGGGTGGTTCTATGACGAACTGCTGACAATTTCGGCTAATGGCAAACTTCCCGAAAAGGACGCAAACCTATACGCAGGCTGGAAAATAAATCAGTATACCGTAAGTTTCGATATCTCGGGCTATGAAATTGAAAACGAATTTGAAGTAATACGCACTGCCGATTATGGGACAAAAATTATTATGCCTATTCCCAAAATTACAGGAAAGCTTTTTGTAGGTTGGTATGATGAGAACGGCAGTTTAGCGAATGATAATATATTTAAAAAAAATCTAACGCTTACACCAAAGTTTGTGGATTTTAGCGATAATTCCGAAAGCAATCCGTATGAGATAACCAAGCCCGAAGATATGCTTTATTTGTCCGAGCAAGAAGGCTTCTTTACGTTCGCAGACGGACTAGTTTTTAACAAAAATTATATACCTGTAGGCATGTTTTCGAGTTATTCAAAGGGATTTAAAGGCACGTTGATTGGTAATTCTCGTAGGGTTATTGTGGAAGGAAGTAGTATGCCAATATTCCTAAGACTTGACAAGGGGGCAAGCGTTTCCGACTTGAATATATTAGTCAAAACTGATATCGAACTAAACGATTATTCGGTTGATAAGTTCGGCGTGTTGGTAGCAATCAACTTTGGAGAAATAAACAATGTGAATATTAATTTTGCAGGTTCCGGTGAAGGCTCAAATACTATCAAGATAACCTCGGACAAAGCAATAACTTCGGTCGGTGGACTTGTAGGAAGTAGCTCGGGCGTTATCAAAGATTGCACAGTTAGCGGTAACTTATATATTGATATTATGTCGGTTTACCCTACGGTCAGCTATTCCGCGGGATTAGCAGGGGCAAACACAGGAAAAGTGGAATCTTGTACCTCGGACGCAACGTATAGAGTCAATATTTGGAATGGTGGTTTTGCGTCAATTGTAGGCTACAATAGCGGTGAAATTACATTGTCTAATAATTTGTCCAACCTATTCATTTATGGCAATATGAATGCACTTAACGAAAATATTGATAAAATTCAGTGCGGGGGTGGCGGTATTGCTGCAAATAACGTGGTATCGGTAAACGGAAAGGAAAGCGAAATAGGAAGAATAACCGACTGTAAAAACAGTGGCAAAATCACTCTTAGTACAAAAGGTATGACTAGCTATCTCGGTGGAATAGCCGGTTACTCAGACGGTGAAATCGAAAATTGTGAAAACACCCAAACAGGTGATATCGTCATAACGCAAAGCGAGTATATCTCTTATGTCGGTGGCATAGTTGGCTTGTCGGCAAAAAGAACTTACGGTAAAATTATATCTTCAAATAATAGCGCCGATATAGACGGGGCGAAGCAGGGCTATCCGTATTTGGGCGGTATCGTCGGTAGAAGCATAGCAGAAAAGGATGATAATCTTTTGTTAATTGAAAATTCTTCTAATAGCGGTAACGTAAAAAACGGAAGCTATTTGGGTGGTATCGCGGGTAGTGCGATAAATACCAATATTACAAAATGTACAAATACAGGTAAGATATCGACGTATACTCATACGACATATTCTTTCGTTTTGGGCGGAATAGTTGGCGGTACCATTCAAAGCGAACTGCGTTCATGCCTTAATAAGGGTGAAATTGAAAGCGTAAAGAACGGAATAGAAACAAGGAATTATATCGCAGGTTTAATAGGAGAAGCTGCCGATAGCAAGGTTTATTCTTCCGTTTCAGTTGGTAAGATAACATCAAACGGAAACACACAAGCATTATTGTTTGCGTTAATCAACTTAAAAAATGGTATTTCGTCGGTTGAAAACTGTTATGCAATTGCTATTGATGGCTTCGTTGCTTATAACGATTACGATTCATCGGTTGACGAAAATGGAAACTTAATCTACACCCAAGAGGGTATGCCCAATATGCCAATATTATATCCGAACAATGATGGCATTGTTTCTAGTCTCGAAGAATTATCCGAAAAACAAATTGACGGTATCGTCGTATCTAACGGAGAAGTAGAGATAAGGTAGGATAGCGTTTGCTATCCTACAATGAAATCTGCAATAGTTTGCAGATGATTACGATTTTGCAAATAAGTTTTTGCAGAACTTAATTTTTCCCAACACACCTTTAAACAATTTTTCCAAAGGCGTTTGAAGAAGTAGACAACAAAAAGACGAAATAAACCCATATATAATTCCGAATACGGCAAGTTGTAGCGTATTCGGAATTATTGATAATAATCCTACTATGGGCTTTACAAAAATGCGACAAATAATAAATCCGACGACTCCTATCAAAAATGTCATCAAAACATAGGTAACGGCTATATATTTTGATACACTATCCATTTTTATGCTTGCCAATAGCGGTGTGGCGGTTGTTCCGATTGTCGCGCCTAATAGTACAAATATGGCTTTTTCAATTCCAATTGAGTTAGCTGCGGTAAGTATGGCAAGAACGCTCGTAACCGCTGATGATGATTGAAAAATCGCCGTAATAAGCAACCCCATAACGAAGAGCAAAAAGAAACTTGATTGACCTTGAAATAAGGCTTGAAGGCTACCGTTTACCATGTCGACGCCAAAGTCGAGAATGGTAAGTCCGCCGAAAAAGAGTCCCAAGCCCAAAAGTGATTCTTTTGCCAGTTTCCTTTCCTTTGGCAACAAAAGCGACACGGCAAGCGAAATGGATAGAATAATAGGTGATATTTGAAATTTTCCAAGTGACGCAATAAGCGCGGTAATTGTTGTTCCGAGTCTTGCCCCCAAAGCAATTGAAAGGGCGTTTTCCTTTGTTACAAGTTTATCCTTCGCCATATTCATAGACAAAATAGTGGTCGCGTCTGATGATTGAATAATGGCAGTCGTAACCACTCCAACCAAATAATAGCCCCCTTTTTTGAGTGGTTTTTTGTTTTTTGTAAAAATACCTTTTGACCCGACTATTGAACCAACGCCCGACGAAAAATACTTCATTCCCCAAAAGAACATACAAATTCCGCCGATTATGAATAAATATCCTGCAAATTCTTCCATTTACGATATTTTATTGAGTTGATCTTCGATTTATTCCCAATCAAAATTGTTCTATTAAAAATTTGCTATTGATTTTACAATATAAATGTACTATAATATATAGGAGTATAGCTATATACGAATTATCCAAAGCTGAGAGGTGCTATAATGCGAATTAAAAAATTGTTGTTTTTAATACCTGTTGTTGCGTTACTGACCGTGGTGTTGTTTGCGGTTGGTTCTCCCTCCGAGGCTTTTGCCGACGTGCCGTCGTTGTCGCTAGGAGACAGCTTTGAAGTCGAGTACGGCGATTTTATCTTGAACGAGGCGCAGTGGGTGTATGATTCGACTAACGATGTTTTTGTTTCGTATGGCAACATTGAGGCAGGGGCATTTACGCCGACAAGCACGATTTCAAGCAATTCGAATGGCGAATATTATCAATATAAGTGCAGGCTTAATTTGTATATAGTCGATCCTAATGGCGAGTTAGAAGCTCAAAGCGGTTCAAATAAGTTTTCTAAGCCATATGATAAAAATGGATTGTGCAACGTTGCTCCTAACAAAACCTATACAATAGGCGCCGGTTACACAAAACAAAAGGGCGCTTTCGCCACGTTGACCGCAATAAATGCAAGCGGTGAAGAAACCGCTGAGGTTATTTATTTGGAAAGATATTCTTCTCAAATTTTGACAGTTAAAGTTAAGCAAAGAACAATCACTGTAGACGTTGACTTGGCTAATTCCTTTGGTTTTGTTTCGAGCGTTGAAAACGATACTTTGTCGTTAAGTCGTACATATTCTATCAATTCGGCTTTGAAGCTTGTTATTAGCGAAGGAAACAATTTGGTTTTCAATCACCAATTTTCTGATTTTACGTTCAATGCTTATGAAAATGTGGGCGAATATCCCGAATTTATTTTCACCAATGACAATATAAAAATAGTGTTGGGCGAAACTGACGTAACTTCGTATTATAAAGTGTCCTCGAAGTATAAAATTAAGCTCACCATAAACAAACTTATCATCGTTGCGCCAACCTATGACTTTGAAAGTATTTACAAGCAAGACTGTATTTTAAAGGAAAACCTTGTGATTGACGGAGATAATGTTTCCGTTCCGATTTCCGATTACGACTTGATAAACTTTAAGTCTGGATCGAATAACTCTGAAATGTTTGGCAATGAAAATTTAATTCACTATTTCTATGAAGGAACGGTTTATAAAAACAGCGATCTGCAGGTTGAATACAGTTATAGCATCAACACAACTTTGGACGCACTCTTCCCTATGTTGAGCGACGACGTAAGCGTTTATTCTTTATATGTTGCCGATAACTATACCTGTTCTCCGATATTAAACAAGGTCATTTATAACAATGCAATTTTAGATAACTCCAATTTTGAAATAAGACAAGACAATTTGTCCACATTTAAAATCGACAAAAAGACTATAATGCTCTACGCCGAAAACACCGAGATTAGTATCGAGCCACAGGATGGTGTAAGCCTTATTGCTGTTTCGACCGATGCGTTTTCACATCCATATGGCAAGGCATACAGCGAAAGAAGCACCACAACCGTTCGTATCGATACCAATGGCGATGACGTTTTGGATTCTGATATTACGATACCTTTTAGAATAAAGGAATTCCAAACCTACCTTGCAAATCCGAATTTTTATAACATTGACGGAAAAGTTATCCTAAACAAGGGCGAATATGCAATCGATCCCGAAACCATCGAAGATTTTAGATATAACGCAACCATTCACGAAAGTTTGCACTACACAGTTACCGCTAAGGAACTGTTGCTCTCGGACTTATTAAGCGCAAACGAATTTATAAACACCGTTGACGTGGTTGATGGCTTATATGTGATAAACAGTTACGCATATGGCACACCAAGTTCCGATTATTCCACGGTCGATTTGAACTTTGCAAAGCGACTTCCGGAAGAAATTGGCGAAAATGATAGTATGCTTCCCGATCCGATAACTTTCAGTGTTAGGTTTGCTTTTGATATCAAGTTCAATCATGATTCATTGAATAACGTAACCCCCGGCATATATCGCGCGACAAGCATAGTTGCCGATAACTATAATTATTTGTTTGCGGATTTGACTGTTGACGGTCAAATGGTTGTTGCAATAAGAATTAATAAGAAAGAACTTACGGTAAACATTGGCGACAAAGAGTATGACGGCGAGACTGTAACCCCAATAATAGAAGGTGACATAGAGGGTAACGCATACGAAGTCAACGTTGAATACTCAAATGGTACTTCGTTTAGAACTGCTTTAACTTCGTCGCCTATAAACATAGGTACATACACTGCAAGAATCACGCTTGTTGACGGCAGTATATATATGTTTGCAAACAATTCGAACTATATAGACGTTACCTTTAATATCAAAAAAAGAGCGATAATTGTAAGAGTTGAATCAAAAGGCACAAAAACCTTTGGTACAGAAGGATATTTTAAAAACCCAACGAACAGCAACATTGCTACCTATACGGTAAGACACGCAACCGACAGCACCAAGACGGGACTTATTGGTAATGACTCTTTGGGCTCTCTTTTTTCACCGGCTGCGGCACAAGGCGCAAAACCCGGCGTTTATAACATTGAAACAAAAAATATCAAAAATGCTAACTACGACATAAAGTTCGAATATCCAAACAATGCAAAAACTGCGACTATTGAGGTAACAAAACTAAAACAAGTTACAACGGATATAAAATTTACTGCGCGTCAAGCGAATCCAAAAACCACAGGTCAGACTATTACGGTTAGCGAATTTACCCTTTGGGGCAATGTAATTCCGGTTGTGATTACCTATAAGATAAACGGAGAGTTTACCGATGCCAATGTTGAAAAAGTTGGCGGCGGTTATCAAATATCCTCTCTATTGGAAGGCACAAACTATGAAATTAGATATACCATTCCAAAGAATAACGATTACCTAGATTTGGGGCAAGATTATATTTTGTTAGATTTATCCGTTAGTACCGACTTGACCGCGCCCGATTGGTATCAACCTATGGATAAACTTTATACCGACAATGTTATTATCCACGTCAAAAATTATCAAGCCGATAATTATTTTGCAACTATCCAAGATGACGGCGTTTTTGAGTACGGCTTGAATTTCGATATTCCATTAGAGTGCATAACTTTAGTTTATAATGCTGATGACGCTGCGGTTGTTGATTATGCTATATTTGATTTGGGGAAAGCAATTTCTCTATCAAGCGAAAACGTTGATAACTTGACTATGACTGCAAATACGACGTTTACCATTCGTGTTTCACGAAGAACAGATGATAAGGAATTGGATATATCAAAGGTACAGTCAAGAGAAATTTATACAATCGCCGCCAAACCTGATATTAAGAAGAAAGATATTGCATTTGATTCAACGTCTATTACTCTTACACAACTTCCCGAATTATCGGACGGCTCAAAGTACGTTTTATCTTACATTAAAGGCGAACACGGTAAATCAACAATTTCATCTTTGGTCGATAGCGACGTTGATTTGACCGAGGTTTTCAACAATTCCGAAAATGAAATAGTATATTCGGACAATTTAACGATAAGCTCGATTGAAGCCGATACCATTTATTACATAAGGGTATACGTGGTTAAGGAAATAGACGAAATGGTCAGCCCCGACGGTACGACAATAAACAGCGTCGCAGGCAAACCTATTTATTTTGAATTGTACACACCAAAGGCACAAAAAGAAGCACCTGCAACTAACTTCCTTTTGAAAATATCGGGATATATTGGAATAGGCACAATGGGAGTACTGGCTGTTTTGTTGATAATTCTCGGCATAATTTATGCTATGTTAAGACGCAAATGGAGGATTCGTTAATGAATAACTTATTAAATGCGATTGATTTTTCAAAACTAAATGCAAACGACATTTTTGGTGGTTTGACGCTCGTTCAAATTGCAGTTTTTTTCGTTTGCGTAATCTTGGCGATTTTGGTCGGTTTATTCTTGGGCGCTTGTATTTTTTATCTTGTAGGCGTTAAGAGTTCTTTGAAACAAATTCAAAAGAAGAAAGCTGAAAAAATGGCAAGCCAAGAGAGTAAACAACTTGAAGAATACGTTACAAGTCAAGAATCGCACAAGGTTCAAAACTCCTCTCTCGATTACACCGAAAACGACTATTTGCTTGACGATATAATTGATGACGAAATAATCGACGATGATATAATTGATGACAATTTCCTCTTAGATAAAGGCGCAAGTAGCGAGTTATCCTCGGTAATTAATACAGATAAAGATTATATTGCGCTTGTAGAAAAGCGTAAGGCGGAAGTTCCCGTAGTTAGTAGAAATTACCTTGTAAATAAGATTTATTCAATGAGTGTTGTATCGGATAAAATCAATATTGAGGTATTTTCACCAACCGAAGACGAACCATATGTTAGAGTTACCGCAGGTGGTTGTCCATATCTATATGTTTTCGTTATGAAAAAGGTTGTGAAAGTCTTTATGAGAGTGCATCAAGCAACCTATAAATCTCTAAAAGAAAAAGCAGGAGAAATGGTTAAACCAGCGCCTAACTTTGGCGAGGACTGGTATTCCTTGATTTTGAGCGATTTCCCAAATTCTATTGCTATCGCTACAAATATAGTCGAGTTGTCTTATAGGTATACCGCGCAAAAGGAATTTGAAAAAACCGATAAAGGCATAGTTTATAAAGGTACGCCGTATTCCGATAAGGTTAAGGCTGCAGCCGACAAATATAATCCTTATTTGGATTCTCAGTTTATTGCCGTGGTGAAAGACCTGCAATGCAAATATAATATTGCATATTTCGGCAAGAGCGAAGCGTGCGCCTTTACTCGTAAATTGGCGGGAAAGGAAAAACCCACAGCAATTGAGTTTGTCGGCAATAGACCGGCTATCTTGAAAGCGGGCGAAACAATGTTTGCAATCATGTTCGAAAACTACGGCGTATCAAAACTTATTTTTAGAGCAGACGAAAAATACGTAGACGCGCTAAAAGCAAAACACGATTACGTAAAGGAATCGGAGTTTCCGAAATCGGAGAATTGGAAGTGGTACAGCATTCTTATAGACAAGACTTATACCGATAAGGACGTAAGACAGGTTATTCAAGATTCCTATAATTATGTATTGAACTTCTTAGCAAAAGCCAATTATCCCGATATTGACGACATGGATATTGACGTATAATCCAAACGTTGTTGTTTCGAGCGTAGTCGAAGAAGCTCATAAATATCAATCCGTTGTAAAACAAAGATACCACTGTTTTTTTAGATACAGCAAAGTACGAACTTTTTTAAAAAAGCATATTGACAAACTTCGACAAATAACTTATAATATCAATGTCAATAGAGATATTGACCTAATTTTCCCCCTTATCATAAAAAAGGTTGAGTGATATATCCTCGACCTTTTTTATTTTGTTTTATGCACATATTGACATTTTAAGGTTTTATGTGTTATAAATGGTTATACTATATCTTAAGTATAGAACAATTAGCAAATGCGCAATCTGCGAATATATAACGTCATTCTTAAGCGTAGTGTAACGAAGTCAAAGACTCTAACTCCATAATGAATTAAAACAAACGATTGAACGGATACTATACATAAAGTACAGGTGATTTTATTAACGTGCAATTAATCTATAATCTATGCCTGTATGTGCCTAGTAAAATAAAGGAAAAATCAAATGAAAAAAACATTAATCTGCATACTAATTATAATTTCGTTGTTTAGTTTGATGACTCCTTTTTGTTGTGCTGCCGAAGATTACCAATCTCAAATTGACGACTTTAACGCCTTGCTTAGTAGTCTTGAAAGTTTATATCAAAAGCACTTAAACGATACTTCCGATTTAGTAACGCCCGAATATTACGGATTAATCAACAAGGGCGAACAGATACTTGCTAATGCTAGTACTGAAGCTTTGATTGATGCTGACAGCAAACAAAGATTTTATCAATATTGCCATTATTATGAAATCGAAAAGCTGACGATTCAAATTAAGGAAAGTCTTGATGATGCTTCATATTGTGTGAAAATTGAAGATAAAACCATATTATTTTATCCCGAGCAGTGGCAAGCGGTTGAAGAACTTTATTCTCAAACAATCACGATAATAGAAAATTTGGCGGTAGGGGCTGACTATAACGCAGTTTATGCCGATTACAAAAATGCAATAAGGGAACTTGACAATCGCGATAAAGCCGACGAAATGCGTTCGACAAATACCCTTAATGCAGTAAAAGAAATTGATAGGTGCATAGTCGCAAGGGTTAATGAATATTTGCAAAAAGCCAATCTTCCAATAATACCTGAAAATGATATCGAAAATTACTATATCTACGCCGATAAAACCTTGTATAACGAATGGTTTAAGAGGGTTGTAAGTATGGGGTATTCGCAGTCGAACGCCTTGGATATAACCATGATTCACCAATCCGCCATTGAAAAAATTGAAAGTTTGTCGGTTTTTGCCGTCGTCAATGAATATAACCAAATTGTTAGCAGCACAATCGCCCAGATTGAAAAAGTTGACGTCAAAGTATTTTCGGGCGAAAGTGAGCTTCTTGAATCGGCAAAGGAAGCCGCATGTTTGATTTTGGATTCATTCTTGGCAAGCGAAAGCTACAGCGGGGCAACAAAAGCCGCTCGTCGTGAATTTGACAAAATAATTGAGGATGCGAAAAGAGATATTGAGTTTGCAGGTACAATTAGAGAAGTAGATACTATAAGGATATCTGCGCAGGAAGCTCTCTCCGGCGTCGATACTACGCGCGGAAGTTGGGAAACACCGCTAGCATTGGGGATTGTCTTATTGGTAATATCGATAGCGCTTA
Organism: uncultured Clostridia bacterium; assembly: GCA_945482995.1. GTDB lineage: Bacteria > Bacillota > Clostridia > Christensenellales > CAG-1252 > RUG14300. The sequence continues at coordinate 18,814 of CALYRM010000002.1, read as the reverse complement.
TCGTTGTATACTTTGTTGCAAAGAAAAGACGAGATAAATATACAGATTACAAGGCGGAACTTCATAAGCAAAGGCTCTTGCTTGATAAACAAATCGACATAAAACTGAAAGAAAAGGAGAACGAAAATGACAACGCTTAGACTATTATTAAGCAAATCGTCAATAAACGTAGGCGAATATGTGTTGGGATTAATATGTGCTATTGCAATTTGCGTGGCTGCTTATTTGTTACTCATGGTCGCCTACTTTGTGGTAAGACGTAAAAAGCCTAGCGCTAAGTACAGTATAGAACTCATTTTTGCACTTATAGCAATGGCGTTGAGTGTTGGCGTTAAACTTGCTATATTGCCGTTCCTTGCCGAGGACGCAAACGGTAACGTTCAAAATTTTAGTTTTGTCGAGTATATGGGGTATTCGCTTTCCGCAATTTACTCAATGATAGGCGGTTTACAATTCGAGGGCTTGCCTTTCGGGATGGAGTCAATTAGCGGCGGAATTGTAGTATGTTTGTATTATGGTTCGTCCATCATAGCGGGCTTGATCGTATTAAGCGTAATCACCGCAAAAGCAAGCTATGAAATTTTTAGCTTGGTTATTATCAACGTTCTTAAAAGAAGACGTGACGTATACATTTTTAATTGTTTAACTCCCGACGCATTATTGCTTGCCGAGAGTATTGCCGCCCATCACCAACAGGAGTTGGTCGAATATAAAAATAATAAAAACAAAAGTCCTAATCTTAAAAAGCCCCGTAAAGCACTGATTCTTTTTGCAGGCAATAATATTCCGACTTTTTCGAGAAACGATCCGAATTGTCGTGAGGTTATGAGCCAGTCTTTCTATTATTATTCATTGATGAAGGGCAAGGATACAACTAAATCGCTTTTTTCAAGGCTTAATCTTGGAAGAAAGAATTTATCGCTTTTAGCGAGTCAACCAACGAATATATTGAATCAAGAAGCCATAGACTGCGAACTAAAAAACGTCGAAATACCCAATACAACAACAAAAAAACTGCTTGGGAATAAAGGAAATAGAACGCGTATAATGGAGTTTTATTTTACCTTAGACGAATACAAAAAGCCTATGCAGGAAAAAAACACCTTTGACGCTTTTTCCGAAATCGATATGATTATCGACGACCTTTTCTATAAGCGTAACAGTATAAAATTAAAAAACTCTTATACGTCTTGGCTTAAAAAATCTACGGTTTCCAAAGGTGAGTTGAAAAGAAAGGAAATCGAAGAAAAAATATATTTACTATTATATAACATCGGATTAAAAGCTTCTTGGACAATAACCGAACAATATATCCTTACGCAAAGCGAAGTCAACTATCAATATTATTCAACTCAAATTGACGAGCGCGTTAATAAAATTGTCGAGCATCTATTGAGCCGCCCCGCTAGTGCATATTTTGGTGCAAGAACGGCAAAAAATCTTTTTGCTTCTTTCGGATTGTCTGAAAATAACTTGAACGAGAACTTCACCTTAAATGATTTGATAAAAGCGAACAAACAGAATTACGATGACCTATTCAAAATAGGCTTTGATGAAGAATTTAAAAATATATTAGTAAGGTACGTGTATTCGATATTGCAGGTTAATTTGGTAAATGAAGCATATCTTTCTTCATTGTCGCTAATTGACGAAAGATATAAAAAACTCGGCGCAAGCAGTATTTGGGAACACTTGGCTTCGGTTGACGAATGGCAAGGAAATAGCGAATATAAGGCCTTGATTTTGGGCTTTGGCGGTAACGGTCAAAATGCCTTGCATGCTCTTTATTATGCAAGTCCGCACCTTGAAGACGATGGAAGTTCTACCGGGTTTTATGCTGATGTATTTGATACTAATATTGAAGAAATAGAGGGTATGTTTGCCAAAAATCATCCGCTATACCATTGCTATCCGATTTCAAGTTCCGATATTGACGTGAACGAACAAGAAATTAAAAACTATTACAAAGAATTTTTGAAAAACGATGGTAAAGGCAACTACTCTTATGAAGAATTCTGCTCTAAAATGCAATTCCCGAAAATTGTATTCCATAGAGATTCTTGTTCAAGCGTAAGCTTTATTAAATTTTTCGACGAGAAAACAGGCAAAGAGTTTGCCGCAAACGGTGAAAGCTTCAAGAAAAATAAGGAGTATAACATCATAGTTATCGCTTTAGGAAACGACAGCACAAATATAGCCATTGCCAACACCATTATTGACGATATAAAAAGAGAACTGTACCTTGAAATTAATAGCGGAGAAAGAATACACAATAGGCGCAGACAGTGTATAGCTGTCAATATTCGTGATAAAAACAATTTACGTAAGTTGAATTGGAATGAAACCGATTTTAAATACGGCTTGTTTAAAAACGTTGTTGTATTCCCCTTCGGCTCAAAGGAAGATATCTATACTTTTGACAAAATCATAGACCATTCGGCAATGTATGAGTACAATACCAATTATATCAATATGACTCATAAAATTGACGAGTTACAGATTAAAAAGAGTAACAATTCTACTCTTGAGGCGAGATTTAATTTGGCAATGACGACTCTATCAGACAAATTCTGCGTCGAAAGAGACGTGAATGGCGAATTGAGACTTGACAAATTATTCTCCAAAATCTACGAGGAAAGAAATAAAGCGGATAAACTTGAAATTGATTCAATCAAATATAATTTGTCATACTTTAAACTAACCAACTTTAAAAAAGAAACTAATCGCATAAGCAATGTTTATTCACGTATTATGCGCAGAGCGGTTAAACATTTCTGCAGAAATGAAAAGGGAGAGTATAGCCTTAATCTCGATTGCGTTCGGAAACTTGTTGTTTTAGAACACGAGCGCTGGAATCGTTTTATGATTTCTCATGGTTGGATATATTCCAAGGTTAAAGGTGAGGAACACAAAATGCACAATGCTATACTGCCTTTGGCGAATATCTCAGAATATAGTTTTGCGTATGACCTTGTAAACGTAATTCCGCAAATTTATAAGATTTATAATCATTGTCATATTTTATATAAGGACCTTATCAAACATAGCAACACGGTTGAAGAAATATATGCGGACTTGGTTAATTTCTTATCCTACTGCTATAACGCAAACGGCTTGACAAGCACAAGGTATCTTATAGAAATAGTAAATAACGGTAAATATCCAACGATAGCAATTAGATTTGAACCAACAAGCACTATTGGCGAAAATATCGAGAACGGAAAGAAAAAGGAAAAGAGCGCAGTGCTGTTTTCTATGCACTACGATTTACATTCTCATTATGACGAGAACGGCAATAAATGTGATTTGTCGGATAATTCCATTTACGTTGACGATTACAGCACGCCTTGTAGAGCGTTTTCCGTGTATGGTGGCGCTGACGATTTAGCAGGCGTTGCGTGCGTTCTCTATGGAATTGTATCCGCTTTAAAGGAACAAGAGGGGAAACCTAAACAAAAGAACATAGTAGTGCTTATTTCGGGTGGAGAAGAGCGTGGTTCTAAGGGTATTAGTGAGTTTTTGACACCACAAAGAAAGGATGAACTTGCTAAGACCGTCAAGGAATGTTTGGTTGTAGATATTAACGATAGAATAGGCGTATATTCGACCAAAGGCACTAGACTTGAATGTGTTAATCTATTTGCACCTATGAAAGCAAAAGAGTTTTTGGAAAATATGAATATAAGTTTTTCCGAAACAAGCGACAATACCTTTATATTGAAGTTATATGGTAAGAACGAAGATGAAATTACACGCAAGATACAAGATATAATCAAAACCTTGAACGAAAAAGAATTAAACGCTACCGTCAATTCAAGAAAGATCTTAGCGCATGAATTTAGTACGGAAAATTCCGATTTTATCGCTCGTTTGAAATCGGCAATCGAAAAAGCAGGTGCAACGAGCAAGCGAGTTGAAATTGAAAAGAGTTTGAGCGATGCGAACGTTATTGCTAATGAACTGAATGTTCCGACAATACTTTTATCATCGGGCGCCATCAATGCGCATAATAAGGGCGAATATGTCTACTTGGACGACATCGAGAAAAACGTCGAAATAATAAAAAATTATGTCGTTAATTGATAAAGGATTGACATCCTAAAAAACGACAATTATAATTATGATAAATAATATGAACAGTTATATGGATTAAATTGCACTTGAACAACGAATCATTCGCAATTTATTAACAGTGGGAATCTTGGTGAAAATCCATCGCAACAGCCATTACCGTAAACGGATTTAATCCGAAAAGTCGGAATACCTGCCTTATAACATTCGGTCAACCATCTCGGGTAAAGGAGATAAGCCGAAGGGTTCTCCCTTTGAACGCAAGGTTTTGCTTTTTTGTAAAACGCATTGTTGTTATTCTCTTTTGCCGAACGAATTTTCTTTTTCGTTCGGTTTTTTATGTCGAGGTTGTTTAACTGAATTTATCATTTTGAGTCAATCGTCATCCTGAACGAAGTCGAAGGATGACATTCTGACGGCTGTCAAATTGCATATTATGCAAAACCGAACAAAGGTTTTGCGAAAAAGGAGATATACACAATGAAGAAAAGTTTATTAATTACAACAGTTGTTGTTCTTGCGGTTTTAGCTCTTAGCTTTGTTGCCTGTGAACCAACAAACCCCGTTCAAATGGAAGAAACCTGCATTATGATTCCTCTCGACAGTGAAATTATGCCTGATATCGAAGGTAAAACACTAAGGGACTATTTTGATGTTCTTGTGGAAAAGGGTTTTTTGACCTATGAAATGGATGGAACAATGGTAGTTACGATCAATGGTCGTCATGCGGACGGCAATGCAAAAGAATATTGGATGATGTATTCAAACGACCCTGCCAACACCAACTCCACATGGGGTACATATGAGTACGACGGCGTAACATACGGCTCTTGTACGTTGGGCTTAAATGAACTACCTTTGACCGAGGGTACAACTTACGTATTCATGATTTCACAATTTTAGTAAATGACGGCAAACTCCACTCCTAAAACTCAATATGCTTTAAAAAGCGCTAAGCGTGTAGCGCTTATAGCAGTTTGCACCGCACTGATAGAGGGCTGTAAGCTTGCGCTTGCAGCCCTTCCGAATGTTGAGGTTGTAACTCTTTTATGCGCGCTATTCGGCTATGTTTTTGGGTTTTATGGAGTGATTTCCGTAGCGCTTTTTGTGGCGATTGAACCGCTAATTTGGGGTTTCGGCTCTTGGGTAATATCGTATTTTATCTATTGGCCCTTAGTCGCCTTGATTTTTATGCTGCTAAGCAAAAAGAAGATAAGGCATAGGGCAATTGTAACGGCAGTTGCCGTTGCCTTGACTGTTTTTTTTGGTGTGCTGACAAGCGTAGTCGATTTACTTTTCTATACGAATATACAAGCGTTAATAAAAGAATTTGCGGCATACTATCTTCGTGGTGTGGCGTTCTACTTTACCCAAATAGTTTGTAACCTGTTGTTATTTGCGTTCGCATTTACACCGCTATCAAAAGTGCTTATCAAGCTAAATAAGATGTTTTTCACTCCCGTAAAAGCGAAGAAAATTGAACCAAGCGGAGAAATACCCGAAGAAAAACACGAAACAGATTTACCGTCGGAAGAAAATATATTTACTCCATTAATAAACGAAGGTGACACAAACAAGTTGCCGACGGATGAAAATAGACTAAAAGAAAAACCGCAGGAATAAATTTATTCAAGCGGTTTTTTGTTCAAAATATTTGTATTTTGAAATTTTTCTTGTATAATGTAAGAAAACGAAAAAGGACGAACCACTATGACTGAATTTGAAAAAATGCGTAACGGATTATTGTATAACGGAACAGATTGGGAAATAATCAAAAAGCATGCTAGAGCCTTTGTGCTATGTGAAAAATATAATAAAACCTCGTTTATACGTATACACAGACGTCAAAGGCTTTTGAAAAAGATTATTCCAAATTCAACTGATAATGCATTGGTTTTTTCGCCTTTTAAAGTTGAATATGGCGAAAATATTTCTTTGGGTGATTATTTCTTTTCCAATTTTAATTGCATAATGTTAGACGTTGCAAAAATAACCATTGGCGACAATGCAATGCTAGGACCCAACGTTACACTAGCAACGCCAATGCACCCACTATGTCACGAAGAAAGAATCGTACAAGATTATCCGGTTGGTAAAATCGATTTAGAATACGCAAAGCCAATTACTATTGGAAACAATGTTTGGATTGCTTCCAACGTTACCATAGTAGGCGGCGTTACTATCGGTGATAACGTTGTTATCGGTGCGGGTAGTTTGGTTTTGAATGATATTCCGTCAGGCGTACTTGCAGCAGGTAGCCCCGCTAAGGTAATAAGGGAAATAACCGAAGAAGATAAACTCGACGTATGGCAAACCTACTTAGATGAAAAACCGCCAATTTCAAAAAGAGACGCTAAACATTTGTCATAAAATGATGGTCATTCTTATCATACAATCAAAGAATCCACAACCCGCTTGAAAAGCGGATCTCATTACGTAGTGATTTCATCCACACAAGTGGATTTCATCTGCCCATAGGGAAGATTTCATTGTTTGATAGCAAACGTTATCAAACCCTGCATTGCTCATTGGGAATTAGATTAAACGCAGTGCGATTAATCTAATTCCTCAAACACTATCCAGTACCCCTCGTAAAAACTTGCGTTTGGCTCAATTGGCTTGTCTATTTCTCCTGCTTTTGCATAGCATATATGGGTTATTGAGCTTGAGTTATAGAGAAGACCCAGAGAAAAATCGTCATTTTCTTCTACAATCCATTTAGAATTCGGGAATACTTTTTCTAACACTTCATTGTGTTTTAGAGTGTTGTATTTTTCTTCGATTTCCTTTGCTAAGAAATTTTCTTGTTCGTCATTTTCGATATTTTGGGAAAAGGTTGAGTTATCAACCTCTAAAATGTTAAACTGCTTACTTATATCGTCCGATTTTTGCGTTATCTCGGCATCTTCTAAATTCACATCTTCATTTATTGTGGATTGAATATCGTTTTTTTTGCCTACAATAGTCGTTTCTATCATCTCATCTTTTTCGTTTGAATTGACCGATAGAGTGTTGTTTTTGTTCTCTTTTGTAGTTTCAACGTTTGCAGTCTCTTCGATAAGTGCTTGACTCTTGTTTACTTGTTTGTTTTCAACCTTGATTACGCTGTATTTTTGAGCTAATTCCTGCAATACGTAAGGTATTTGAGGGGTAGGGGCGGTCCAAGCAAGTATTTCGCCGTTGTAGCAAATTCCCGCTGTAAGCTTGTCTATATCGAAAGGTGGCAATTTGCGTTTAAGTTTTTTGCCGTCAAAGCCTTCTTGGTGAACGAAAACTCCCGACTTCAAAATAAAGGTGTAACCCTCTCCATATGCGTAATGTGTAGTCAGTTCGATTTCGGTGTGACTTTTTTCTAAAAGCGAAACTTTGAGTACGCTTTTTATCTCGCTTGTCCCCTTCATTATGAAAATTTTCTTTAATAACATATCCAATCCCCCTTATTCCTTTTTTGAGTTCTCTTTTTTGATTTTTTGTATTTCACTTTGATGTTTCGCCAATAAAATTAAATAAGTATTCCGCTTGATTTTCTTGTTGTCGGACGAAAAATTGTTTTTTTGTTCCGCTTTTGGGCTTTTTAAGGCGGATATTTTTTTAAATTTACCAAAATTTTGCATTGTAACTAAAAATTTATATTTTTTTTATTGCCAAAACACCGTTTTGTATTATATAATTATGTACTGAGAGAAAAAATTATTCACAAGCCCGATATTTTGGGCAAATGGGAGAATAACAAAATGACAAAAAAAATTATTTTAACAATCAGTATTCTTTTAGTAGCTGTTTTCGCAGTAACTCTTATGGTTGGTTGTGAAAGCTACAAAAACACAAAATTTGCTATGGATAACGCAGACGAATCCCTTAGCAATGGCGGTTCGGTTGTTTACCACGGCGAATATGTATATTTTGTAAACGGTTTCAGCGATGTTTTGGACGATTACAAAGAGAATTGGTTCGGCAATGTTACCAAGGGTGCAATTATGCGTTTGAAGAAAGGCGAAGTTGATATGACTAAGGTTGAAGTTATCGTTCCAAAGGCTGTATACAGCACTGCTGCTAACACAGGCTTCTCGATTTACGGTGATTATATCTACTATGTAACTTCTAGCAACGACGAGAACAGAGACGGCACAATCGATACTTCCACGTTGATTTTTATGCGTACTCGTTTGGATGGTCAAGATACAAAGGTTATTTTGGAGCTTGAAAACGGTTTAAGTGCACAATACAAGTACACACCCAACGGTCTGCTTTATTTGCTTGATAGCAAGGTTTATTTTAAGTCGACCGAAGGCAAAATCAAAACTAAGGATGCAGGTAAGGTTGTTGCAGAAGATGTTACAAGCGCTATATTCCCTGTAAGCACCACTTATAAGAAAGGTGAAAATGATATCGCCGATTATTTCTTCTACACAAAGTCAACGACAAAAACAGGCGACTATACCAATGAATTGTATGTTTCTTCCGCAAACGGTAGCTTCACCAAGAAGTTGATTGATAAAAACACATACACCGCTAATCCCGATAGCGACGTAAAAAATGCGTTCAGCGTTTCTGTAGTTGGAACAAAGGATCTTGGAAATGGCAAATTGACAATGATTTATACAAAGTCCTATTACGCTTCCACAAGCTCAACAGGTACCGCTACAGGCACATATATGTATACCTTCAATTCAACCGATTTCAATTTTGACAAGGCTGCCGAGAGAAGAGTTTCGACCGAAACACTTTCTTCAATGACTATTGTTGACGAAAACAGCTTGTTGACCGCAAACGGAACATTGACCTATTACACTTATGTTGCTGATAAGGACGTTTACAATAAAGATGTATTCTCAACCGAATATGGCAAAATTGAAAACGCAACAGTTGTTGGTGTAAATGACGGATATGCATACCTAATCGTAAGCAACTTATTTAAGAGAATTAAACTTGACAAGACCGAAAATATCCAAACATTTGGCGCTGACAAGGTTCACGTTAAGTTCATTAATCCTGAAATAGTAGTAGACGGTAGCAATGCTTATATTTACTATTTCAACGATAGCAAGTCCAAGTATTTATATAGAATAGATATTAATTCTTTCAGCAAAGCTACACAAGAAGTTGACAATATCCTATTTGGTACTAAGACTCAAGCAGATATCGATGCTGAAAAGAAAGCAGAAGAAAAAAAATAGTTAGATTAAGTGCCACTGACGCTTAATCTAATGCGCAATTTTGGACAATTTATTAATATGGTACTGTGGTTATATTAACTACAGTACTTTTATTTAACGTGAAACTCATAATCTCATCCTGAACCATAATGTCATCCTGAGCGAAGTCGAAGGATCTAGTCCTCAATGTCATTCTGAGCGCAGTCGAAGAATCTAATCCGAATTGTCATTCTGAGTGTTCATATTGTCAATCTTCTATATAATGTCATCCTGAAAGCGTTGTTCGAGGGACCTTATCCTTGTTTCATTTGATATGCAATTAACATTTTTTTCAGCGTCAATTGTCATTTTAAATTGCAGACGAGAAATCTCTATTAAAGGATAGACGTTGAGTGTTGATATCTTTTTTGCTTTAGTTGACAAAACTTTACCATATAAGTATAATATAAATAAGAATATTACGAGCAAAAAAGCTCTTATACATAAAATACATCAAGGAGAATAATATGAATAAAAATTTACAAGCAAAAACCGAAGGCAAGTGTAGAGTTAAATTCGTTGTAACAACACCACACTCGGTACGTAGATTATATTTGTGTGGCGATACGAAAAACTTAGGAAATTGGGAGCCAATCAAAGCTGCCGAGATGCGCAAGAAAGAAGACCATTTTGAATTATATAAGCTATTCAAGGTAGGCGAAGTCGTAAACTTCAAGGTTCTTGAGAAAATGACTTGGGACAGAGTTGAATTGGGATATTGGTGCGAAGATATTAAGAATCACACAATCACCGCCGAAAAGGCCTTAGTTGTAAAAATCGAAGTTCCGAATTTTAAATACGAAAGCTAACTAAAAAACGGGTTTGACCCGTTTTTTAGTTTTATTTGCCGTATTTTTCCGTTATCCCGAGCATGGTCGAGGGAGGCCTATACAAGCATTGCCTTGTTGAGAAATACACGAACAGTTTGTGCGTCAATTACATGATTACTTATTGCACATTAATAAAAGTGTCATGGGTTTCTATTGCAATGTACCTTTTTTTATATACTACTTGACAATTAAATTTTTTTTTATTAATATATATATACATAAATATAAGTTAAAACATATTTTATTCACTATCGGAGGATTATAGAATGTATTGGGCAGACGAAATTGCCGAAAAGCTTATTCAAGCAAGACCAAATAAAGACGAATATGTTTGTGCCGCAGGTATCAGTCCATCGGGCTCGGTTCATATTGGTAATTTTAGAGATATAGCTACAAGCTATTTTGTTGTAAAAGCGTTGCGTTCAAAAGGTAAAAAGGCAAAATTGCTCTTTTCTTGGGACGAGTTTGACAGATTGAGAAAGGTTCCTGTCAATGTTAGCAAGGTAGTTGACGGCTTTGAAGAAAATATTGGTAAACCATATGTTGATGTTGTAGATCCGTTTGGCGAGAAGAAATCATATGCGGAAAGATTTGAGCAAGAGTTTGAAGAAGCAGTTAAGCCTTTTGGTATTGATCTTGAATATCGACATCAAGCCGAAATGTATCGTTCGGGCAAATATGTTAAATACGTTCTTTTATCACTTCAAAAGAGAAAGGAAATATTTGATATACTAGCAAGACATCGTACACAAGCTGTCGAAGAGGGCGAAAGAGATAATTATTATCCGGTTACAATTTACTGCTCATGCTGCGGTAAAGACACAACCAAAATCACATCTTTGAGCGACGACTGCACAAAGGCAACCTATAAATGCGCTTGTTCTCATACGGGTGAATTCGATTTTACAAAAGACTTCAACTGCAAACTTGCTTGGAAGGTAGATTGGCCAATGCGTTGGGCTTATGAAAACGTCGACTTTGAACCGGGTGGAAAAGATCACGCAAGTCCAAACGGTAGCTATGATACAAGCAAGGATATTGCAAAGGAAATCTTTGGATATATGCCCCCAATGTTCAAGGGTTACGAATTTATCGGTATTAAGGGTACGACAGGTAAAATGTCGGGTTCTTCAGGTTTGAACCTCACCCCTGAAACTCTTTTGAAGATATATCAACCCGAGGTTATCCTTTGGTTGTATGCAAAGACCGAACCTAATAAGGCGTTTGATTTTTGCTTTGACGACGGAATTTTAAGACAATATTTTGAATTTGATAAAATGCTAAACGACGTTAGAAGTGGCAATGCAACCGATGTTGTTTGTCGTGTTATGGATATGTGCAGCGTTAAGGGCAGGGTTATTAAAACCGTTCCTATGAGTCTGCTCGTTCAGTTGGGTAGTGTCGTTGACTTCAATGTTGAAATGCTTGAATTGGTATTTAAGAATATCGAACAACCTTATACATACGCTGATTTTGAGGATAGACTGCAAAGAGCTAAATATTGGTTGTCCGAATGTTCTCCCGAAAATGTAAATAGACTAAGAGTTACTCGTAACTTTGAGTATTACAACACCCTTGACGAAGACAGCAAAAAGGATTTAGCCGAGTTATACGCTTATATCAAAAAGGGCGGCTATACCCTTAGCGAATTACAAACCGAGATTTATGCAATTCCGCTGAGAGTAAGGGGCATCGAGCGTGACACCAAGGAAGCAAAATCCGTTCAAGGTGCATTCTTCAAAAATGTTTATTCCGTGCTTATCGATAAAGAAAAAGGTCCAAGATTATATTTGTTCCTTTTCGCTATCGACCCTAAAAAGTATGACTGGCTATTAGACTTTTCTTATCCCGAAACCGAGGAAGAAAAGGCAAAGAATGAGGCAATGAAATCGGCAGAAAACAAAATCGAAGAAACGCCGATTGTCGAAGAAGTAAAGGAAGCAGATCCCGTGGCTGAAATAAAGCCGAGAATTGTGCTTGATGATTTTGCAAAACTAGATTTCAGAGTCTGTCAGATAGTTAAAGCTCAAGAAATTCGCAAATCACAATATTGCTTGAAACTAACCTTAAATGACGGATTAGGCGAAAGAGTAATTGTTTCTAGCATAAAGTCTTACTATTCTTGCGAAGAACTTGTTGGCAAAAAGATTATAGTTGTTGCAAATCTTGAGCCAAAGAGATTTTCGGGAGTTGAGAGTAACGGTATGTTATTAGCCGCAACTAATAATGCTTGTGGTTGCAAGGTCGTTTTTGTTGACGACTCCGTTCCCGTAGGTACAAGAATTTGCTAATTAAGTTATAAAATAGCGAACTCAATAAATAAAACAAATTTAATAAGGAGAATTTATATTATGGCACAAATTACAAGTAATATGCTTATTTTGGATGCAGTTCAACAAGGAAACAGCGAAGCCGTAGCTGAGGTTTTAAGAGATATTGGTTTAGGTTGCTTACATTGTGCATTCGCAACAGGTGAAACAATCGCAGAAGCCGCTCTTACCCACGGCATCGACGTTGACGAGTTGGTTGAAAAACTAAACGTTGCAGCTAATTCATAATAGCAATTTAAAAACTCAGTCGTGAAAATGACATTCACAAAAAGAAATACAGTCGCTCTTGCGATTTTGTTGGTAGCGCTATTAACGCTTTTACTCTTTCTTTGTGTTTGTCCGACTTTAACCACGGCGGAAGCCGAAGCACCACTCCTAGTAGAAAGCGAATACCTGACAGGTAATTACCGCAATTTTGGTGAAATTCTTTCTATTGGCGCAGTAGGGGCTTCTTTTTATACCGCCGAAATTTTGAATGGCACTCCTATCCTGCGAATTGTTGATACCGATACAATAATCGAGCTTAAAAACACCGCAGCGGAAAATTATAGGAATATAGAGATTGCCGCATTTGCTGATAAGGTATTTGTAAAGCAAGACGACGGAATATATTCGTATACAATAAATGCAGAGTCCAAAGACCTTGAAAAGTTTGTTGATTTAAATTATTTGTATAAGTTGGACGATACTGAAGTTGTAGGCGAGTATAAATCATTTGGTGGCGCGGAAAAAGACGGAATTCTGATTGTTGATTATACGTCAATTATAGTCTTTTTCGATATCACAAAATCATCTTCTACCACTCTTGAAAAAAAGAAAATCGCATCTTTTGCCGTAAACAGTACAAATAGCTTTGACAAAATAGTTGTTCAAAACACCGAGATTGGTAATATACATCTGCACCTATACGATTCCAAAAATGGCAATCGTTTCACCAGAAGTTGCGTTAAAAATCCCGAAAGCGGTAAATACGAAATGGGTGGTGAAAATACCCAAAACGCTATTGCTGTTTTTGAGGGTGTGGACTTATATACCTATTTTAATGGTGGCTTGGAGTTAAAAGCAGACGGATTATATCACGGAGAAACTCGAGCTATCAAGATAAGCGTTCCCGATGATAACGGAGTGTCGGACGACTACATTCGCACATTTAGCAAAATGTCGGCTAGCGGAGATTATCTATATATTGTCGATAACGGACAAAATGCGGTCAAAGTTTTCAATTCCAACTACGAACTATATTCGCTATACGGTTCATACGGACAAGGTGTAGGTGCTAACGATAGGGGCTTGACGAGGTTTAGAAATCCTAAATATTTGTGTTTTGATGACGAGCATATAGCGTTATTCGACGAGGGCAACGCAAGAATTGTCTTGTTAGACCATGAATTAAAGGTTTTGGCTACATATACGGTTACGAACGTAAGCGGAATGTGCTTGAATGATGGCGTTTGGTTTACCGTAAACAATACCCTTAACAAACTTGATTTTGATTTAAAAACCGTTGTTGAAAGTTTTGAATTAGATACGCCGCTTTCATCGCTTACAACCGACGGAAGCAACGTGATTGTCGTAAGTGACAATAAGGTATACACCGTAAGCGGTAGCAAGCTTGTTCAAAAAAATGAGGAGTTTACCATTAATTCGGATATAATCTGCGGTAAGCATGACGGAATTTTTTATACCATTGACGGCGAAAAACTGACAATATATAAAGACTACAAGGAAATCATCTCGTCAACTATGGGTGAACACGACTTTTTCGCAGTTGACATAAGGGGTAACGTGCTTGCAGGTAGTAAAAATAATATTTCCGTTTATAGTCGTAAATTGAACGGCTTTGATATTAAAAACGGAAACACCAATTTAGAATTATCGGAAATGATTATCACAGCGGACGGCAAGATATTTGCAATCAGCGAAAACGGATTGGTTAAGGTTAATTACCAGGTTATGAACACCGAAACTGACTTCACCGAACCCGAAATTACATATCCTGTTACTGCAATCAAGGTGAACGCAAACGCTCTTGCATATGTTCGCCCCGATAATTACGAAAGCGTAGTCGAAGTTCCCGAAAACAGCTATGTAATGCTTGCGCAAACAACCTACAACGGAAACGATTATTATTTTACCGAACTGCTTAAAGACGGTAAATTCATAAAGATATTTATTCCGGCTCCACAGGCCGAAAAACTTTCTAGCGGTGCTATTGATAACGAATTTATCAAGTACGGTGGTGCGGATAGCGAACCGAAAGCGTACAAATACCCATCACTTACCGCCGAACCCGTAGCGAACATTGTCAAAGGACAAAGTTATAAGGTTATAAACGTTGTTGCTGACCTTTGGAAATGGTATGAAATCGAGGTAGACGGCATTAGTTGTTATGTCAACGGTGACAACTATATAACCGCTGAGCCGTTATATAAGACGGTTGAACGTTACTATCTAAGGGCAAAATCCGATGTCTTGGGCGAACAAATTAAACTTTATAAATTGCCCGACGAAAATTCGGAAATTATAGATTTTGTGGGCGAGGGCGCTGTGCTTGAACTTACCGAGCCCTATAATGAAAATAGCGAATTCTTGCAAATAAGATATAATAAGTCCATTGCTTATGTTAGAACAAGAAATATTCAAAAGGACGGCTTGACTGAAGGTCAAAAATTTGCTTTGTGCTTTGCAGGCACTATTGTTGGTATAACCGCAATATTTGGCATACTGACGCTCGTCGTCAAAAAGAGGAGAAAAGAATAATGAGTACTGTAGTCGCTTTATTGTATGATTTTGATAAAACGCTCGGCACGACCGATATGATGGATTATGAGTTTATCCCTTGCCTTGGTTTTACCCCGAACGAGTTTTGGAAGGAGGCAAACGGTTTGGCTGTAACAAAGGGGATGGACGGAGTTTTAGCATATATGTACTATATGAAAGATGTCTCAGAAAAAATCAACAAGAGATTTACAAGGGAGGAACTTGTTAATCTTGGCAAGGGTATTAAGTTTTTCAAGGGCGTAAGAGGTTGGTTTAAAAGAATAAATAAATACGGCGAGAGTTTAGGACTAACCGTGGAACATTATGTTATTTCTTCCGGGTTAAAGGAAATTATCGAAGGTACGGCTATTGCAAAGGAATTTAAAGGAATTTTTGCTTCCGAATTCATGTATGACGATAATGGATATCCCATTTGGCCTAAATTATCCGTCAATTACACAAATAAAACTCAATTTGTATATCGTATCAATAAGGGCGTTTTGGATATAAGCAACGATAGCGACCTCAACGCATCAACCCCTGAGGATCAACGCCGTGTCAAGTTCACCAATATGATTTACATTGGCGACGGATTGACGGATGTACCATGTATGAAACTTGTTAAAAGTTCTGGCGGTACGTCGATAGCCCTATATAACCGTCATAAGACCGAAGTCGCAAAGGATATGCTTGAGCACGAGAGAGTAGACTTTGCTTTTGATGCAGACTATTCCGAGGGAAGTGATTTAGACGTTATTATGCATCGCTTGCTTGATAAGCTCGCTGCGGATAACGCACTGAATGAAGAACGTGCGAAACATAGAATTTGTCTTTAACAAATTCTAACTACATTTCCCATAATGCTGAACATCAAAACGTTATCCTGAGCCATACCAATTGACATTTTGAGCAACAAAATGTCATTCTTGAGCGTAGTCGAAGAATATCATCCTTATTCGTCATGTCGACCAACGTGGAGACATCTCTATCCTACCTAAGCACTCCTTGTGAAGCACATAGATAGTTATTTATATCATATAAAATAAGGATTCACAACCCGTTTGAAACGCGGATTTCATCACGTGGTGATTTCATCCACGCAAGTGGATTTCATCTGTCTTTTAGGATAGATTTCATTGTTAGATAGTGTCCACTATCCAACCGTGCATTGCACATTAAAATGCGGATTAGATCCTTACGACTACGCTACGCTCCGCTCAAGATGACATTTAATATATAGGAGATAAAAGATGAGTCTAATATTAGGAAACGCCTTCAAAAAAATTGCATTGGCAAACGATAATAAAACAAGGTTTGCAATACTTAAAAATTGGGAAAACGTCGAAAAATTGGTTTACGATTATTTGCCTGAACCTGTTGACGAGTTGCAAAAACTTAACGTGCGGTACAATCCGCAAAATTCAAATGAAAAAGCGCCCGTGATTATTGACGTTCACGGCGGTGGTTGGTATTACGGCGATAAGGATTTGAACTCAGACTTTAATAGTTGGTTTGTTACAAAAGGATATACCGTAATCTCGGTAGGTTATCGCCTTATTGATTTGAATACAACGTTTAAGGAACAGTTACAAGATGTTTTTGCTGCGTTAAATTGGGTTGTTGAAAATGCGGATAAGCACAATCTTGATATGGATAACGTCTTTATTATGGGCGATTCCGCAGGCGCTCATCTTGCAGGTTTGGTATTAAATTGTATGAGAAATCCCGAAATGGCAAATGATTTTGGCGTTACCGTTCCTGATATTAAGTTTAATGCGGTAAACTTCACTTGCGGTGCGTTTACTCCATCGTTAATGGCAAAAGTGCCTATTTTAAAAAGTTTTTGTAAGCCTATTTTGGGGAAGGAATTCAAAAAATCTCCGTTATATAAATACTTTGATATAACCGCCAACCTTCCCAACGAATATCCGCCAATACATATGGTTACTTGTGACGGCGACTTTTTGAAGAAAATGGTGTTTAAGACAAAGGAAGTGTTTGACGAAAAAGGTTTCTACACTGAATTGCTCTACATAGATAAAAAGCGCGCAGGTAAAAACCTCAAGCATGTTTTTAATCTTATCGATTTAGAGGATGAAATGTCATTAGTTGCTAACAATGCAATTGATAAATTCTTTAAAAAACACATAAGTTAGCCGTCATTTCGAGGGTAGTCGAGAAATCTCTATACGAGCACAAACCTTTTGCGAAGCATACGGACAGCCATTTACCATACAAATAGTCATTCTGCAAGCGATGCTAGAAGAATCTAATTTTCCTAGCGTTCCATGCTATTTACGCCGTCCATAACTTGCCCAAAAGTCGAGTTTCACCCCGAAGGGATTTCATATGTTCTTCAGAACAGGTTTCATTATTTACGCGCTATCAAACAAAGCATTGCATATTATAAAAAAAACGTGGCAGTTAGCCACGCATTTTTTTATATATTTATTCACATAGTAATCTTGCAATCGTTTTCATTCCGCCAATTGCAGAATTTGTGTTATTTTCAAAGTTGATTTTTTCCTCTTGATTTTGTGCTTTTATAACAAAATAATCAAAATCGTTTGCTTCGTTTAATATGTCGAAGTCGTATTGTTTGAGCGTATTATTTATATGCTCTTTTGCTTTTTCCGAAGTGGTGCAATGTTGGAAATAACTGAGTGTCATCATTGAGTACAAAATAACCTGTTCTCTTGAATTTGTACTGTACATATATTTTTTTAATTGTCTGCCAAGCTTGTTTTTTGACGCGTCTAAAAATAAAATTGAAAATATTGGTGCGTCTACAAATAGTCCTTTAATGAGAGGATCCTCAATATAATTTTTCTGCCTTGATAGCGTACTTAAAAATTGGTTGACCAGCGGAGTGGCTTCCGCAACTGTATTCGTTGCGATTATGTCTAAAAAAAGTGTTTGCGCTTTTTTGTTGTATATCAAGTTTTTTATTTTTGAAAATTCGGCGATAGCGCCCATATGGAATGCGTTAATATCAAGTAGATACTGACTGCCGCATTTATCGTTATTAATAATATTATTCTTACTCTTACTGTTACTTTTGAACTCTTGTTTAAGGTTAATCCTTTCAAGAGCAGAGAGATCGCTACTCCCTTTAATTTCGTTGTGCATTTCGTTGCTCCTTTTGAAAACGAAAAAAATTTATGACTTAACGTCACAATAATTATATAGAACGAATTTTATTTACTGTCAACAAAAAAGATGAATTTTTTAAAAAAAACATAAAAATTCTTTGTTCATTATTATTGTGGCGTCGTTTCCATATCTTAAATTATGGTGTCGTTTTCATAATTTTATAATAGGGCGAGTTATTAAAATCGGAAACACTAGGCAAACATATCTTTATCACTAATAAATTTTAAGGCAAAACGCTTTGAAATACTTGTTTTTCCTTTGTCGGCGTACGGCAAGTACGCCTCGGTCGATCAAAACTGCGTATTTCTTTGTGTTTTATCCTTAAAATTTACTTCGTACTTTGGTACAGTCGGGGCATAATATTCTTAAATCAAAACTTATGATTTTTAATATAAGTCTTAACAGATAAATGTTTTTTTCAAGGATTATTTATAATTTGTCCCAAAGTATTAGTGATGGCAGAATGTTCGCCTAA
>CALYRM010000001.1 GCA_945482995.1 uncultured Clostridia bacterium | reverse complement strand
AAGGATTATTTATAATTTGTCCCAAAGTATTAGTGCTGGCAGAATGTTTGCCTATCATTGTTAATTAAATGATACCTTTTTTCTATAAGGATTGGATTTTTCGAACAACACTTAAGAATGACGATTTAGAAGTTGAACATTGCACATTTGTTTAAGTGCATCACACCTAAACCTTTATTTTACGTCAAAGAGGTTGCTTTCATTGAGTGTTACGGTTTTTGACATTGCTTCGCCGTTACGCTCGAATACTATCGATATTTTGTCTCCTACTCTAACTGTAAGCATAATATCAACTACAATGAAATTTCTCGTTATATCATACTTAACGCCGCCTATAGTTATGCTCTTTAAGATATCGCCAACTTGTAGTACGCCGTCTGCTAAGCCACCGGCTGTTATTTCCTTGACTTCAATAGTTTCTTCGACTTTGGTTAGTCCGGTGGAATCATCAAGATATGCCCTACTGTCGATAATTTGAATAGTTATACCAAACAAGCCTTTTTTCATTGAGGTGCTATTCTTGCCGTCACAGTAATAAATAATGCTATCGGCAACATATCGTGCTATATTGGAAGGGATGGCATAGCCGATATTTTCTACCGAATCATCTACGATTTTGGCGTTTACTATACCAATCAATTCACCATAAGCATTGAACAAGCCACCACCCGAATTGCCGCCATTTATAGCGGTGTCAACTCGCATAACTCTAAAAGTAACTGTTGTAACATCATCTGCGCCTTTCATTGTAATGTTTTCGCTATCAACACTGACAACGCCTGAAGTGACCGATATTCCGCCTGCTTCCGGATTGCCGATTGCTATTGCGGTTTCACCTATTACTACGTTGTTACTGTCAAGGATTTCAACGGCACGCGCATCGCTATTTTTTAATATTTCGCTATTTTCGATTTTTAATACGGCGATATCATAGGTCATTGAGCCGCCAATATAGTTTGCGACTATTCCTTTGGAAGAAAGTTCATTGCCGTACAAAAATACCTTAATCGACTTAGCAATTCCGTTTGGTGTATTTGCTTTAGAATCGTATACTACGTGATAATTGGTAATAATATAACAATTGCCATTAGCCTTATCTAACTTGTAGATTACGCCCGAACCTGCTGAACTATATGTTTGTTCAGTTGAAGTAGTACCTTCTCCCCAAAATCCGCCGTTATAAACCATTTTGGTAAATTCGCTAATAATGCTAACGCAAGAAAGCACTGCTCTTGAAACGAATATATCGCTGCTGGGTGGAGTCATTTGGGATAAATATTCAAGTACAAAATCTTTAAAACTACCTTCGTAGCCATCTTCGACCAATGCGTTATATATATCGTTTATCGTTATTTCAGGAGCGTCCTTTCCGTCAACTCCATCAACGCCATCAGAACCCTTTAACGATTCCAACCATTCGGTTTCGCTTCCTGTAAATCCGTTTTCTACTGCAACTTGGTATGCAGATTTACCTGTATCCGAGCCTTTCAAAGATTTAAGCCATTCAGCCTCGGTACCAACGTATCCGTTTTTAATTGCAATTTCGTATGCGGACAAACCGTTAGTCGGGGTATTGCAAGCGCAAAGTACTCCTGCTATAATACACAGTATCAACAATACTGTAATAACCTTTACAGATCTATTCATATTTATACTAACCTCGTTTCAAAATGTTTTAAGTATATTACTATTTTAAACACTTTTACTTAAAAAGTCTTTAAAATAATTGTGAGTTTTTTATTTTTAGTTTGATATTTTTGTAAAGTTTTTATAATAACAAATAGATTTTTAGTGGTGATTTCAATTAACCTTGGGCATTATTTCTTAATAATTAGGTTTAATATGGATTAGATTTTTTGAATAACGCTTATGAGTGACTAATGAGAATGGTAGCAATGACAATTGATACTGAATGACGATTAACGAAGCGTTCGGTGTTGCTTGAACCACGCCGTTTCTGTAAACTTGGTGTTATTATTCGAACAACTGATTGCGACATCGCCTTTTGCGTTGAAAAGTACTACGATATTACCATTCAATGAAGTGAATGTTCCCTCATCATAGTCCTCAACTAGTGTAGTTACGTAAATATCAATGGTATACTTGGTTATTCTATCAATAAATGCTTGGGAAGGGAAAACGTTATCCATGTTGTCTGTATACTCGGTTGAACCACAACAACAGCAGACGCAAACGATTTCAGGCTTAATAACGCTCAAAAGTGTTTCGGTCGAAGCTGTATAACTACCATGGTGACCGCCTTTAAATAGCTTACATTCGGGTAGATTGTTGTTCGCAACCAAATGCTCCTCGCCCTCTTTTTCTAAGTCTCCGGTGAAAAGCGAATACACTCCGTTATTATTCAACAAACAACAGACTGAATAATCGTTTTCATCATCGGTTTCGTGCTCGTAGTAATAGTTATACAAAATAGTTAAAGTTACGTTTTCGCCCAATGTGTATGTACGCTTAGCGCCGTTTGTGTTGTTGTAACACTCCAAAGCGGTATAATGCTTAGCACCTGCAGCGATTTCGGCATCTCTTTTTTCAACGTAATTTGCATAAACCTGACTAGTTGCGTTAGTCATTGGAAAGTCGATAATCGTTTCGCAAACGAAACTTTCAAATACGCCGGGGTTAGCTTTAGATCCGACAAAGCCTGCAATATGGTCTTGATGAGCATGGGTTGCTATAACGTATTCCAAAATACCGTCGGTACAATATTGTTCAACGTACTCTTTGATTGCCTTTGAAGAAGTCGTCCTGCTTCCTGCATCAATCAAAACTTCGACGTCTCCGCATTTAATAAGGGTGCAATCTCCCGTGTATTTATTGCCCAATTCGAGAAAATGAACAGTAACGTTATAATCAGCTAAAACCTCGGGGAAATCGGTGTTAGACGGATGATTATGCTGGTCACCATTTCCGCCTAAGTTATCGTTGTTGATGTTAGAACTATCTATAAGTGCGGAAATCTTGTCGAATACAACGTTTAGTGTATCTTTTACGTTGTCGTTAGTAAAATATAATACCGCAAGCACGGCAACGATTAAGACTATAATAACCACAGTCAAAATCATTAAAATTCCTAATTTATTTTTCTTTGAATTTTTTCTTTTTGCCATATCTGTTTCTCCTTATTGCAAAAGCGTATTCCGCTTTTACAAAACATGCAATGTGCAATGTACAAATGCGGATAAACTATTTACACCGATAAATTGCTAAAATCGGCGACAATCGAGAAATCCTCGCCGACTGTTACCATAACCCCGTCGGTTTCTTCGAGCAGTTCTAAAATTTCATTACACAAATACACCTCGTCAAAATGGCGAAGTGCCCTTTTCAATATGCGAAAATCTTTTTTTTCAACGCTTTCGCCCATAGCAAAATGAGTTAATACGGCGTCTGCATCGGTCGTGTGATTTTTTAGTACACGCCTAGCAACTGCTTCTGCAACATATTTTTGAAATAAATCGTCATTTCCAAGAGTTACCTCTTCAACACTGCCGTCCGAGTGCTTGATTTTTAAAACTAACAACATATTATTTCTCGCTTATATTAAAAATATCCTTGATATTGCCCAAAACTTGTTCTCTAATCAATTCCCAATCACAACCGACTTGGAAATGATTACGTCCGTCGTATTTAATTAGTTTTCCTTTTTCCTGAAGTTCGTTTTCATCGAGATTTGCTAATAAACTATAATGCAAAACTTGAGTATCGCCGTTTTTCGTCGTGCGGAAGGTTATTTTGTTGGTTTGAGTGTCAAGGTCGGCTCCGCACAATGTAATTTGATCATTGCCAACGACGTAATAGGTATCAACCAATGTCGTACTAAACACTCTTTCGCCTTTATCGTTTGTAACGTAACAGGAATCGTGAAATGCTCTTAAATTCTTTACAACGTCTCTCAATACGTGCTTTTCTCCGTCCATTATGTATTCGCCGTTTTCATCCTTTTTCCAAGCCCAAGGACGAGATTCATAAAATGCGTAAAGATCATCCTTGCTGTTTATTGCTACGCCGTCAATTGTAAAAGCATCACCATCGCCGTCATCTCCGTATTGTTTGCTTGTTATCAACTCATAAGTCGGAAGCAACTGTACAAACGTATCCAAACTTACAATAAAATCTTGCAGCGACGAGAAAATCAACTCGAAATTGATAAAATTTTTCAAGTCACCCAAGCCATCCATTATATCTTGAATTCCAAATCCGCTTACAGCAGAACCGAAGTAGCCCTCAAGGTCTTCCATCGTGTAAAGAGCGTCAAACGAGCCTAAGAATGCACCGCTCATAGAAACGTAACCGGCAACTCTTGAACGGTTATATTCATTTTTCGCAAGATATGAAGCCACGACGTTACCGCCCATACTATGGCTAAACAAAATTACGTCGGTGTACTTATTGTCCTCGATATACTGTGATAATGCGTCGGCTGCCAATGAGCAGTCTTTACGCCAATCATAGTTGAAAACGTGAAACTCGATATCGTCGTCTTTGAAATGCTCGTTTATTTCGTTATAGTGGTCCATATAAGCACCCAAAACGCCGTATTGTATTTTGCCGTCATAGCCGTTTGCAGCGACAATATTCGGATTATTGGGGATGCCGTTATGGTCGAAACTCATATTCCATAAAAAGTTAGTTTTGTCTTGATATCCCAAAACGATTGGATTGAGAAAGCTTGCCAATGTGAACGAAGGGTCGGTACCAAGAAGAAGTCTTACAACCAATTCGGATATCGTCTTTTCCATATCTTCGGGTTTTAAGAAATTCTTTAATAAAATATCTTCATATGGTAGTGGATCCCAAACTTGAGTGCCGTCTTCTTGATCGTACAGTCCACCTGAAAGCAATGCTGTAACCCACAAAACAGCTCTTTTTTGTTTTCTTGCTTCAATTTTATACTTGCCGTCAACATTGTTAAGCAAAAACGTATATTTACCGCCTTCCGAAACGGTTGTAGTATACTTTTTCCCCTTTGCATCATATAGCGTAACTTTCGAATTGTCGGCAACTTGAATGTCGGTATACCAAGTATTATCATTTTTTTGACTCAGATTAATAGATTGTTCTTCGCCGTTGACCAACACTTTTAGGCTATCCTTAATGGAATCACAGCCCATAAAGCAGACAATACAGCTTGATAGAATCGCAATGATAAGGAGTAAACAAAAGATTTTAGCAGCAATTTTCATAAGTATCCGCCTTCAATATATTATATATTAATATAATTATACTAGTAATAAATGGGTTTGACAACCCATATTTAATAGATAGTTTGGAAAATTTCCGTTAAAGAACAAAGCACTTTAGCGTAGGTACAACGCTGTAGCGAAAGGGTAGTTCGCTTATGCGGGAGATAAATCGTATTAAATCAATCTCGTATTCTCGGGATGACGCTAGCTGGTCAATGACGGCGATTAGTTTCGTCCGCAGTTACTTCTGAATCTTCTACATTAACTGCCGTTGCCTCTACTTCTTGAGAAGAAATCGATTTTTGAGTTGTTTTATACACAAAATGAAGAACAAGCGCAATAGAAAAACCGCCGATAACGTTGCCTAATGTTGATGGGATAAGAGAGTTTACAAGAGCGTCTGCGACGGTAAAAGTCGCTTCACCCACTTTTACGCCTGCTAACAAGCCCACAGACAAATAGTACATATTTGCAACGCTATGTTCAAAACCTGCAACGACAAACGTAAAGATAGGAACGAATATCGCCGCAAACTTGCCAACCGTAGTTTTACTTACAGTTGACCCCAAAATTGCCAAACATACCAAGATATTACACAAAATACCCTTGACGAAGGAATCTAAAAACGGCATTGTCGCTTTCATTTGGGCTACACTTATGGCGCTTACAGTTGTACTTGCATTTAGTACACCGCCGTACACAATCAATACTGCCAAAAGCAACGAGCCTATAAAGTTACCAACATAAACAATGGATAAATTCTTGAAGAAGCCAGAGGGTTTAATCTCTTTTGAAATAAGCGGCGATATCATCAAGCAGTTTCCTGTAAATAACTCTGCTCCAAACAATGTGACCATAATCAACCCGACAGGAAACACCAATCCCATGATTAAACGAGAACCATTGCTTGCTGTTGCTATAGTGCTAACTAATGCACCCAAGCCAATAAAAATACCTGCCAAAATGGCAAGAATCAAGGTTTTATGCCAGGGTAGTGACGTTTTATATTTTGCGATTGATGCGTAATTATTTACAATTTCCTTTGGTGAAAGCATAAGAAGAAGTACCCCCCCCATGAAGTGTCGTTTTGTGATATACTATTATTCTACCACAATTGTTATTAGAAAACAAGGCTTTAACAATGTGCAATGCAAGGTTTGATAGCGTTTGCTATCAAACAATGAAATTTGCCCTAAAGGGCAAGTGAAATGCCTTTGGGCTGAAATCGCTTTCGCGATGAAATTCGCTTTTCAGCGAGTTTTGGACTGCGTGATTTGATGGCATAATTATTGTATTTGCTACAGTACGTATTAAAGAATTTTAGTGATTGTACTTGTTTCAATAATGTTAAATGTGCAATTGCTATTTAGGCTTTCCTAATGCTTCGAAAAGAGTCAGTGTTCATATAGAGATGTCTCGACTACGCTCGCCATGACGAAGAGAAAGAGATTTTTCCACTCCGTTACACTTCGGTCGGAATAACGAAAAAGGGAGATTGATTTATTTCAATCTCCCTTATGTCTTTTAGAACAAGGATTAGATACTTCGACTTCGTTGCAACACGCTTGAGAATGACATTATTAGTCGGGATGACATTTTAATGGTTTGGATAACAGTTTTTATAAAATCTGTTATTTCTTTACTATTAAATTCATTAACCTTCCTGCAATGTAGATAACCTTGATAACGTTTTCTCTTGGAATGGATAGTTCTGCAAGGGATTTTTCAAGAACTTCTTGTTCGGTTGCGGTTTGCGGAATTACCATTCTTGCTTTTATCTTGCTGTTGACTTGAACTACAATTTCGACTTCAGCTTTGACAAGTTTCTTTTCGTCATAGGTTGGCCATTTTGCATCTATAAAGTTAGGTTTAAATCCACATTCGTTCCACAATTCTTCAGTTATGTGCGGTGCGAACGGATTGAGCAATAGAAGCAAAGTACGGTAATCTTCTCTACTTACCTTACCCAGTTTTGTCATTTCGTTTACGCAGGTCATAAGTTGAGCAACGGCTGTGTTAAACTTGCAGTTGTCTATATCCTCGGTAACCTTCTTTATTGTCGTATGAAGGATATATTCAAGTTCCTTTGTCATTTCTTCGCTATCGGTCAAAACCGCTTGCAAACCCCATACCTTGTTTAGGAATTTGTTACAAGCCTTTGTGCCGTTATCGTCCCAAGAACAGGTTGCGAAATAGTCGCCGATAAAGGCTTCCCATAGTCTCAAACTATCTGCGCCGTACTCGTTGATGACGTCTCTAGGATCGACTACGTTGCCCAATGATTTGCTCATTTTAACGCCGTTTGAACCTAAAATTATACCTTGGCTTACTCTTGACATAAACGGTTCGGAGACGGGAGATAAGCCTATATCATAAAGGAATTTTACCCAAAACCGTGCATATAGTAGGTGTCTATTGGTGTGCTCGTTACCGCCGTTATAGAGATTGACAGGTAACCAAGCTTTCAATGCGTCCTGACTAGCAAATTCTTTGTCGTTATGAGCATCGCAATATCTTAGGAAATACCAGCTACTACCTGCCCAACCCGGCATTGTGTCGGTTTCTCTTTTTGCTGCGCCACCGCAACAAGGACATTTAACGTTTACCCATTCGTCAATTACAGACAAAGGAGATTCGCCGTCTTTAGTCGGCTCGTAGCTATCAACTATTGGAAGCGTTACGGGCAAGTCTTCTTCGGGAACGGGTACCCAACCGCATTTCGGGCAATTAATCATTGGGATCGGTTCGCCCCAATAACGTTGTCTTGAGAATATCCAATCCCTCATTCTGAAATTTAATACTCTCTTTGCGATTCCTGCTTTTTCAAGTTTTTGTGTAATTGCTTCCTTTGCCTCTTCAACGGTCATTCCCGTAAATTCTTGGCTATTCATAAGCTTACATCCTACGCCCAAATAATCGTGTTTTTCAAAAGCCTTTTCGCTAATGCTTGCGCCGTCGATTACTTGAATCATATCTATGTTATGAGCCTTTGCATACTCATAGTCTCTTTGGTCATGTGCCGGAACAGCCATAACTGCACCTGTACCGTAGTTAGCCAATACGAAGTCACCTATAAATAGCGGAACCTCTTTGCCGTTTACCGGGTTGATACAAGTTATACCTTTTAACTCGCAACCGGTCTTTGTTTTAACCATTTCGGTACGTTCAAAATCGCTTTTTTTGCGTGCGTCAGCAATGTATTTTTCGACTTCCTCTCTATTTTGAATTTTATTCAAAAAGCCTTCTACCAATGGATGCTCGGGTGCAAGTACCATAAAGGTAATACCATATATCGTTTCTATACAAGTGGTGAATATTTCAAACTCGCCACCTTGCACTATTTTGAACTTAACTTGAACGCCTTCGCTTCTGCCTATCCAATTTCTTTGACCAAGCTTGATATGCTCCATGTAGTTGGTTTGATCGAGATCTTTGTCAAGTCTATCTGCATACTCGGTCATTTTTAATACCCATTGTGCTTTGGGCTTTTGAGTGGTTTCTTGACCGCATTGACAGCAACGACCGTCCTCGATTTCCTCATTTGCCAAAACTCCACAGTTCGGACACCAGTTTATTGTGGTAGTGCGTTTTTCGGCAAGACCTTTTTTGTAGAATTGCAAAAATAGCCATTGTGTCCACTTATAATACTTAGGATCGGCGGTGCTTAATTCTCTTGACCAGTCAAAGGACAATCCAACCGTCTTTAATTGTGATTTGAAGGTAGCGATATTTCTTGCAACAATTTCTTGTGGAAGTTTATGTTCTCTGATTGCAGTTCTTTCGGCTTCAAGTCCAAAAGAGTCACAGCCCATTGGGAATAATACGTTATAGCCCTGCAATCTCTTTTTACGAGCAACGGCATCCATTGATGCATACGAACGAATGTGACCTGTATGCAAGCCCTTTCCGCTCGGATATGGGAACTCTATCAAGATGTAGCAATTTTCCTTTCCCTCTTGGTGATTGGCGACTTCGTATCTACCTTCTTTTTCCCATATGTCCTGCCATTTCTTTTCTATTTCTTTAAAATTGTATTCTTTCATTTTTGTATTCCTTTAACCTTTCTATTTTGCCTTGCCAACCTTGATAATACATTCGCCGTTGACGTCTACTTCTTTCGAAAACGTATATTCGCCGCCTTCGTTAAGTTTAAGTGCAAGGGTTTCGGTCTTGATTGTTTCTTTGTATTTATCGACTAATTCTTCTACGCCGCTGCCTGTAATCGATAGGCAAATTCTATCGTCAATTTGTAAATCGGCTTCTTTTCTTGCAACCTGCACGTAACGAATCAATTCTCTCAAGGTTCCCTCTTCGGCAAGCGTTTCGTCAATTTCGATATCCAAAACTACAGTGTTGTTGCCTTCGACTACAATTGCAAACTCTGCACGTGGCGCAAACTTTAATTCCAAAATATCACTTGGTACTTCACCATATCCGTCTACCGATACGGCAGCGCCCTTTAGGTATTCTTCAACATATCTATTCGATTGTTCCTCGGTTGCCGATAACAACAAGTTTTTGACGGTGTTTACGTCCTTACGCAACACTGCGCCCGCTTTGCGGAAATTCAAAACAAGTGAACGCGTATTGAATTTATCGTCGCTTTCAACGGCTTCGATTTCCTTGACATTTAATTCGCTCATAATTTGCTCTTTCATAAACTCGCCTGCGGCAATAAAGTCGCTGCCGCCTTTGATATAAAGGGTTTTGAGCGGTTGTTTAATCTTGATTTTGTTCTCGTTACGAATTTTAAGTCCCAAGTAAATGATTTGTCTTGCTTCTTCAACCATTGTAAGTAGCGTTTCGTCTACTTCCTTTGCCTCGGGGAAACTTGCAAGATGAATACTTTGTGGCTCGCTCGGTTCTAATTCGGCAACTGTATTATTCCAGATATACTCGGTTAAGAACGGAATAATCGGAGCCATAACCAACAGCATATTTTTGATTGCGTGATACAAACAATAATATGCGTTCATTTGGTCGTCGCCACCCGATTTCCAAAAACGAGGACGGTTTACACGAATGTAGAAATTACTTATATCGTCCGTCAATATCTCGAATTCTTGTACAGCCTTATAATATTCGTTTGCTTTGTAGTATTCGTTGCTTAGTGTAACAAACTTATTAACTCTATTGATTAGCCACTTATCAACTAAGCTTAAACTGTTGTAATCGGGCTTATAATGCGCCAAATCGGGGGTATCAATAACTGCATATGTGTTGAAGAAGCCGTAAATATTCCAAAAAGCGATAAGTTTACGCTTAGCTTCGGTAATCAAGGTTTCACCAAACCTCATATCTTGAGTTGGGTTTGCGCCTGCATATAAATATCTGATCGGATCTGCGCCGAACTTGTCGCAAACGTCGGTACAATCAAGGGTATTGCCACCGCTCTTGTGGAATTCTCCGCCGTTCTCGTCCAAAACATATTGGTAAGTACATATTTTTTTGAATGGTGCTTTTCCTGTTATTGTAACGCCCATTACTAAAATAGAGTAGAACCAAAGTTTAATTTGCTCTATCATTTCGCAAACATAATCGGACGGGTAGTTTTGTTCAAAATATTTCTTGTCGGTAAAGTACTTCTTCGTAGAGAATGGTGTAATACCAGCGTCCAACCAACAGTCGCCAACCTCGGGAATACGCTTAACCTCTTCGCCACAGTTATCGCACTTAATGGTTACGTCGTCAATCCAAGGACGGTGAATATTCGGAAGCTTGTCAACCTTTCTAGCGTCAACAGCCTTTGCCTTTAACTCTTCAATCGAGCCTATAACGTGACGTTTACCGCACTTAGGACAAATATAGAAAGGTAACGGTAGTCCATAGAAACGACTACGGCTGATATTCCAATCGCCCATATTGTTGAGCCAATCTAACATTCTCTTTCTTGCAAATTCAGGTTTAAATTCAACTTCGTCTAGCGCTTTGATAAGTTTTGGACGCAAGTCATCCATTGCGATATACCAAGTATCGATAAGTTTGTAAACCAAGTCGGTTTTACATCTCCAACAATATGGATAACTGTGCTTATACTTATGAGCATAAACTAACTTACCGTCTGCGGACAATCTATTTATAACCTTGTCGACAAGCGGTGGTCTACGAATACCGCTAACTTCGCCGTATTCGGTGGTGAGCATACCGGAAAATTCGCCGAAATTATCCAAAATGACACCTGCGTCATTGATTGGTGAAATTTGCGGTAAATCATATCTCTTTCCGAGTTCGAAGTCTTCTTGACCACAGCCCGGGGCAATGTGAACGATACAGCTACCTTCTCCCGCAACTACGTCTTCCCAAGGTAAAACCTTGTGTGTAAACTGTTGTAAAGGCAATTCCGGGAAGCAGGTTTCATATTCCAAGCCTACCAATTCCGAGCCCTTGAACTCCTCTATTATTTCGCCGTCACCTTTTAGCATGGAAAGTGAATCCTTACCTAATACCAACAATTCGCCCGATGCTTGTCTTACTTTTACATATGTAAGGTCCGGATTTACGGCAAGCGCAACGTTTGCGGTCAACGTCCAAGGTGTGGTCGTCCAAGCAACCATTTTGAAATCTTTTCCAATAACCGGCAATTTCAAGAGTATTGCGGTATGAATAACGTCCTTGTAGCTACCGCTCATTTCATGTTCGGAAATGCTTGTTCCGCAGCGCGGACACCATACCATAGGACGCTTCTTTCGAACGATATATCCCTTTTCGTCGCATATCTTCAAAAATGCCCAAATGCTTGTGATATTCTCGTCTGTGTTGGTAAAGTAGCTGTTATCCCAATCCATAAATTGTCCCGTACGGATGCTTTGTTCGGTAATCGCATTTGCAAAAAACTTAACCCTTTCCATACATTTATTGGTAAACTTGTCTAAACCGTAGCCGACAATTTCCGGCTTACCGTTCAAGCCCAATTCCTTCTCGACGTTTACTTCTACCCACATACCTTGAGCGTCAAATCCGTTTTGGTATTGACAACTCTTGCCGATCATTGCGTTATATTTAATCGTAATGTCCTTTAACGTTCTACCCCAAATGTGGTGTATACCCAAACGATTGTTTGCGGTAACAGGGCCGTCCAAAAAACGGAAACGAGGACCGTTTTCGTTCTTAGCGACTATCTTCGCGAATAGGTTTGTTGACTTCCATTTTTCAAGCAGAGAATGTTCGATACCCACAAAATCGGGGGAAGATGTTTCTTTTCTCATAAATACTCCTAACGATTATTTTCTAATAGGCTTTTTATATTTTTTTTCACGTTTAAAGTCTAAGACCTTTAAACTATAAGTTTAAAAACAGAAAACGTAGCCTATTTAACCCAAATAATATTATGCTCTAAAAAAAGCCTTATAGTCAAGTACTTTTAAATATTTTACTATTAAATATGTTGCTAGCATATCATTATAAAGTAACATAACGAACTATTTTCTTTATCTGTTGACATGGGCGTGGTTAGTTGATATAATTTTAAATAAAGTAGATAAAATTTAATGGCGGTTTTTTGTGAAGAAAAACAATATTTTAAGATACTTGGGCGACTACCGCAAGGAATGTGTGTTATCGCCTATATTTAAGTTCTTGGAATCGGCAATGGAGCTTTTTGTTCCTTTGGTTGTTGCCAAAATTATAGACCAAGGTATTCCTAATAAAGACGACGGTTTTATTTGGAGCGCTTCCGGTATTCTTTTGCTGTTTGGCACGTTGGGTTTGGCTTTTGCGGTTTGCGCACAGTTTTTTGCAGCCAAAGCCTCTGTTGGCTTCGGTACAAAAGTTAGACGTGAACTTTTCGTCAAAATTCAATCATTCCCTTACTCAACTTTAGACAAATTAGGTGCGCCTACTCTTATTACAAGAATCACATCGGATATCAATCAAATACAATCGGGCGTAAATTTGACGCTTCGTCTTGTATTGAGATCGCCGTTTATAGTTTTCGGTTCGCTCATTTTTGCAATGACGATAGACGCAAAAATATCGTCAATTTTCGTAGTCGCTATTTTGCTTTTGGGCTTGATTGTGGGTGGAATTATGCTCATAAATATACCTCTATATAAAAAGATTCAAGGCAAGCTAGACGGCGTGCTGATGGGAGTTAGAAACAACCTTACGGGTTCAAGAGTGGTTAGGGCTTTCAATAGAGAAGAAGCCGAAAAGAATATTTTTAACGCAAAAAACGAAGAGCTTACCACTGAACAAATAAAAACCGGAAGGATAGCGTCTTTACTTAATCCGCTCACATTTGCAGTAGTTAACGTTGCTATCGTTTTGATTATGCGATTCGGAGCGGTTGAAGTCAATATCGGCACACTTACTCAAGGCGAGGTCGTAGCGCTTTTTAACTACATGTCGCAAATTTTGATTGAGCTTATCAAACTTGCTAGATTGATTTTGAATATCACAAAATCCATTGCTTCAGGAAAACGGGTACAATCAGTTTTGGATATGGAATCCGGCGAGCCTGTTGTTGAAGAGATAGAGCAAACACACTCTAATGCTGTTGTTGAATTTAAGAACGTTTCGCTAATATACGATAACGCAGGCGCTCCCTCACTTACAAATATAAGCTTCACTGTAAATAAGGGTGAAACCGTTGGAATAATTGGCGGTACGGGCTCGGGAAAAACGAGTTTGGTCAACCTTATTCCGAGATTTTATTTGTGTTCGGACGGCGAAGTTTTGATTGACGGCAAAAATGTTTTGACGCAAGATCCTGCCGAACTTAGAAAAAAAATACACATAGTACCACAAAAAGCAACTTTGTTTTCGGGTTCAATTAGAGAAAACCTACTGTGGGGCGGATTGGAATCTGACGACAGGCTTTGGCAAGCCTTGGAAATTGCTCAATGCAAAGAGGTTGTCGAAAATAAGGACGGCGGACTTGACGCAGTAGTTGCGCAAGACGGACGTAATTTTTCCGGCGGTCAAAGACAAAGGCTCACCGTTGCTCGTGGTTTGGTTGGGAATCCCGATATACTTATTCTTGACGATAGTTCATCTGCTCTTGACTATGCAACCGACGCGGCTCTAAGAAAGGCTATAACCGAAATGGAAAATAAGCCTACGACTTTTATCGTATCGCAAAGAGCTTCGGCAGTTTTGAATGCAGATAAAATTATCGTACTTGACGACGGTAAAATGGTTGGCTTAGGGACTCATCAAGAGTTAATAAACTCTTGCAAGGAGTATTCGGAGATTTATTATTCGCAATTCGGCAAAGGGGGTAATGACAATGAGTGAAAATCCCCTAAAACAAAAAAATAATTCGACAAAACAAACGCTAAAACAATTAGGTGCTTACCTAAAACCGTTTACGCCCCTTATCATTTTATCTTTTTTACTTAGCGGAATTTCTGCTGTCGGCTCGCTCTATGTGCCTATTATGGTCGGTAAAATGATTGACCTCATGATTGGCGTGGGAAACGTCGATATTTCTAAGATTATTATTCTTGCATTAATTACCCTTGCTATAATAGCCGTTGCCGCCGTTTTTGAATGGTTAACCGACTTAATAAACAATAAAATTGTGTTTAAGCTTGTGCAAAACATTCGCAAGGACGCTTTCAATAAGTTGCAAACCCTTCCGCTTTCATATATCGATTCACATTCCTACGGCGATATTGTAAGCAGAGTTATTGCAGACGTAGAAAAGCTTGCAGACGGTTTGTTGCTTGGCATTACACAACTTTTTACAGGTGTAGTTACCATTTTAACAACATTGGTGTTCATGTATATTGTAAACCCGATTATCGCTACCATTGTAGTAGTTTTAACGCCGTTAAGTCTATTTACAGCGAAATTCATTGTCAAAAAGACTCACTCAAAGTTCAAGGAACAAGCGACAGTTTCGGGCGAAATCACAGGGCTTATCAACGAAATCGTAACTAACCAAAAAACGGTTAAGGCTTATTCGCAGGAAGAAAACACCATAGCAAAATTTGACGAAATCAACAATAGACTGGAAAAATGCTCAACTAAGGCGGTTTTCTTTTCATCTCTTACTAATCCGACAACAAGATTTGTAAATTCAATCGTATACACCGCCGTTGTGCTATCGGGTGCATTCGCTTGTCTTGGTTCATTTAATTCAATCGGACTTTTGGCAACGTTTACCGTCGGCAACCTATCATCGTTGCTCGCTTATGCAAATAAATACACCAAGCCGTTTAATGAAATTAGCGGCGTTATCACAGAAATGCAGAACGCAATAATTTCAGCTTCGAGAGTATTCGAATTGTTGAACTTGCCCTCTGAATTTGTTTTGACAAATGCTCGTAATTTGGAAAACGTAAAGGGCGATGTTAAACTTGAAAACGTGGCTTTCTCTTATGATAAAAATAGAGAATTGATAAAAGGACTGAATCTTGACGCTAAACAAGGTACGCACGTCGCTATTGTCGGTCCGACAGGTTGCGGAAAAAGCACACTTATCAACCTACTTCTTAGGTTTTACGAAGTTGACGACGGAGAAATAAGGGTTGACAATCAAAATATCAAAGAAGTTACAAGACACTCGCTACGCAATGGCTACGGTATGGTGCTTCAAGAAACTTGGTTAAAGGCAGGAACTGTTAAAGAAAATATCGCTTTCGGCAAGCCGGACGCCACCGACGAAGAAATTATCGCCGCCGCGAAAGCTGTAAACGCTCATAGCTTTATCATGAGATTACCTAAGGGATACGACACCTATATTGAAGAATTTGGTGGACTTTCCGAAGGAGAAAGACAACTACTCTGCATTACGAGAGTTATGTTAAGATTGCCCCCTATCTTGATACTTGACGAGGCAACTTCAAGTATAGATACACGTACCGAAATGAAAATTCAACGAGCATTTGCCGAACTCACCAAGGGCAAAACATCGTTCATTGTTGCACATAGATTATCAACCATTGTCGATGCGGATATTATTCTTGTTATGAAAGACGGCAAAATTATCGAACAAGGCAATCATCAAGAGCTTATGGATAAAAATGGGTTCTATAA
This sequence comes from uncultured Clostridia bacterium, assembly GCA_945482995.1. Lineage (GTDB taxonomy): Bacteria > Bacillota > Clostridia > Christensenellales > CAG-1252 > RUG14300. The sequence goes on along the minus strand of CALYRM010000001.1, from coordinate 89,114 downwards.
GGAATTATATTTAAAGGCGTTTGCGAAGTAAGCTTTTGCTTAATTCAACGTGCAAAGTGCTATTAAATCATTTTGCAACACCAAAATTAAACTATGTTATATGGTTATATCGTTTCAGTAGGCTACTTAGCCATAATAATCTTGTTTTTCAGCTTCCTTAATAAGAAATTTAAGGTTGACGTGGAAATCACTCGCAAAATTTTGCACATTCTTATTGGGTTTACTTGGGTGTTTATGGATATCTTTTGGGGAGTGTCCTACCACCAAATAATTATGTGCGGAATTTTTGTTGTAGTGAATTCTATTTCACGCAAATTCGAGATTTTCCCGGGGATTGAAAGGAAAGGTTCTTCCGACCACCCCGGCACGGTTTATTATGCCCTTGCAATGCTCATTTTGGCTATTGTCAGCTACCTTTATCCGCCTATGTATTATCCTTTCGGTATGGCAGTTATGTGCCTATCATTTGGGGACGGTATAGCGCCATTATTTGCCTTAATTTTCAAGAAGCATAATATCAAATTGGTTGCCAACAAGACTCTTGCAGGCTCGCTCGCTTGCTTGGTATTCTCGTTTGTAGCGCTTATTGTATTCAATGTGTGCTACAAACTTAATTTCCCTATTGAGTCGCTTTTAGCTATTGCTTCGGTTGCCACCATTATGGAATTATTTGTTCAAAATGGCTTGGATAATTTCGGTATAACCTTTTCGGTTGCCCTTTTTGCGCTAGGTATTACCCTTAACCTATTTAATACCGCATTTTATATCTGCGTAGTCTTAGCGTTCGTGGTTGTGTTGGCAATTTTAATTACTCGCTCACTCACCGTTTCAGCCGCTTATTTGGCTTATATTATGCTTTTGGTTTCGGCTTACTGCGCAGGTTATTTTGGTTTTTTGTTATACGTGCTACCCTTTGCAATAATTGCAGTAGCAGGCAAAATTCGTGGCGTGGTGTTAAAAAAGAGAGGATTTGAAAAGGAGAAAAAAGGCAGAAATTTTGTTCAAGTTGCAATTAATGGTTTACTTACAATGATTTGTCTTATTATTTTTAAAGTAACCGATATGATAGGCTTTTTCGTACTTGCCGCGGTAGCTATAGCCGAAGCCTTTGCCGACAGCATGGCAAGCGATATAGGCAGTTTATCAAAAAAAGAACCCTTCGACCTATTTAGATTCAAAAGGGTTCAATCGGGAATAAGTGGCGGTATGAGTTTATTGGGCTCAACCAGCGCGCTTGTTTCTTCTCTTGTTGTGGCGTTGATTTGTTTTGGCTTTACCAAGAATCCAATCGATATTGCTTTTGTTTTGGGCATTGGATTTTTCGGTACACTCATTGACTCTCTTTTAGGCTCTTATTTTCAAGCTCTTTATATTTGCCCTGTATGCGGAAAACAAATCGAAAAACGTATTCACCACACGCACATTACAACACTAATTAAGGGCAATAAGCGCATTACAAACAACACCGTAAACCTATTGGCAAACATTATAACAACGGCAATAGCGGCGGTTTATTTCATAATATAGTGTCATCTTGAGCCTAGTAGAACAAATACTTATGTTCTAAGTTATCTATAATGTCATCCTGAGCTGAGCGTAGCGTAGTCGTGAGGATCTAATCCACTTTAACATCCTCGAACCAACAGAATGTCATCCTTCGCCATAATGTCATCTTGAGCGTAGTGCAGCGGAGTCGAAAGATCTCATCCATATTAGAATTAAAGAATGAAAAAAAAGTCGCTATCGCTAATTGTGGATTTTTTGATTGTTATTTAATCCCAACGTATCTTTCAATAAAACATTCAAACGTGTTATATTCACTCTTGCTAATTTCCGACGGATATGATAAAAGTTTAAGTTCTATATCGCTATCTCCATAATGATATTTTGCCTGTATATGAAAATAATCATTCATAACAAATCCGTTACGACGATAAAATCCGTAACGACGCGTTGTCAATTCATCAATCGGCGGTTCTATTTCAAGAATAATGTTTTTTCCTTTTGCTTTCAATAACGTTAAAGTCTTCAATCCTTTTTGACGATTTCTAAATTCGGGGAATATTGCAAAATGCTCTAAAAAAATAAAATCAGGTGTTTCCCAATATAGCATTATGCCCACAAAACCGTCATCGTCAAATATTAAATCAAAATGATAGTCCGATAAACTCAATATTCGATTTTGTTCGTCTATTGCTCGCCTTTCTATTTCGGGAAAGGCTTGTTCATATAAAGCAAAGGCTTTATTAAAATAAGTACTATTTGATTCACTCAACCTTTCAAGTCGCATGATATTCTCCTTTTTGACTTAAACACTTTCCCAGTTTTATGATTGCTGTATGTAGCATTGTGCTTCGAGTGAGATTTTTCCACTTCTGTCGGGATACTCCGTGTCGGAATGATTATTATGTATATATTTATCGACGATGTCTATGAAGACACGTGGCTAATGCGGGTAATGCATTGGCAATATGAAGTGTGAAAATTAGGATTAGTTAATTTGTATGGTGTAGTGGTTTACACTTTTGCTACAGCATTGCAAATTATTATAAAAGGGGCTTGACTCTTCAAGTCCCTTTTATATATATAGACAATTTTTTAGTAATTAAGCGATTGTTGTAGTTTGCTCGAACAATTTATCAACTTCGTCTTTTAAGATAGTTTCTTTGTCAAACAACATATCTACCATCTTTTCCATAATATCTCTATGGCTATTAAGTGTATCCAATGCACGCTTATAACAATCGTCAATGATTTTCTTTGTTTCGGCATCGATCTTGTTTGCCATATCGTTGGATATATCGGAATGTGAGCTGAAACTTCTACCGACAAATACTTCTTCGTCGCTTCCCAAATAGATATTACCTAACGAACTCATACCCCAATCGGTAACCATTTTACGAGCCAAACCGCTTGCGCGTTGAATATCGTTGCTTGCTCCTGTGGAAACGTCCTTGATAACGATTTCCTCAGCAGCACGTCCGCCCAACATCATTGTAATGGTGTCAAGTAGTTTGTTCTTTGTCATATGAGCGTCATCATCGGTGGGACGTGTCAAAGTATATCCTGCTGCGCCGCCACGTGGAATAATCGATACTTCTTGTACGTCGTCACAGTTTTCAAGAACCTTGGCGATAATAGCGTGTCCCGATTCGTGATAAGCGGTGATACGCTTGTCGGACGGAGTAACAACTCTACTCTTCTTTTGCGGTCCCATAATAACCTTGTTGATACCTTCCATAATATCCTCAAGAAGAATGGTTTTTCTATTTGCTCTTGCTGCTAAAATAGCCGATTCATTAAGTAGGTTTGCTAGATCTGCGCCTGTAAAGCCAATGGTCATCCTTGCAATAACGTGGAAGTCGATATCTCCTGATAATGGCTTATTACGAGCGTGAACTTTCAAAATTTCTTCTCTTCCCTTAACGTCTGGGGTATTGACATAAATTTGACGGTCAAATCTACCCGGACGCAATAAAGCGGGGTCTAGAACGTCTACTCTGTTTGTTGCAGCCATGACTATAATTCCGTCATCGGTATCGAAACCATCCATTTGCACAAGCAATTGATTTAAGGTTTGCTCTCTTTCGTCATTGCCACCGCCTAAGCCTGCGCCACGTTGTCTACCAACAGCGTCGATTTCGTCAATAAATACGATACACGGCATAACCTTTTTAGCTTGTACGAATAAATCTCTTACTCTCGAAGCACCGACACCGACGAACATTTCTACGAAATCACTACCGCTTATAGAGAAGAAAGGAACGCCTGCTTCACCTGCAACCGCTTTGGCAAATAATGTCTTACCTGTACCCGGTGCGCCAACCAAAAGAACACCTTTTGGAGTTTTTGCACCGACCGCGTGGAATTTAGCGGGATTGGAAAGGAATTCGACAATCTCTTTTAATTCTTCCTTTTCCTCTTCTGCACCTGCGACGTCGGAAAAACGAACCTTTGAGTTACGAACAAGGTTTGCACGAGTGTTACCGAAGTTGATGGCCTTATTGTTAGCGTTTGCACTACTACGACTGATAATAATAAAGAAAACGATTATCAAACCGGTAGACAACAAAATCGGCAATAGCGAAGTCAATAAGCTGCCTTCACTTGGATCGTCAAACCATAATTGGACACGATTTTCGGCGACAACACTTCCATTGTATGCTCTGATGGTTTCTTCAAAAACCGCTCTATTTGAAATGTTTAAGACATAATCATATTTACGAGGGAATTGGTTTGGTTGTATTTTGCTATCTTTTACCAAAACCTTGACGTTATAATTACCCGATACGTAAATATGAGTAATTTCACCAGCCTCGAGCTTATTGTAAAAATCCGTGGTGTTTATTCGCTTCGAGGTGTCTGTGAACGCACCAAGCAATGCGGCAATCACAACAACGGCAACTGCGAGCAATACGATGGTAATAATAATTTTAACAGTATTCTTTTTCAAGAAATGCCTCCTTAACTGTGTATAGGCGTGAACCTAAACGAAAACTAATAGATGAACTGCGACTATAAAATTAGTATTAACTAACAGTCAAACAGTATTCATTATATAATAATAGCACAAATCTTAGGTAATTGTAACCTAAAATAGTTAAAAATAAATGAAAAGCATCATTATTTTTATATTAACATTAAAATAATTTGTTGAAATTTCGTTTGCTGTCTTTTTTTGACCATTTGCTTCCCGTCATTCCGCCCGAAGTTACAGCCAGCTGTCATCCTATGTAAAAATGTAATTCTGAGCACAGTGTAACGGAGTCGAATGTAAAAATGTAATTCTGAGCACAGTGTAACGAAGTCGAACGTAAAATGTCATTCTAAGCGCAGTGTAACGGAGTCGAACGTAAAATGTCATTCTGAGCGCAGTGTAACGGAGTCGAATGTAAAAATGTCATTCTGAGCGCAGTGTAACGGAGTCGAAGAATCTCATCCTTATTAAAAAAACCAACACAAACAATTGTTTGTTGTTGGTTTTTTAATGTGAAATTTTCCAATTAATTATTGCTTTCGTACCCTTCACAAAGTGTCAATGCTTGTATAGAGATCCCTCCACTTTGGTCGGGATGACGAACAAGGATGAGGTCCCTCGAACAACGCTTTCAGGATGACAGCAGAGCTGTCAATTCACCTTCGACTACGCTCAAAATGTCATTAGAGATTTATTCAATCTCAATGTATCTCTTGCCTTTCTTTTCAGGTTCAACAGGTTTAACAAGATTCAAGGTCAAAACGCCGTCTTCAAGCTTAGCATGAATACCGTCTTCCTTGATTTGGTCGCCTACGTAATAGGTACGAGAATAGCTACCGTATTGGCGTTCACGGCGCAAATATTTTCCGTCTTTCTTTTCTTCGTTGTTCTCGGAATAGTTTACCGAAACGGTTAAATATCCGTCTGCCAATGAAACCTTGATATTTTCCTTTTTAATTGCAGGCAAATCGATATGCAATTCATAATGGTCGTTTGCGTCGATTATATCGGTACGCATTAAACCGTTTGTGTTGGTGTCGTGTGAGAAAAATCCGTCAAAGAATGGATCAATCCAATCAAATACATTATTATTTTTATTCATTAAGTAGTTACTCATAATTTTATTCTCCTTTTAATTTAAAATATTTCAATCAAGCCTAAGAGCCTATATTGATTATTGCCAACTGCCAAGGAAATTATTCTATCGAACAATTTATTTTTGGCACTCTCGTTGCCACTTCGTTAGCACTCTCATCACCTGATTGCTAATAGTATTATATACCCAAATTAGCACTCTGTCAATAGGATTGCTAAAAATATTTTGAATTTTTTTTATTTTTTTTTGAAACAAGACAGATTATATTAGGCAAAAATGCGGAATGTCATAGTCTATTGTTCAATGTGCAATTTTGGAATATGTGATTTAATGGTATGTTTTGTGGTTTTCATGTGCTTTGCATTAAGTCGGTGCATTGATAAAGATTCCTCCACTTCGGTCGGAATGACGGAAAAGTGGATGAGATTCCTCGACTATGCTCGGAATGACGGAAAAGTGGATGAGATTCTGCGACGTCACTCAGGATGGCATTATAATTCGTAGTGACAATAAGAATATAAAAAAAAAACCTTGCTTTTACACAAGGTCCTTTTTTGTAAATTGTTATTATCAAAACTACATTTGTGAATTATTCAGCGATAAACTCACCACCATCAAGTACTTCGTCATCGCTATTGCAAATATATAATTTGCTCATGTCTGCACTAACAAGTAGGTAGTAAGAAACCTTCTCCATTTTTACTGAATAATAATATGCGTCAGAACCATAATTTTGTGGTTTGTAGTTTGAATCGCATTCGTCAGTTAAAGCTACTTCCTTTTCTGTTCCGTCAGATAAGGTGTATTGCACTTTAGTTTTGTCGGTGCTTATAATCAATTTAGTATAAGTTTCGCCACCACTCGGTAAAAATCCGCCTTTTGCAGGGGTTGTGCAGTTACCTACAAATACAGTACCCTCGAAGGCAGGAACAACAGGAGCTGCGTCTTGCCAAACAGCTATAACTGTAACAGTTTCGCCCGATTCTGCCATGTAACTCTTTCCTGCTTGATAATTAACGCCATTAATGCTCCAGCATTTGAATTCTTTTCCTTCAGGCGCTACAAAAGTATTTTCTGGAAGTACAACCTTGTACATTTCGGCACTTGAATTGTATGTTACGGTTGCTGTTGGAGCATTTCCTGTACCCTCACCTGCTTCAAATACAATAGTAGGTTCGGTGGGTTCTACTACAACTTCAGGTGCAAAAACATGTGTTCCATTATAAGATATTGTAATGCTTAAGCCGTTGTTGTCATATGTTCCATTAAATGTTTCACCACCGTTAATCGACATAGAAATGTCTGTTCCATTAAGTGCATAATTCAAGGTAAGTGGCATTTCTTCTCCAACGTATAATAACGCGATACTTCTATCTAAGTATAGAATAATTGTCGCATTATAATCTTGAGAATATGCGGCATAGTAAGCTTCCCATTGTGCAACAAACACTGTGTCTACGCTTACTGTATAGGAAGAACCGGGTTCATAGGTTTTGCCGTCTGTTTCGCCTTCAATTTTCCAACCTGAAACTGTATAGTATCCATCTGGTGTAAAGGTTATTTCTGACAATTCCAACAATGTAATTTCACTGCCGGAGTTTATTGTTTTTTCGATATTTGCTCCTGTTCCATGATCGCCAGCTTTGTAGGTAACTTTACATTCAGTTACAACAGGTGCAGGAGTACCAAAGGTGTAGGTCTTTCCGTTATAGGTTAGGGCAATATTTAGAACATTGTTCTCTAACGTTCCGCTAACTTCTTCGCAACTATCAAGAGTTATTGAAATTGATGTGCCATCAAGCGTAAATATTAAGTCAACAAATAGATCTTCATTATAGTCATAGATATATCCGTTGTTGAAATCTAAATACAACCCAAGTTCTGTAGTTCCTGCATTATCCATAGTTCCATATACATGCAACCATTGTGCAATAAAGACTGTATTTACACCCAATTCATATTTATCATTAGCAGCATATACATCATCTTCTGTGCCACCTTCCAATTTCCAACCATTAAATACATAGCCCTCTTCTGGTGTAAATGATGGCTCTAGCAAAAATACATTTCCACCTTTTTTATTTTCAACAATGTCAGCACCAGTTGCATGATCGCCGGCCTTATATGTAATGGTGTAGTTGCCCTTGTCGAATTTTGCTATAAACACTAATGATTCTTCAAGATAATCAGCAGGGATTGTATATTTATCGCCTGGTTGAAGAAGTGTTGAGCTGCTTTGACCTTTTACATACCAACCATTAAATTCATAACCAACATTTGCGGTAAATGTGTTTTGTGGAAGTGTAATTTCCTCGCCCGGTTTTTTAGCTTCTATAGAAGCAGGTGAATCACCTGTAGCATAGCGATTAGTTTCAAAGCTTACTGTAACACTCTCTGCAGGTGCTTTCCAAACTGCTGTAAGGGTATGATTGGCTGTGCCTACAAATCTGTCACCTACTTTATAAAGATTATTAGATTCGTCTGTCCAACCAATGAATATTTTTCCTTCGCTGTGTGTTAAACCTGTTCCATCAGGAAGAACGATTCCTGCGGGCATCCATGTACTTACCCAACGTGGTTCAACTTCGCCTTCGACACCTTCGCCAACAACGAATGTTAGTTTGTAAGCATATTTTGCATACAATGTGATATCCGCTGTAACCGCTGCGTCGAATGAATACTCTTCACCATTTTCATCAGCCCAATAGCGGAAGATTTTGCCACTTTCGATTGTGGGGTCTTCAGCGGGTTTAGCAACTGGATCACCATCCACTACGATTTCTTGCCATGGTGTGCCGTCATTATTCGGCTCAAATGTAACGGTGTGAATTTCTACCCATATTGCTGTAAAGTAAACTGCAGTTTGTGGCATTTTGTAGGTTGCACCTACTGGATACTTAGCTGAGCCATCGTCCCATCCAATGAGACGATAACCATTTAAGGTCAAGTCTGCACCATCCGGAAGAGTGAATGTTTCACCTGCTGCATACTTAGTTGTTGCTGGAGCTGTACCCTCTGGTACCTTACCTTCTTCAGTGCCGTCATCTACAATTCCCTTGTTGTACTCAACAGGGTAAGTAACTGCTACGTTTGCTTCCCAAATTGCTGTAAATGTAACTGCTTTTGCTGGCATTGTGTAGGTTGCGCCTACTGCATAATCAGCTGTGCCGTCATTCCAGCACTTGAAGTGGCTACCGAGTTTTGTCAATTCGGTTGCAGCAGGAAGTGTGAATGTTGCACCTTCTTCGTAGTTACCACCTGCAGGAGCTGTACCTGAGCCCTCACCTGCTTTGTACTCAACAGGGTAAGTAACTGCTACGTCTTCTTCCCAAACTGCTGTAAATGTAACTGCTGTTGCCGGCATCTTGTATGTTGCGCCTGCAGCATAATCAGCAGAACCATCGTTCCATGCCTTGAAGTGGTAACCGTCCTTCGACATTCCTGTAGCATCAGGAAGCGTGACTGTTGCGCCTGCCTCATAGCTTGCACCTGCTGGAGCTGTACCTGTGCCTTCACCAACCTCGAATTTTACTTCGTAGCTTTTTGCTGGCTCTACGCATCCAACAAATGTGAACACTAATATTGCCATCAATGCGAATAGCAAAATTCCTAATGTTCTCTTTTTCATGTTAATTCCTCCTAAAAAATATTTTATTATTTAAAAAGTTGTCGTAAGAAGTTTACGATATATATATAAGGATTTTTATTTTAGAATAAATAGGTTTATTTATACTATCTCATAAGTGTAGGTGAACGTCTCAAGATTATCTGCGAGCGTTACCACGATGAGATATTTCGTATTTTTATACATACGTGTAATCGTAAATTCGTTTGTGGACGTGAACGTGGCAAGCGTGCCGTAGTCGCCCCATTCAGGCATTACTACACCGTTTTCCACTTCAATCTTGAGCGTACCGAATACGTAAACGCTTTCCCCTAAATAGTGCAAGTTGAGCACGCTACCGTCAGGGGCGGTGATGTTGCGAACATAAGCCTCAGCTGTTTGCTTCTCGTAAGAAAACTGATTGCCCGACAAAAGTGTTATTGTAAAATCGTAGCGTTTTTGGTCGGTATCCAAGTAGTTCTTAATCGTTTTAATTGTAAAACCGTCCACTTTCATTTGTACTTCCACACCGTTCAAGGTAACTGTTGCATACCCGGTGTAGCCTGTATCGGCATACGTTTCGGGGTCGATGTCGGCAGGACGACACACAAGCGTATACAATCCGTCGGTCGATGTGTAGGTAATCGTTTCGCCAGCCTTAATGAATGTAATCGATTCCTTGTCGCTAATATTAATGGTTATTTTTTCGTCCTTGTACACACCGGTGTAGATATTATAGGTTGCTGTTTCATAGTCGTGCTCGTAGAAGGTTATGCTGTTTTCACTTTCGTTTATATAATAAAGCATTATATAGGTTTTCATAAGCACCGCTCTTCCGTCAAGTTCGAGAGTGTCGGCGCCGTCTATATACAATCCTTTTTCGCTACCTGATTCTATATATAGGTGTCTGCAGTAAGCGTTGAAAGTTGGCTCATCGAAGCAACTAAGCGCAACGTCTATGTTTGCAATCTTGATACGAATGGAAATGTTGCCAATAAACACCTTTTCACCCATAATTGGTGCAGTTTCACCCAAAAGCTCAATAACGAGCGCAGATTCATTCTCATAAATATGACACTCGGTGAAAGCCTTATCGTCTATATTCGCAAGAGTCGCGCCCAAACGAACGAGTTTAAGTTTTTCGCAGCCTTGGAATGCATTTGCACCAATGCTCACAATGTTTGGAAGTTCCAATGTACCCTCGGTCAACCCAAGCGACACACAATAATCGAATGCGCCAATTCCAATCTCTTTGACTTTTGGCGCAGTAACCGTTTGTAGGTTTTCGCAATAGGAAAACGCGCCTTCGCCTATTTTCGTCACGTTAGCGAAATCAACAGCCGTAATAAACGTAAATCCACGGAATACGTAGTCCGCAATTTCGGTTACGTCGGTAGGAATGGTGATTGCATAAGCGTCAGATGCGTCGCTAGGCTTATTGTATCTAACTAAAACACCGTCCACAACCTCAAATTCGGGTAGGGTTGACACTTCTTCACTCCCCTTAATTGTATATGGACAATCCTTCCAGGCTGTCTTATACGCTTCAACGCTCTCGTCAGGAACGACGATAATAAAGCTGTTTGACGGCCAACGGAAAGGACAGTTTTCTTTCGACCAATCTATTGTGATAGGTGTTTTCGAAAGGAATAATGCACGTGTAAGCGTATATTGGTTTTCAAACGCACGTGCGCCGATTGATTGAACAGACTCAGGAATGGTAACCGATACGATTTCCTTGTTTTTGAATACGTCGGCAGCAATTTCGGTGATACCGTCCGGAACGACAACAACTGAAACGTCACCCTCATAAGCAACAAGCACGCTACCATCGGTAATGTATCCGGTATTGTTCACGGTAAAAGTTCTATTTTCCCAGTCAACGTTAAAATACAATTTACCGCCCGCATGCACACCGTCTCCGTCTTCTATATAAGGAATAAAGGTAATGAGTGCGTTTTTGTATGCACATACGCCGTCAAAGACTGCGCCCGAGCTCTGTGTGTAGCGTGCGCTACCATATCCGTCCAACACAAGGGTATCGCCGTTGTCACCGCTCAATGTGCCTTCGTGCGACGAGTCAAACTCGATAAATACCGGTATGTTGCCTTCAGAATCAGAAACTACGTTCAAAATAAACCGTATTGATTGTTCGAATTTCACTTCCCATTCGCCGAGATAATCGGTGTAATTTTCACTTCCCTTGTAAGCACCTTCCGAAACCAAAGTAAAAGAATTTGTTTCAATATCGTAGGAATAACGCTTTGCAACGCCGTATCCATTCAAATCAAGACGATCAGATAATAATTCGCCGTTCTCATAAAGCATGTACGAGCCACTCTCTACGCCCTGAACGATAAAGTTTCCGATAGATCCTTCCACTCCGTTATCTTGAAGTAAAAAATGGAATCCGCTACCGTTTTCTTCGCCTGTTTGTGGGTCGATAGCAATAAAAGCGTAGTCGCCGTACTGTGTATCATATGAGTACTTACCGAACATATCCACACGAGTTTGGCTGCCAACCATTGTCGAGTAGGTTGCGCTACCATAACCGTCGAGAGCTAAGATATTTGGTTCGTTTACTTCTAGCACATAGTCATAGCGGAAATAATTGCCTGTCAGTCGGTCTGAGAACAAGAATCTACCGTCTTGGTACAAGCGTCCTTCTTTGATGTCGTCGCCGTAATAAAATTCTACTTTATCATAGCCGTCTTCGGTTTCTTCAACAAAACCAAACTTCTTTTCGGCTTGTGCATTAACGTAAATTGCCGCGCCCTGACCTTTGCCAATCAACGCAGAATATATGTATACTTTTTCATCATTGCCTGCGTCATAGCCTTTTGCCCATTGTGCATATAGAGTCAAATCCTCATTCAAAGTAATTGAGTCGCCTGTGTTGTATTGGTTATCGTTCTTTGAGCCTGTTGGATAAACAACGCCGTTTTTCTCAGTAGACCATCCCATGAACAAATACCCCTTAGCTTTGAAAGACTCGCCGTTTTTAATTGTGACCGCCTCGCCCTCGCCTGTTACGTCGGGTTTGATATTGTATTCGTGCCCAACGTCTTTAAGATTAAAGTCGTAAGTTAAAGTGCGTGCTTTCACAAAGTATGCGTAGTAAGTTTTGTTTGCTTCTGGCATGACGATTGGAAGTTCAACCGCATTACCCGAATAATCAGAGGTTTCAAACCAACCACGGAAAACGTGATTTACCTTTTGAGGATCATCCGGTAGAGTTATATTGCTTCCGGCGGTTGCAGTAATCGGCTCAATTTGTGTCGCTCCGTCGCAAACGAAAGAAATCGTATACTTCGGCGCAGTCGGCGGAGTTGCGTTTTCTTCGCACGACACCGCAAACAATATCACCGTCAACATCAATGCTACCGCAAGGATTATTATTATCGTTTTTTTATTTATTTTCATCTAGTACCACCTTTTCTCGGTTTACATTGGCGGCTTTTTACTAAATCTAACGCCACCATAAAACAATCGTTTGAAATTTGATTATACCGATAAGCTTTAACATATGTCAAGTATTTTACCTTGACACAGCAAATTTAATGAATAAATATTTAGTTATTTTTAGCATATAATAGTTGCTATATTATCACCATAATGCGTATATCATCACGGCGAAACGAAATGTTAAATTCGACTGTCCATGCCTTTCGCAATAATTTTGTTCTTATAGTGAAATATCTCGACTACGTTCGACATGACGATTTTGGCTTTTTCTTTTCAAGCGAACAGAAAGTCGATCTCGGTTATGCGGGCTATACATCATACGGCACCAAGCGAACAAAATCTGGTTATGTAAAGCAAGTTTATCTCAATAATAACTACTCCACATTGGCTTATCAAGAAAACAGCAAAAGACATTCCTTAAATATGCTAACTTATAACAAAAAAGATAGGGCAAATGTCCTATCTTTTTCTTTAATTAACCCAAACGCCAAAATAATCTGTACGAACAAATATTCTAAAGTTTGGATTATTCCTAAATGGCGGAAACGCTGAGAGCCCAACTGAACCAAAGAAATTATTAGCGTTTATATCATATTATTTTATATAATATATCTATCCTATTATATTTATTTTGCCATTCGAGGTGTCGTTGCACCGCAGATAATAACGGCAAACCAACGGAAAAAATTATTGCTTAAAATATTAAACGCAAGAACAGGAGTACTCAATTTAAAATATGGCTGCTTTCACTCTTGTGTATAATTTTAAAAGCGACGAAAGTGGCTAATGCAATATGTGTTGTTTTCGTTGACTTTAGATATATAGTAGTTAAATAATTACTGGAAAATAATCAAATTCATCTTCAAATAATAAACGATTATTTGGAGAAAAACATGCCTAATTGTTATGATAGATCTAGAGAAACACAAGAATTTGAAAACTGTCAATCTCGTGTCATTGTCTTTACATGTTCGGAAGGAAATGGAATGACAACGTTTTTATTGAACAAACTACAAAATTCTCAGTATATTTTTATTAGAGAAAATGCTAAAGGCAATATACTTTTTGATTTAGGTGATAGTGAATCGTCAAAAAATAAGGACACATACAATGATTTTTTGGATTATAATATAGAAGCTTTAGAAAATCTTAAATGGGCCTGCAATTTATTATATTTTCATAAGATTGGCACATTTTTACGAAACATGACCACTGATAGCATTAACATTAAATTAAAAAAATTAAATAATGCACAACAGTCCTTCGATGATTTTTTAGATTATTATATTAATACCATTAGCAAAGAGCCAATAAATCTAATTATTGATAAAGCAGATAATGTCACAACTGTTTTTTTAAGTAAGGTAAAGAAATTTTTACATTATGACAATGTAAGACTAATATTTTGTTACGCTTCGCCACTGATTAAAGCAGAATTTAAAGAAATCTTTGATAATTATTTTGAGATAATCTTTTGTAAGCCAACATTTGAAAATGCCCGAATTATATTCGATAATTTGCAATATAATTGTAAATATTACACACAAGAAATGTACGAGTCTGCCAAATCCTTCAAAGAATTTAGAAGAATATATCTCCAAAAAAGCATTATTGATAACGAAAGTGTCGACTATAGACAACGACTTATTTGTGATTTTTTGTCATATTTTGAATGTCCAATAAACAATTTTTTGATGAATCAAGTGAAGCGGTATTTTATAAATAATGCAAAAATTAACAATGATTCTGATTTTGAAGATTTGTTGACAGCTATGGTTAGCTCTGGTGTTATATCCAAAGATAATAATTTATATTTTCCAAATTTTATTAAAAAGGATTTGGATGATACATTTAAAGCGTTTATTAAATTTTCACTCAATGAGTATCAAAAAATTAATATTGATGCGTTGTATTATATGTACACTGTATATTCTGATGCGTTTACATCAGATCAGCTAAAATATTTGTTATTTAATACTACATCTAAGACAGAATTAGAAGCAATTTTAAAACACATACAATTGACCACTGAAAAAGATTATTTAAGTGTTTATAATTATATCTATAATTTAAAAATATATAGCATCTTGCCCGAATATCCCGAGATGAAAAATCGTTATTTTAATATACTCAAAATTCTAAAGAGCGAAAAAATGCATTTGAAAACAAGTCCCAATATTTACATAAGAAACATAAAGCAATTTAATACAACAAATATTAATTTTGCTTGCTTGAATGTAATATTATATTTTGACTATTGCATAAATCATTGTAGAAACAAAATATCACAATTTGTTAATAAAAAAACAATTTTTAATTTTGAAAATTATTTCAGATCTGATTTTTACTATATTTTAGAAAGTATTGTAGCATTTTATATAGATGACTTTACAACTGCAAAAGCCATGTATAAACACGCTATCTCTAATGCACAAGACGGCGAAAAAATTTATTTACGGTCCAACTTGTTTGCTTTTTTACTGAAAAATTACATAAATAAAACCAATAGTGTCACAAAAGGCGAATTGGATAATTTGTATAATGAAATGTTATGTACTGGCAAATCCGAGATTTTATCCAATAACTTTTTAAATGCAAATTTGCAATTATATAAATCAATCATTAATAATAAATCAGAGTTTGTAGTTAATCATATAGATTATAACGACACATGGAATTTGTTTAAACTTATTAACTCGGAAATTATTCAATTTGCGTATTCACCCAATTACGATATTTCGAACTATTTGAAATTAGAGTCTCATGTATTGTTATGCAATAGAATACCTACGAAAAATTTATTCTATTATAACCTGTACATAATGGGGTTAGTAACAGATAACAGGATTTATCAGCAGAAAGCTTTGCAATATATGAACTCCAAAGAATTTAAGCACTCGAAAATTTATGAATTCTATCAAACAGTGAAAACTGACATTTTAATTAGAAAAAAATGTGATGTGGTAAAGTATGGGTACATTTTTTCTAGAGTTTTTGACTTAAATTATTTATTGAATGAAATTGCATTGCTTACCAATTGATTAATTAAATCAGCATATGTTGGTACCTTTTCACACAATAGTCCCTTAACAAACCCGTTACTAAAACTGAGATTAGGAGTTGTATTTATTTCCAAAAAATATAGACGATTCATTTTATCTAACATAAAATCAAGTCTTGCAATTTGACACGGCTGAATAAAAGCAAAATACTTTTTAGCAGCTTTATAAAGTCGTTTTTTTAAATTAGATGCTAAGTCAACGGATTTGATACAGCCGCCATCTTTTTTATCTTCAAATGTAATAATTTGATTATTCTTACTTTCTAAAGTGTACGGTGTACTTACCAGTACATTTGATTTGTCGTATAAAAGACACCCCAATGTAACGGTTTTTCCTTGGATATATTGTTCTATAAAATAATCTTGCGGCAAGTCAATTTGTTGTATTTTAAAAATCAATTCTTCATAACTGGTACAAATATTCCAGTCTGTTAAATTTTTAGATGATGCTGAAAAACGTGGTTTAATTATGCACGGACCTTCAAAATTGATTTCAGACAATTGATATGGTAAACAATATTTCGGCGTAATTATCTTTAATCGTTGGCAAAGTAATTTGCCTACAATTTTATCAGTATCATAAAACTTAGAAAATGGCGAATTGCCAATATAACTTATCTTGTATTTATTACACAATAAGCCAATTTGTAAATCACTATTAGTGAATCCCATATCGTGCCGTATTGAAAATACAACATCAGATTACTGCAACCAAAACCACAACGCATAAAATACATATGAGTTTTTTCATTGATTTCCTCCTTGATTAAAAAGTAATGTTTTCTTTGTCGAATACAATGTCTTGAACTCCGTCACTGAATGTAAAGCAAATAGTAACCGAAGCTTGTCCATTGTACGATGTGACAATAAGTGTGTACATGTTGTTGTAATTGGGTTGTCCGTCTATTGATACTTCCTTTTCTAAATAAACGGCTTGAAGAATACTCAATGTTTCACCTTTGGGCTTAATATTGAAAGAATTTGAACCCTTAACTATATCAAAACCGGCAGTTAAGTCTTCTTCCGCTTGAAAGGAGTATGCTTCGCCATTTATTGTGAAATCGAAGTCCTCACCCTCAATTTTGGTGGGAACCACTTTAACGAAATAGCCTTTATTTGCGTTTGTTATTTTCTCGAAAACATAATGAACTTCCACCTCAAACGGATTTTCGTAGTCGAACACATAATCTTTTCCGTTCGACATTATGTCTTCTCCGTTAATTGTTAAGTAAAAGGTTTTGAAATCTCCCGAAAGTCCATCGGTAAATTTGACTATAAGCCCAATGCCTGCAATAAGAACGAGTACGAGAACAACATATACAATTATTTTTAATGTTTTGCTCATAAAGCCTCCTTATTGAAATAGCGGCTTACAGAACTACTCCATAAGTCGCCGAAAAACTGTTTGCTATCTTACAAGCATATTGAGCATATTCTTGTTAGATTGGCGAAACGGCTTAACTTTACATTCGTACATAACGCCGTCTTCATCGAAAGAACGCACCGAGTAAGTGTTTCCGGAAATAATTTCGCCGTTTGCGTCTTTGATCTCGTAGGGGGGTTACAATCAAATCCACTGCCATTTCGGTATCGAATACGATGTCAAGCACCGTGTAACCGCCAACGTCGGGCGGAACAACCGCAATTTTGACTTCTTTTCCGCGAATTTTCCCTTTGATGAAATATGTGTAAAACTCTTTGCCGTTTTTCCTGTAGGTTTCACGCTCAACTTTAATCTCTTGTCTCATTTCTTTTTACTCCTCCGATTTTTATTTTTTTGAACCTTTTTCTTTGGCGATTCTCTTTGCTTCAGCCTTAGACTTACCTTCACTCAGTGCCTTCTTGTACTTGTAAGTGCCGGCATGGTCAGATTGGCATTGAAGATATCCCGAACGAAGACCAGCTTCATAATCGGTAAGCTCTTTACCTTCCTTAGGTCCATGTTGATGAACTTTTGACTTGCGTTCCTCTGCGTAACTCTTTGCACGCTTTAAAGGAACACTCCAACGTCTTTCATTGTTTGCCATAATTTTCTCTTAAATTTTTTTGTAGCTCATAACGCAGAGCCGTTGCGAATATAACCATTGAACGGACGGTCAAAACATCTCGTTTTATGCGATAAAACCCACAGCGGTGGCCACCAAAATTCCGTGAATTATTATCGGTTAATTATTTGCCGTTCAAGAATTACCTTAATATTTGGGTAGATATGTCCCAGAAAAAGCAATTAATACTTGTATTGCAAAGCATTTGCCCGAAGTCGGACAAGTTGCGTATCGTACAGTCCAAAATTCCACATCTAAGTGTTTGTTTTTGCACTTGTTGAAGTAGTGTTTTGCCTTTTCAAAATCGGAAAAATATCTGCTTCCGAAATTACATTCAACTCTAAATCTTTGCATTTTTTTCTCCTTTTTCATGAACCCTCACTGTATAGGCTCGAAAACGACCAAAGTTGACGGTCTAACTCAAAAGTTTTTTTAATTTTTCCTTGATTCGTTGCAGACGATGACTTATCGCAGACTTATGTACCCCTTGTTCTTCCGCTATTTGAACGATTGGAACACGCTCGTAATATACCAACGTAACAAGCTCTTGTTCCTTTTCCGTAAGCTTGGAAATGGCAATCCGAACTCTTTCTTCGTCTTCTTTTTTGATAACTTTTTCGTTTAGATCTGCGCCTTTGTCAGCAAAGTCTTTACCGTCATAAGTAAAAACGGATAAGGGTACGTTATGACGGTTGTAGTTGTAGATTTGTTTTCGTTCTTCTTCATCCATATTGATAAGCATTTCGTACATTTCGTCAGTTACCTCGACTTCACTTGTAGTTCCGTCGGGGAAATTATAGGTGTATGGTTTCATTGTTTTTTGCTCCTTGAATTAGATTTGTAATCCGCAGAGCCGGTCTTTTCCACAAACAAAAAGACGGCACAAAAAGCATTTAAGATTTGCTTTCCTTGCCGTCTTGCGGTCTGCGGAGTATTTTGTTTTAGGCTACGCTGCCTTATGCGTGTTAATAATTTCTACTTGGTTTTCCGAAAATCTTATAATGGTTTTACAACCCTTAATTACTATTTCCACCTTATGTTCTTCCTTGTCTATCAAACAGACAAGTTTTCCAATGCTATTTCTTACTTCTTGCATAATTCAATTCTCCTTTGTTCTTGTAATTATTTCATCAAGAATATTCTTGCATAATGCTTCAAATACTTCCTGTGGAATAAGTTCAAAGCACGGTTTACCATTTGTAATAATGGTAATGCTAATTTTTTTCTTTTCACTTCTCATTTCTTCACTCCTTTCAGCCCGAAAGTTTTGAGTATAGATTTCATAACTTCGGCATCCTCTTTGCCCAATTTCGGCAACAATCTTTCCAATAATTCCTGCTGCTCGGTTTTTAAATACGTTTTTTCTAATCTGTAATCGTCTGCTACATGAATACCGCCTCCATTGCCTTGCGTGGTGTAAATCGGATAATCTAAGGAAAGCATAAGAATGTCGTACTCAATAGTTCTCTTGCTTACGCCAAACTCAAAGGCAATATTTTCTCTTGTCTCGTGCCTGCGCAAGCATAAAACTTCAAGTATAGCATTCCTGCGTTCGCTTGCAGTCATCCGATTTTTACCTCCTTTCGCTGTTTCTGGCGTTATTCTAAAAGTCAAAGTCGCAAGTTTTTGGCGAGTTTGAAAAAATATTTCAAAATTTTTTTGAGAAAAATAAAAAGCCACCGACAAACGATTGACTTCCAAAATGTTAGAAATCTACCGTTCATCGGTGGCCTCTCGTGTAATATTTCCGGTTTAACCAGCCGACAAGATTTGCTTATCCTATGGCTTTACAATGTCCCTGTTGCAGACCGACCATAAATCTTTGCAAAACTTATATTTAATTGTTTCTTTTTTTATACTATAATTTCTTGTCCTTGCGGTGCAAATATATCCACTCTTATGTGCCTTCGTCCCATAACTTTTGAAATGGTTATGGCGCCACACTTCGGACAATGTATCTTTGTTTTACCTGTTTCGTCTTGTATTCCAACTACCTCATTATGACAGTTAAGACCGTGAACTCTGACTGCCTTTTCATTAAAATTTATTTGCGACATTTTATCTCCTTTTTCCCATAACAGTAGACGAGTGAATTTGACAAGCTTGTGGAATGGTTGGGAAATCCGATTCCTAAGCAAGCCACGTCTTACTATCTCATTATGAAAATCTTCGGGGCAAAGACTTTCATAGAAATCTATAGACCAAACAAAGGGAGAATCTGGTCGTATTATAACAAAATCTTTTTGTATTTGAGTATATCATATGCTGAAATTTATATCAAATTTATGTGTCCTGATTAAGAGACAGTAGTAAAACTTTTTTATATAACCAAAAACAGCCTAAATGAAAATAATTCAGATAGACTGAGTTCCATTAAGTTATTTAAATTTCAAAACTTAACTGTTATTAATCTTCTTCCCGATTTTTAACTACATATCCAACTGTGGCATTTTTAATAATCATTTCGTTAATCCAATCTACGTCGTCTTCATATATCTTTTTAATTGGAAATCGCAAATCTCGACCTTTGAGGCACGAGTTGGACCTTTGAAAAGCTTTTTTACGTCAAGGTGTGAAGTATGTGGCGGCACATCGTTTATATGATTTGAAACAAGTGCAACGATGCTTTTAAATATTATTGATTTTCAATAGATTAAATTAAGAAATCTCTTTGTATATAGACTTCGTTTTATTGATATTTGTGACAAAATATGATAAAATATTAGAAACCTATAAAACTGAGGCAAAAAAATGGATAACAACGAAAGACAAACTGGTTGGCAATTTAAAACAAATACTGGAATACTAAAACGGAATCGGTTGCCACAACGAAAAGATTTAGAGGAATATAATTCCAATTTGAAAAAAATCAACATTAATGCACTTGATATAGAAGAAAACAAAGAATTAATTATCAGATCAATGAAAGCAGTTGTTTCAACTTGCTATTGTTGTTATAACCCAAGTTCTATTCACGACAGTCGCTTGTCTCTATCAAAAGAAATAGTCTTAAATTTGAGTATGTCAACCGATGAAGGAATTAGAGAATTTTGTGGTAATGCTAAAAGTATATTCCAAAATATAGATCATAGCGATTTTACAAAGTTACGCCAGATAGACATATTGGAAAGTACAGCCAATAGTTTTTCAAAAAAGCATCAAAATGGTAAACTTTATCCCCACTCCTTTCTTAGTGATTATAATCGCATTGTTTTTTCTTCAGCATTTAGACGACTGCAAGATAAAGCGCAGGTGTTTTCTTTGGAAGAACATGATTATGTTCGGACAAGATTAACTCACACAATTGAAGTTTCTAGTATAGCTGCACACTTAGCGAATCAATGCGCGTTAAGAATTGCCAGTAAACAAGAAGAAAGTAAGAAAAATATAGCTTTTCAACTAGAAAAGGTTCTATCGTGCGCTGCACTTTTACACGACATTGGCAATCCTCCTTTTGGCCATTATGGAGAAGATATCATAAAGAATTTTTTTATAAAAAATTGGCATTCATTCACATACAACACTTATAATAAAGATGGTACCATTGAGAAAGAAGATGTCAAATTTGAAGAATCTAACGACCTTCATAAGGAGGACTTTATAAAATACGATGGTAATGCTCAAAGTTTGAGAATAGCATCAACGTTACAAGTTTACAAACCAGGACACTCTTTAGAATTAACAGCAGCTGTTTTAGGCGCCATAATAAAATATCCTATTAAATCGTCAGAATCTACAAAAGATAAATTAGGTTATTTCTATTCGGAAAGCAAGGTCATAAATGATTTGACAGCACTCGGAGTTTTTAGATATGGAATCAGGAATCCGTTGGCCTTATTATTGGAAGCCGCCGATGATATTTGCTATGTCACGTCAGACTTTGACGATGTTGTAAAGAAAAATATTCTTTCCTACGAAGACTTCCTTTTCGAGCTAAATAGAATAACGACCACCGATGAGCAAATATTACGTTTCAAAAGAGATTTCGAAAAATTCTATGCGGAAAACAGAGAACTATCCGTTAATTCTCCTTTTGAATTAACAATACGACGCATTACAAACGACCTGAAATTAAAGTTAATTTCCGAAGTAATTGATGCTTTTTGCAACGACGAAAATTATTCAAAGATAATGCAAGGTATTAGTATTTTAAATAATAATAAACAAAAACTCACTAGCAAATCTGGAGCGGAAACCATTGAGCTATTGAACATCATACCTTCCGCAAATTTAATTGAATGGTTAAGAACTAATGTATTTGTTAAATATGTCTATCCGTGCAAATCAATAATTACAGATGAAATTGTCGGGCATGAAGTGCTAACTTATCTCCTTGAAACATTATGCAAGGCTGTTTTGCATCTTAACTTTAATGTAGATGCTGTTGGAGAATTAGCTTTATTACCCCAAAATAATAAAAAAGAATACAAGCAATTTGAAAAAATCTTCAGATTAATTTCCAGAAATTTTGTAGAACAATTCAAGGAAGATACCCAAGGAATTGAAATTAATAGTATGAAACACATTTATTATAGATTTCGGTTGGTAGTAGATTATGTTTCAGGAATGACTGATAGTTACGCGAAAGAGGTATATCAAGTTCTTAAAGGAATAAAATAAAAAAGCTCCGGTTGCGCAAGAAGTATTTCAAACACTGAAATATTATTTTCAAACGCCTGCGGAGCAAGATTTCTATTAGATTTGAACTTGTTTATTTTACCACATCCCAATTCTAGTGTCAACCGTTTTGACATAATTTATACAAAAACTTTTCAATATAACATATGAAATATATGCCAATTTATGTTACCGAGAAAATTTAGATACCGAGTATCATTCTCAATCTATAATTGGGCATACTTTAGAGTCTCATGGGAAGCCTCTAATTGGCACAACCCTCCAGATGAGAACCTCTTGTGGATAATTACTAATGCACAAACTTCTATAATCTCAATATTATACGCACGTATTTTTTGAGCTAAATAATTACAGATATCTTCGCCTCGAGTCAATTTTCCTGATAGCGCTTTTCAGACCTTATTATCCAAAAAGAAAAAGAGCTAATTTACCAATTCTTTTCATTTCACTCCAATTTTCTCTATATAAACTGATGAATACTGCTGCTCAATATGTCCCCATATTAATCATAAGGCAAGATATTAGTATAGCCAAACTATTACGTGTTGACAATATTAATAATGTCCGACCTAAGCAATAAATCATATGTCTCTATATTTGCTAATTTGCAAAACATTATTCAGCCACATCTTTTCAAAATTAAAATTTTCTTGATTTTCGGCATATATCTTTTTTGATGCTTCCGATATTCCATTTCTAAACTGATCTCGTGTATTAACAGACCGAAAAGCTAACAAAGACAAAAACAATCTTAACCTGTTATCTTCTTCTATTGTCAAGTTTACTTATTGCTCACAATTTAATTTTTTGAATATACTTGCAATTTCCGTTTCAAATTTGGTTAAACTGTTTTCAACTTCTAACGAAGTTCCATTCCCACATCCTTCAGAATACATATAGTTTTCCATAAATGTGTTCGCCACATACTGAATATTCCAGCAATCTTCCTTTACGTCAAAAAAATGAACTCTTGTGCCGTCAAAAGCAAAGTTTCTTAATATAAATTGTGGAATATAATGTTGTCTAACATGGTTTTTGACGTCTTTCATACTTCTACTTAATAAATATTTTTTATTTTATCCATAAACTCGTCGAACTCTTTCTTTACTTCGGGAGTTAATATTTTTACTTTTCCCAACGTACCAACCACCCATATAAAGAATGTTTTGCTTACTTGGACTTCAAGAGTAGTACGTAACTCATTGCAAGTTTTAACACTGCTTATGCGTATATCCGTGCCGAATTTATCGTAAATGTCGTTGAGTAGTTCTTTGTCAAACTGAATTGACACCTTTTTCAGTTCACCGCCAAACATCGAAAATATTTGTTTTCTATAAATTTCCGAATCGAAATTCTCAAATTCTTTTTTAATAAGTCTCGGGGTTTTCTCTACTTCAACATCTTACATTTTATCTATTCTGTAACGTGAAACTCCATCGTGTTTATCGTCATAGCATAGCAGATAGTAATTGTCTTTATTCCATATCAATGCCAATGGGTTGAAGACATATCTTTTTTTATTTGAATGATATATTTTCTTTTTATGCTCATCTAACGAATAATAAAGAAACGATACTTTTTTGTTTTCTTCAATGGATCTTTCTATTGCGTCTATATTGTATATAATGCTTGAATTTCCGTATTTTGCAGTTTCAAGAGAAATTACTTTATCCAAATTCTTTGGGTTTTTATGTACACCTATTGTTGAATACAGTTTATTGATAAAATTGTTTTTTCTTTGCTCGGTAAGTTTGGATGCCATTATGACATCTGCAAGCATTGTAATTTCGGCAGTATCGAATACATGTTGAACAACATAGTAATATCTTGCCTTTTTTGTGTAAGACAACACTTCATAACCGTATTTATTCAGTAATTCAATATCCGAAGGTAATACTTTACGAGATACTGCAATGCCACGTTTAGTAAGTTCGGCAATTATTTCATTGGTTGAAAGTGCATGACTTTCGTCTGTCATTTTAGAGAGTATATCGTATAAAACAAGTAATTTAATGGAAGTGTCCGTTGTTTTAGCCATTTGTTTATGTGTCCTGTTTAAGAGATAGTTCAAGTATAACATATTATTTATAAATTCTCAATAGCAATAGTATTTTTCAGTTAGTTTTTAACTTGTCTTTCGTTATTTCGTGTATCAGAAAAAGGCTCGCAGTCAAGTTAAAAAAAATATAGCTTAAAATTTTTATTGTGAAAACTGACAGGACAATATTTTTTTACTGTAAAAATCTAATGTCAAATACCGCTTGACTGCTACCACATTTTCCCGATGGTAAGTGGTTGTCGAAAGACAAAGTAAAAAAAGTATAAAAAGTTTTTCAAAGTCGCAATAAAGTTGCGAGTTTGGATTTTAGAATGTACTTGAAGAAAAAAGGAGGATTTCAAAATGAGAACAGCGGTAATTTATGCGAGATACAGTTCGGATACACAAACCGAACAAAGTATTGAAGGACAACTGCGTGTGTGCAGAGATTACGCCGAAAGGAACAATATCGTAATCGTTGATACATACATAGACCGTGCTATGACGGGAACGAACGATAAACGGTCGGACTTTCAACGAATGTTAAAGGACAGCAACAAAAAGGCTTGGGATATCGTGCTTGTGTACAAGTTAGATAGATTTAGTCGCAATAAATACGAAATGGCTATGCACAAGAAAACCCTGCGAGATAATGGCATCAAACTTGTTTCCGCTATGGAAAACATTCCGGATACACCAGAAGGTATAATTTTAGAAAGTTTACTTGAAGGTATGGCAGAATACTATTCGGCAGAACTTTCACAAAAAGTTAGACTTGGTATGAACGAAACACGTCATAAAGGGAATTTTACAGGTGGATATGTATTGTTTGGTTATAGGGTAGAAAACCACAAAGTAATTATTAACGAAGATGAAGCGGAAGTTGTGCGGTGGATGTTCGCCGAGTGCGCTGCGGGCACTCTTGTAGTAGATATTATTAAAACTATCAGAGAAAAAGGCATAATGTGCAGAGGTAAAACTTTTGCAAGGAATACTGTTTACCACACACTTGCGAATGAAAAATATAATGGCATATATCGACATGGAGATGGAGTGTTTACCAATACCTCCCCCAAAATTATCTCGGACGAAATATTTAACGCAGTAAAAGCAAAAATAGAACTCAATAAGTACGGAAAACATAAGCCCGAGATATGCTATATTCTCAAGAATAAAGTCAAGTGCGGATATTGCGGCAAGCCTGTAAACTCTGATGCAGGAACGGCAAGAAACGGTTCGGTAATGAGGTATTACAAGTGTTCCGGCAAACGTACAAACAAGAATTGCCCATTAACTCCCATACGAAAAGAACGTTAGAAAATATTGTTTTGGAAACAGTAATGGAAACAATTAACTCACCAAAGAATTTGCAAATGTTGGAAGACAAGATATTTGAGTTATCCAAAGCAAGACAACGAGAAAACGCTACACTTAGCCTATTAACAAGCGAATACAAAAAGACTAAGAATGCAATATCTAACATCCTTGATTGTATGGAACAAGGAATTGCAACGGAATCCACCAAAGAAAGACTTCAAACTTTGGAGAATAAGAAGTATTTGTTCATTCAACAAATACTATTGCTGAAAGCACAGACACAGTTGCAACTAACCAAAGAAGACATACACGAGCGAATAACTTCGGCGATACGCAAGAAACCATTGCAAATGATAAACTTGCTTGTAAAAGAAGTTCGGATGAAAAACGAGAAAATACAAATAGATTTCAAATATACAGACAAAAAAGGTCCCGACGAAGATAATCGTTGGGACTTTTGCTATTATACGACAAACAAAACTTATATTGTGGATAATCATACTTTCAAGAGTACACCAACAGAATACAGTGTAAAAGTGGAGTTGTATATATGATTAAGGTAAAAATATGGAAAAATAGCAAAAAAAATAGTACCTAACCGAACCTTTACGGGTTCAGTTGAGTACCACTTGGCGGGAATGAATCGTGCGATGTCGAACTGTACGCCTTTAACAAAGAGGCAAAATATCTATTGGCTTTGCCTCTCTGTTGAGAATAATGACTCTATTTTTCATTACAAAAAAACACAAAAAACGATAGTTTTTCGAAGTAAGTACTTCTTTTTGAGAAGGTCGGCGTATCTGCCGACTTTTCTCTTGATTATTCTGTCAAAATATGTTATAATACAATAAAGTATATCAGCAGGTTACAAAAACTGTGATAAACACGTTGAATTGCTTAAATCAGGCGATTATTCGCCCCTGAAAGATTGTGGGAACATTCTAAAACTGATTAAAATTCGGACGCTTAATGAGGTGTAAAATGAAATTTTCCGAAAAAGTGAAATATGCAAGAATGAAACTGCTTCTGACACAGGAAGCGCTCGCAAAAGAACTCGGCGTTTCCTACGCCACCATTTGCCGTTGGGAAAAGGAAAACCGCGAACCGCAAATCGTTTCCCAAGGCAAATTTTACGCATTTTGCGAAAGTAAAGGCATTAAGTTTGACGATTAAGGGGGAAAAGATATGTCTACTAGCAAGAAACTCGAAACGATTTATTATAACGGACAACCCGACGGCATTCGTTCTATCCGTCGTCATTTGTCCACTATAACTACATATGTTATCCCTCGCCCCTTACTGTCTGAAGCAAAGAAAATTTCAGGGATTACCAGACCGGGCATATACTATTTGATTCACGAAAACGACGAAAATAAAATTGCTCAGATTTACATTGGACAGACCAGAAACGGCGTTACTCGCCTCGACGATCACAATCGTTCCAAAGATTTTTGGAATAAGGCTATTATGTTCCTTGCCGATAATAAGACTTTTTCTCTCGATATGATAAGCGGTCTTGAAGAATATGCTATCATCAAAGCACACGAATCAAAGCGATATAAAGTAGAAAACTCTGTTCGTCCCAAATATGAAATCGACGAATATGACCTTCCCTCTATCGAAGAAGTCTATGACGAAATTCAATTCGTAATGGCTACTCTCGGATATAAAATGGACGATGCAAAACAGAGTAACGATAATCGCGAGATATTCCATACAACGAGAAACGGTATTCTTGCTTACGGTGTTTATGACGGGGACAAATTTCAGGTTTTGGAAGGCTCTCAAATCAATATAACGAAACCGACAAGCCTTGAAAAATACAATAAACAAAGAACGGAATTGCATTCTAACGGCGATATTGCCTTGGAGAACGGCATTTATATCCTGAAAACCACGTTGGAATTTAATACGCCGAGCGGGGGGAGCGATTTTGTTCTCGGCGGCTCAACAAACGGTTGGACTGAATGGAAAAATAAAGACGGAAAGACGTTGGATGATATTTTTAGAAAATAAAAAGGAGTTATAAAATGAATAAAGAGCAAATTTTGAAAATTATCGACAGGAAGTATACAGTTATTAGCGAAGAAACTAAAGCGACAGGTGTTTGTTTAAGACTAAATAATGGTGCTATAATCAACTGCTTTAATAATGGAAATCATAATGTTCAAGGTAAGAATGCGCAAGAAGTAAAGGATTTGTTAGATGGTAAAATATGCAATTCAGTAAAGAGAAAAATTTTTGTTGTTTATGGACATGATGATATAGCAAGAACTCAATTAGAAGCTATGCTTAGACGTTGGGATCTTGAGCCTATAATCCTTGACCAACAGGTATCTGCTGGTCAAACTATCATAGAAAAATTAGAAGAGTATTCAAAAGAAGTACAATATGCTATTGTTCTCGCAACTCCTGACGATGAAGGCAAGTCAGTATCTGAACCATCGACTAAAAAAAGAGTACGGCAAAATGTTGTTTTAGAACTTGGAATGTTTTTATCTAAATTAGGCAGAGATAAGGTTGCTATATTATTGAAAGAAGATAGAGACTTTGAAAAGCCATCAGATATTCAGGGATTAATATACATCCCGTTTAGTAATAGAGTTGATGATGTTACAGTCAGTTTAGTAAAAGAACTCTCGAATCAAGGTTATAATATTGACAATAAAAAACTTTAATTGAGTAACGATATGACATATTTAGAAATTCGGAATACAACAAAAAGACTTTTGCGTGAAGGCGCACCTTCTTTGCAGCAATATGAAGAAGCATTGCCTTTATGTAAAGAATTATATGAGGCATTCCCAGAAACTCATGAATTATGGGATGTTCACCAATATGCTAATTGTTTAAAAAAGCTCAATAAACTTGATGAAGCCGAGCTTATATGTGAAAACATCTATTCTGAATTCAAAGATAAAGATTTATCTCAAGAATCAGATCGTCCATTTTCATATATTAAAAATCTTTTGGCGTGGATTATAAGCGACAAATATGTCAAAACCATACGACAGCCAAATTATCAGTATTCGGGGATAGTTTTAGATAAGCTAATTTTGTTAGACGAATTGCTCAATCAAAATGAGTCCCACGCACCTTCTTTTTCGTATTGTGTGTTAAACGTTCTAAACCAGTTAAGTAAAATCAGCGAATCTGTTGATTACGGTAAAAGCCTATTTCTAATTAATAAGATTAATCCGTCGCTTTTATCTTCCGAACCACGTCATTACACTGATCCAGCAGGAAAAGCAAGAGAGCTATCTTCTCAAAAAGAAGATTTCTATAAACTAAAATCAGATTTTTTAATTAAAAATAAACAATATGAGGAATGCATTATATGTTGTAATGAAGCAATAGAAACACTTGAATCCTTTCATTATAGTAACGAGGTATGGTTTTCAAGAAAAATAGCAATTGCTTTGGGCGCATTAGGCAACATTGAAGATGCAATTAAAAAACTTGAAAAGTTAATCGTTGTTAGTGACAAATGGTTTTTGCTCTATGAAATAGGAAAGTTTTATAGTCAACTAAATCAACCCAAAACTGCTTTAGTGTATATGTTGCGAGCTGCTTGTACTAAAGATCCCGAGAAAATGAAAGTATCTTTAATAGAATCGATTGGAGATTTACTTAACGAGCTCGGTGATAAATCTTTTGCACAGGATAACTTTTTATTCGCACGACAAATTCGGCTGAACAATGATTGGTCCGTACAAGATCGGCTAAATCGAAAGATTACTGATGAAAGAGATGTCGCTTTTAAAGAAATAAGGAAAAATTGGATTCACAAACTATATCAATTAGTGGGCAGTAAACAAGGGAAAGTCAATAAGTTATTTCCCAATAAAATAGGTGGTTTTATACAGGCAGATAAATCATACTACTTTCAATTTAAAAATTTCTTTGGGAAAAGTGACTTACTTAAAGTTGGAGATACAGTTTCTTTTATTGTGGTTGCTTCTTTTGATAGAAAACGACAAATTGAAACGGAAGAAGCTATGGTAATAACACCGTTTAAGTCACAAAAATAATTTTTTACCCTACAACTTCCGATAATAAAAAATTATCGGAACATAAACAAATCACGGGAGGCTTAACTATGAGCATACTCGATAAAAAACAAATGACTGAGGAAGATATTAAGTTAAACTATATCACGCCCGCTATTCTGGCAAAAGGCTGGAAAGATAAAATCACTATGGAGACCAAGGTTCAGTTTACAGACGGCAAAATAAATCTCCGTGGTAATTTGGTCAGCCGTGAATCTCCGAAAAAAGCGGACTATATACTCTTCCTCAATAAGAATTATCCTATCGCTATCGTAGAAGCCAAAGACAATAACCACAGCGTATCTTTCGGTATGCAGCAGGCAAAAGTTTATGCTCAAATGCTGGACGTTCCTTTTGCATACAGTTCGAACGGAGACGCCTTTCAAGAGTTTGACTTTCTTACCGGAATCGAGAGAGAAATTACATTAGATAGTTTTCCTTCTCCCGAAGAGCTTTTCGCCCGCTATCAAAGTGAAATCAACGGCGGACAAGGTTTATCTGAAACTGAATTTGCACTTATCAATCAACCTTATTACACCAGCCAAAACACATATCCGCCGAGATATTATCAGCAAGTTGCTGTTAATCGCAGCATAGAGGTGATAGCAAAAGGACAGCAACGTATTCTTCTTGTTATGGCAACGGGCACGGGAAAAACTTATACGGCTTTTCAAATCGTCTATCGCTTATTGCAAAGCGGTATGAAACAGAAAATTCTCTATCTTGCCGATCGGAACAACCTCGTCGATCAAACCATCAGCGGAGATTTTAAGCCTCTTGAAAAGGTAATACATAAAATC
Source organism: uncultured Clostridia bacterium (assembly GCA_945482995.1). Lineage (GTDB taxonomy): Bacteria > Bacillota > Clostridia > Christensenellales > CAG-1252 > RUG14300. Next base: position 58,524 of record CALYRM010000001.1, on the reverse strand, counting down.
AATTTTGCAAAAGACGACAGAACGACGATCACTTCGCATCAGGTCTACTTCTCCCTCTACCAACAATTAGTTGGGAATAAAACAACGGAAGAAGAGACGGACGAAGAAACGCTTGCCCACTATAAGCAACTGTTCGATAAAGATTTCTTTGACCTCGTCATTGTGGACGAGTGTCACCGTGGCAGCGCCAAAGAGGAAAGTCGCTGGCGTAAGGTGCTGGAATATTTTTCTTCTGCAACCCAAATCGGTATGACAGCAACGCCGAAAGAAACGAGTTATATTTCCAATATCGATTATTTCGGCGAGCCGATTTATAAATACAGCTTGAAAGAAGGAATTGACGACGGCTTTCTTGCGCCGTTTAAGGTGATACGCATAAAAACCGATATCGACGATGAATGGCGTCCTCGTAAAGGTCAGCGGGATATTTTCGGCTACGAAATCGAAGATCGTATTTATAATAACAGTGATTATGATTACAATATCATCATTCAGGACCGAATCGACATGGTTGCAAACGAGATAACCAATTATCTCAAAGCAACCGATAGGATGGCAAAGACTATTGTATTCTGTGCTACGGAAGATGCGGCGGAGCGTATGCGCGTTGCATTGACCAAATTGAACGCCGATATGTGCGCAAAAGATCCGGACTATATTGTTCGTATCACCGGAAGCGACGATTACGGCAAGAGCAAGTTGGACTATTTCATTTCTGTTTCTGCAAAATATCCGGTAATAGCGACAACGTCGAAACTTCTCTCTACCGGTGCCGATTGCAAAATGGTTAAGTTGATCGTAATCGATGAAATGATCGGTTCTATGACCGAGTTCAAACAAATCATCGGTCGTGGCACAAGACTTCGTTGGGATGACGGGAAAACGCATTTCACCATTATGGATTTTCGCGGCGTTACTCGTCTATTCGCAGATCCTGATTGGGACGGACCGATTGAACAGGATGAAGAATTTCGCCATGTCGAACCAAAAGCTCCAGCGGGCGGCGATACGGTTATAATGCCTCCTCCGCCTACAGAACCAAAACACAAATACGTGGTAGATAGCAGGGGCTGTAAAGTTTCTATTTTGCAGAAAATGGTCGCGGTATACGATACGGACGGAAAGCTCTTGCGGCAAGAAAGCATCATCGACTATACGAAAGCGAATATTTACAGCGAGTTCTCTTCACTCAACAACTTTATTCTGCAATGGTCGGCGAAAGAGAAAAAGTTTTGCATCTCGAAGACGAATTGTCAAAGAGAGTTATAGGTCAAAAAGAAGCGGTCAAAAAGGTTAGCGACGCGATATTAAGGGCGAGAGCAGGTATTCAAAACCCTAACAAACCTATCGGTAGTTTTATGTTTTTGGGGCCTACGGGCGTAGGCAAAACAGAACTGGCGAAGGCTTTGGCTCAAATACTTTTCGACGACGATAAAAACATTATCAGAATCGATATGTCCGAATATATGGAAAGATTCTCGGTATCTCGTTTGATCGGCGCGCCTCCGGGATACGTGGGTTACGAAGAAGGCGGCGTTTTGACGGAAGCAGTCCGCAGAAAACCTTATTCGGTAGTACTGTTCGACGAAATCGAAAAAGCGAACCCGGACGTCTTCAACCTAATGCTGCAAATTTTGGACGACGGCAGAGTAACCGACAGTTTGGGCAAAACGGTAGATTTCAAAAACACGATAATTATTATGACGTCCAATTTAGGCTCGGAGTATATGCTCAACTATCGCAACCAAAAAGAATTGAACGACAATATGAATATGCTTCTGAAAGAAAAATTCCGTCCCGAATTTTTGAACAGACTCGACGAAATAATATACTTCAACCCGTTGGGCGAAGAAGAAATAACCAAAATCGGTCGCTTGATGCTCGATAATCTAAAATTGAGATTAAAAGAAATGAATCTCGAACTTGTGGTAACCGATATGGCGTTTGAAAAAATCAAAAAAGAAGGTTATAACGCCGAATACGGCGCAAGACCTATGAGAAGGTATATAGAAACGACGGTTGAAACGCTTATCGCAAAATATATTATCGAAAACAATCCCAAACCGTTTAGCAAGGTAACGTTGATAGTTAGAGATAATCAATTGGCGATAGAGTAAAATATTGCAAGATTGCAAAAAAGGGAATTGCAAAGCAGTTCCCTTTTTATTTTGTAAGGATTGGATTTCTCCACTTCTGTCGAAATGACAAGGTGATGGTTGAGATTTTTCCATGTTGGTCGAAATGACGGGGTGTAGGGGGATTATAAACGCACTTTGCCGATAAAATTGTTGCGGCTAACAGCACCCCATATACGACTATCTACGCTGTGATCGCGGTTATCGCCCAAGACGTAATAACAGTCGTCGGGGACTACGACGGCGGGTTGGGGCGCGATAACGTGCAAAGCGTTCTCGCCGTATTCGGCGATAAAGTCGGCGATAAAACGCTCGGTTTCGGGTGTGCGTACGTCGTCGGCGAGTTGCGTTTCGTCAATCATTACAAAATCTTCCGCCACTTTTTCTCGGTTGCGATACAAAAATATTCGACTTACGCCGTCTACGGTTTCGGCTCGTAATTCTACGGTATCGCCCGATAGTCCTACCACGCGCTTGACGTATAGCGTTTCGCTCGACGTCGGCGCGATTTTTGTTCCCCAAGGCATACTGCGTAAAAATTGGTTCGCGCCGAATTTTGCAGGCGGAACAAAGTCGGGGTCGGACGAACGGTAAAATACGCACACGTCGTAAAAATCTATTTCGGCAACCGCGTCGTAGTAGCGAAGTTCTCCGTCGCTCAAGGTCGGACTCATACTTTTGCCGTCAACGACGAAAGGTCTAAACCAAAAAAATCTCACCAGCGTTATCCCGAAGAAAACAACGGGTATCGCAAGTAAGCAACAAACTATGGCTACTATTATGAACTTAACGGCGGGAGATTTTTGTTTCATAACGATATTGTAACACACTTTCACATAGTTTCACACACTTTTCACTATTTTAATTAAAAATTAAGCGCGCATATTATTGACAAAACACGGCGGATATGCGATAATATATTGTGAGAAACTGACCGCCCGCATATTATCGTGCGTTCGCGCGTTAGATTATATTATATATAAGTGTTCTTTGTCGATCGCAGGCAAAGACGTAAGGAGAATAGAGATGAAACGAACCGCATCGATTAAAAAAATAGCGCTTGCTTTGGCAGTCGTTTTTGTGTTTTTAGCGTCATCGCTCAGTCTGTTGACGATCTTCACGTTGCGCGCCGACAAAACGGACGGCTTGTCGGATAACACGGCGTTGGATACCGCGGCGGCGGAAAACTGGTGCGACCATTATATCACGGGCGACGTTTACGACTTGTCGGGAAGCGCGGCGTTTGCCAACTATGCGGAAATCAAGGATTATTCTACGGGCTACATCACGGCAAATTATTTTGACGCGTATATCCGCGAGGATAACGACGGCGACGAACTCTCGTGGACTCACGGAAGCGACAGCAACACTTTTCATTATATAAACAAAAACACGATTTACGCGGGTTCTACCTACATGAGATCGGTAGTAAACGTTAAAATCAACAGCAATTTGCTTAATTTGATGAAATTGGGCTTGGTAAGTTTGGAAATGTCTGCAATAGTCGGTTCGGGCAGTATGGATAAACTTTACGGCGTATGCGCAAAAATCGACTTGGCTACAACCGATTATCACTATAAGACGTTAACAGATTTTAATAATTACAACCCTTGCGATACCAAATTCGATAACAGCCCCGGCGGTAAAGTCGGATCTACCAGTCAAGACGTAAGCGCAATGTTAGACTCCCGCTCCATAAAAGAGGCAGTAGCGGAATACGGTTCTACGGCTTATATTCGCCTTGCGATTACGCTAGGCCACGACGCCCCCGGTAACATATTCAACTCCGCAGAGCCGAATATGTATATTGAGAATATGAAGTTGACAATCAAGGCGACGAAGCCTACCGTGTACGTAGGTTTGGTTACTCCGTCGACTTCGGGAAAGGCGGGTAACCGCAGTAACTTGTATAACTCGGTACGTATCAACAGTTACTACACAACGTCGAGCAACGGTAAAAGTCTGGAAGTCAACAACGAATCGGCGCAAGCGACCGCGAGTTTTAAGGCTTATAGCGTTAAACATTACAACCAAACGATAGAAATAATCGTAAGCAGAAAAGACTACTATTCTAATCCTGTTCTTTTTTATACGGACGTAAGCTTAACGAACTCAAAGTCAGGCACAAACATATTGACCGATGCCGGTACGGCTACGATAAATTTGGCTAACTTGGTAAGTACCTACGGAAACGGAATGTATTTCGGCGCGTATTATGAGCCGAATAAGTATACGTTGACGATATACGATATGTACGGCAAGTCGGGCGGAAGTACGTTCCAATTTACCAGTTATACAGGCGTCAGCAACACATACGGAAGATATAAGACCTATGATATTTATTACGACAACGACTTTACGTTGGACGTAGCGAGCAACCTAGGTACCAACGTAGGAAGTTTCGCAAGATGGTTGAGAATAAGCGGAGCCGGCGCGGAATCGTTAGCCGACGGCGCAAAGATTGCAGGTACGCAAAATACCGCAAATATGGAATATAAAGCGTCTTTCGCTACGTATGGACTTATGAACGAAGCGACAGGCACGTCTTTTTACGATCAATACGACTCTAACGGAAGAACTTACTGCATTACGGGAAACGCTACGTTCAGTAAAGCGGACGCTCCGCTGGAAGGCACACATTACAGTACAATCACCATCACCTATAACCAGTTCGCTCACTTTAACGGTTCGAAATCCAGTAAACAATATAATTACACTTTGGACGGCGTGTACGCAAAGTACGTTTCGGGTCCGTTAAACGGTTTGACTGTCGCTCTCGACAAAAAATCGGCATTTCAATACGAATTGCCCTATTGTTGCGGAAATTATTACATATTCAGCAGCTGGTCATATACTCCTGCCCAATATACGATAACTTGGTATAAGGCGGATAAGAGTACGATAATCGCAAGTCCGAGCAAAGCGGTAAGCGGTTATTTTACCCACTATCTCGAGGGAACGTTTATCTCCGGCTCGCAATTTCCGTATCCTTCGTCGTACGTATCGAGCGGATATGTTTTTGCGGGGTGGTACAATATGAGCGGTGACGCGTTCGTAGGAAATATCGCTACGAGTATGACGGGCAATCTCAAACTATACCTAAAAGAAAAATCCGCCACGCAAACTTGGTCGACGGGTAGCAACAGCTCGGACGGTAACGACGGCGAAAATAGAACTTGGACGAATTCGCATACTTTTGACTGGGAAGCCGATTGTAAAAATATTTCGGGATTATACGGATATACGTATTCGGTCAGCGTATCGACGAACGCCATCAAAGATGGATTATCGGTCAATTTGGACAGAAACAACGGTGTTCGTAGCAGTACGTACACGATTTACTGCGGCGCTTTGACGCTGACCGTAGACAACACTGCGAAGACGGCGTCGAAACAGGCGTATTTTTCGAAAGGCGGTTCCGCATGGCCATGGAGCGGAGCGTGTAACGAAACGCGACGCGTCGACATCAACGCGCAATCGTGGAGCAGCATATCGAAACTGAAGTTTAGCGTATCATATAGTTGTATTTACGGTAACGGCGGTGGTTACACATGGGTAAACCATTGTAAAAAGACAATGTCTTCGGTTACTTTTACCGCAGAGTTGTCGCTAAGTCGTTCGAGTCAAACGGGCGTTAATAAAGTTACCTATAAAAACGCCAACGACGGTACAACCAGAATAACCTATATCGGAAAAAACGGAACCGTAGGTTTGCCTGCTTGCGCTTTCGGAACCATCCCCACAGGGTACAGATTTGTCGGCTGGCAAGCGGGAAGCACCATTTATAACAATCTAAGCGGAAGTAACAACAAATTGTATACCGTAACAAGCGACGTTACGTTCACGGCGGTTTTCGAAAAAGAAAGATACATCGTGCCGACCAGAGACGTGTATTTTTGCAACAGCAAAGCAAGGGGATCTCTCACCAACGAGCAGAAGAGCGTATATTTGCTTAACGGAACTATATCGGCAGGCAATTCGGTTTCGCTATGCAGAGCGCCTATGACGGTAGAGTACGGCGCAACTCTTAATTTGGCAAACTACTACGATACGGCTGACGGAATATATAATACCAAAGACGATAAAATCAACAATCCGAATTCGGACGATAACTTTACTCAACAAGGTTGGTATACCAACTCAAGTTGTACCAGCGCAGCAAACACGCAGGTCACCGGTTTGACGGGAACTGCGTCGGTATATTATCTAAAGTGGGAATTGGACACGCCCGTCTTGTCGGGATTGGTTAAAAATCCGTCCGCGGTAACCTACGGTCAAGCGAACGGCGGTTATCACGACCTAGACGATTACATCACCCTGTCTATGAGCGACGCAAACTCGATCGTAACGGTGTTGACCGAAAAGGTTTGGGTTCCGTCAAAAAAAGACAATAACTTCTGGTTCAATAACTCCAACTACTATTCGTACAGCGGATCGGGTTATACGTTTAGCCCCGAATACAACCGTATTTACGACGTTTCGGCAAGCTACTATAACAACAACATACATTATTATTGCATAGGTTACAGTATCGCCAACGTAGCGGGTACTTGGTTGATCAGTTGTACCGATACCAGTTCTACCGACAAAAACCGTTGCGAACCTATCATCAATCCTATCGAATTGTCGTTGACGTTTAAGAGTCAATACAGCGATTACGACGGCGGTAGTTTGAACTTTGACGATTTGTACACGGTTTCGGCTCCCGACGGTCGTTTGAAAACCGTATACGAACTCGAAAAAGGCAGTAATTCCAACTGGTACGGAAGCGGTTTTTACGGCGGAGTAAAATTAAGCTCGGCAGTAGCGACCTTTACCGCAAGAGATTCGGGATATACCACGGGATCGGACGGATATAACGCAAACTTGGTAAGAGACGCGGGAACCTATCAGGTAGAAAGTTGTTGGATACTCAAAAACAGCGCGTCGGGCAACTTTACGGCGTCGGACGCTAACAGAAACTATTGTTGGTCAAACACGACAAACAGCGATAAGTGTTGTTTGACCACCAATAACTCTTTGCAATACACGATAAGACCGAGATCGCTCTCGATAACGTTGTTGACCTACTATAAGGAATTCGGCGTAACGACCGACAAAACCAAATATATAATCTACGACGACAGTAATTATCAACAAACTCACAACGGCGCGTCGCAATACGACGGCTCGAAGTGGTGTTTCGACGTGTCGGGATTTATCGCGTCGGACAAAAGCGACTCGAACCAAACGGGTTCGATAGCAAGCGCGATAGGTAAATCGAGCGACGTGAACGTAGGCTGTTATGCGCTTACGTTTAATCTATCGGTCGTATCTCCGCGCGTCAGAAACAACTACGAATTCGACGTTAGCGGATATTGTAACTACGCGACCATAGCCAATAGCAAAATGGTCGACGCAAACAATAACCCGATCAACAGATACTACGGTAACGGTTACGAGGCGACTTTGAGCGGTAACTTATACACCGTTCCCCACGTATACGACATAATCCCCGCTCCTTTGACAATCAAGGATACGGCGGGCAAAGATATATCCAACGCTAATTCGTCTTCTACTTACGACGGTAACGATCACGGTTACACGTTGGTTTTCGGCGGAATAAAGTCGGTAAGCAACGCAAGCGTAAGATTGATCGGCGTAAGAACCACGATAAGAAGCGGAACGGTAGCCGTCAACGGAACTACCTATAACTATAGAGAAATCAGCGCGAACGGAAACGTAAGCATTACGATGAAGGACGCGGGCAGTTATCAATACGTAGTCAAAGTTTTTGACGTAAATAACAAGGAATTGTTGCGTCCCGACTTAACCGCTACGACGTATTTGACCAATTACACGCTTGACGGCAAGTATTTGCAAACTCTCAATTGGACTATCACGCCCAAGGCTCTTTCGGTATCGACAACCGATATCGGCGGAAGTTCGGGTTCGGAATACATCGGCGGTTACAAAGGTTATAAGATCTCGATATCGGGTTTAGTCGGCTCCAACCAAGGAGTAACGATATCGTTCGAAAACGGCAAAGCAAACGCTCAAGGCAGTTATTTGTCGTTTGAAAGCGCGCCGAGCGGAAGTTTCGCGGCAGAATCGGGCGGGGAATTTAAGTCGATAAACTCGGGAAGTTACGCGGTAAAATTCGCGTCGCTCACCCAAGCGGTAAGCGGACTGAACGATTTTGTCAATTCTACAAAATCCGAAGCAAACAAAGAAAAAGCGTACGGAACAAGTACCGGACGTAACTATTCTATTTCTCAAGAAGCGACATATGAAATCAAAAAGCGCGAATTGAACGCGGGTTGGTACTTGTCCGACGGTACGGTTCTCGGGGCAAACTCGTCGTCTAGTCCTAAGGCGTTCGAGTACAACGGAAACGAATTGGGTATCGTGCTTAAGGTAAACAACTTTGTTTCTAACGACGCTTACGACGTAGTTCTCGTATACAGTATGACGGGTAAAGCCAACAAAACGTATACCAAGAGCAAAAATACGTCGGCGGTGGAAATAAGCGAAAACAGTTATTTTAAGGCCCGTAACGCGGGCGTAGTTTATACGTGTAACGTAAGCATACAAACCAACCAAAATTACAGTTTGACGTTGTCTAGCAGATATTTCGAAATCACTATCAAAACGGTCAACGTTACCAAGTGGATATTCGTTCCGGGGACAAACAACGTATACGGCAACGCGTTTTATCAAGTGGCGCGTAGCGCGAACGATATTTCGCTCAACTACATAGCGCAAACTTGGATGATTTTGCCTTATGAGGCGCAAAAGTTATCTAACGGTACGGTTCAAGGTACGGTTACTTTCGGCACGGACGAATTCGACGAAATCTTCGGCGCGTACTACAAACCTACCAGAGCGTACTCCGTGGGCTACGTCGTTTATTACGGCTCGAGTTATTATAAGTGCAAGACGGCTATCACGTCGGGCGAAACGTGGAATTTGTCGAAGTGGGAAGCATACACCCCGTCGACGTACAGCGCAAGCGCAACCTACGACGTAGGCAGTTACGTTACGTACAACGGAAAAGTATATAAATGTAACGTCGCTATCACGTCGGGTATGGCGTGGAACGAAAACTATTGGAGCGATATCGCTCCTACATATTCGGGCAATTCGGCTTTGGACGCAGGTAATTACACATGTACCGTCGCCACGGGTTCGCCTAACTACACCTTGGACGTCAAAACGCAAAAATGGTTGATTAACAAGGCTACGATCACGCTGAACGACTGGCGCGCTTATAACGGCGGTACGGTAGGCGGATCTACTATATCGACCGATCAAACCTACGTATACGCGAAAAAGACGTTCGGCTTGGTTATGCATCTCAAACAAACCACATATGCGGTTTCGACGTCGAGCCAAGAGAACGCGCTACGTCCTACCTTGGCGGCGAATTACGTTTACGGCTTGAGCGGTCTTACCTTGACCAACGGAAGCACGGGCGTAGGAAACAGCAACGGAAACTTCGTGTTCTCCAACGTAAACGCAGGCTCTTATACCGTTACTATCAACGGTACGAACAACAATAACTATAAGTTGGCGAGCAATCCTTCGCTAACGTATACAATTCGCCGTAAAGAAATTACGGTTAATTGGACGGGTATAGGAAATCAAACCTACAACGGAAATACTTTGAGTCCGACCGCAACCGCGTCGGGCGTGGAATCGGGCGACGTTTTGACGCTGACTTTGGCGTCGGGACTTTCTTGTTCGAGCTGTTCGGGAAGAACGGTAACATCGTCGGCGGTGAACGTAGGTAACTACGTCACTTGGATAACCGCTTTGGGCGGAGCGTCGGCGGGCAATTACTGTTTGCCGGGGAGCTATTCGGGTACGATAAACAGCGCAAGCTCTACCTATAATCCCAAAACGTCCTATACTTCGGACCATTCAAAACACGTTAACTGGCAAATAGTTCCGAGAGAACTGACGTTGACGTTGACGCCCGTAAGCAATATTTATAACGGTTCTAACCTAAGCATCTTGACCTTGAACATAAGCAACATGGTCGCAAAAGATACTTTGACCTTGTACGTTTCGGGTAGAATCGGCAGTAGCGCGGAAGCGGGCGCAAACGCCAAATTGCTGTCGGCGACGGGCGTTTCGTATAATTCTACGTCGAAGATTTTGACGGTGGCAAGCGGATCGACGTCGAGACAAGCGACGTTCCAAGGCGTGTTTGCGGGTACGTATAGCTTTATAATCAAGTTGGACAATATGTCTAACTACAAACTCAAATACAACAACGCCGACGCTCCTTCGTCGGGAGTAACGGCAGACGTTACCGTCAGTAAGAAAGAAGTAGTTTTGACTTGGTCGGGTACGGGCAGTCACGTGTACGACGGAGCAAACCACGGCGTTACCGTGACAGTAAGCGGTTTGGTCAACGGCGAAAAGGCGATATTCGGCATAAACGGTACTTATTCGGCTAACGATCTCGTTAATTCGTCGGGCGTGGGCAACGGTTCTTACGGTCTATGGTCGGTCAACGCGGGCAGTTACGCGGTTACGGGCGTTTCGATCGTCGGTATAACAGGCGGAAACGCATCGGCGTCGAACTATTCGCTTACCGTCAATCTAGGAACAAACAACGCCAACACAAAATATACTATCGACAAAAAAGACTTGACGCTTACTTGGTCGGGTACGGGCAGTCACGTATACGACGGTAATTATTACGGCGTAAGCGTTACGGTCGCAGGTCTTGTGGGTAGCGAAAAAGCGATATTCGGCGTAACTACCGATTACGCAACCAACACGTTGGTCAACACGACCGCGGGCGTGTCGAACGGCACTTATTCGTTCGGTTCGGTTAACGCGGGTACGTATACCGTCAGCGCGGTTACTTTGATTTCGAGTAGCGTCAGCGGAACGGCAAAACCGTCAAACTATAATTTGATCGTCAATCTAGGCTCGAGTAACGCCAATACCAAGTATCAAATCACCGCTCGCGGTCTTACGATAACTTGGAGCGGAGCGATCGCCAAGATTTACGACGGCTCGGCTATAACGCTTACCGCAACCGTTTCGGGTTTGGTAGGTAGCGAAAAAGCAACGTTTAGCGTAAAAAGCACTTACGCAAGCAACACGCTCAACGGTTCGGGCAAAGGAAACGGCGCGTATACGTTTGTCACAAGCGTGAACGCGGGCGAAAGCACGGTTACCGACGTGGTATTGTCGGCAATTACGGGCGGATCCGCAAAGGTTTCTAACTATACGTTTAATAATAATCTGACCGACGCTAACTGCAAGTCGACCATAACGCCCAAAACTCTGACGCTTACTTGGTCGGGTACGGGCAGTCACGTATACGACGGCAATTCTTACGGCGTAAGCGTTACCGTTTCGGGTTTGGCAGGTAGCGAAAGAGCGTTATTTGCGATTACAAGCAATTATACGAGCAATACGCTTTATCACGAAAACGGCGTTACGGACGGCACGTTTAATTTCTACGCCGTCAACGTAGGCGCTTATACCGTTAGCGCAATAACGTTACAAAGCAGTAGCGTCAGCGGTATGGCAAAGCCTTCTAACTACACCCTAAGCGCCAACTTCGGCACGTCAAACGCCAACACCAAGTACCAAATCACCGCGCGCGCTCTTACGATAACTTGGACGAACGCGACGTCGGGCGTTTATACGGGCGCAAATCAAGGAATTATCGCTATCGTCAGCGGTTTGGTCGGCGACGAAAAGGCGGTATTCGCTTTGACTTCGACTTTTGCATCTAACAACTTGGTCAATACGGCAAACGGCGTCGCTAACGGTTCGTACGGTTTGAACGCTATCAACGCGGGAACTTACAACGTAACTTCGGTCACTTTGTCGGCTATCAAGGGCGGTCAGGCAAAAACTTCGAATTATACGTTTACAAGCAACGTTTCGGACGCGAACTGCAAGTATACCATAAACAAAGCGACCATAACTTTGACTTGGAATAACAGTGGTTCGGCTGTCTATAACGGCAATTCTCAAACCGTTATCGTTACGGTAAGCGGTTTGAAAGGCAACGAAAAAGCGGTGTTCGTTTCGAACGGAACTTTCGCTACCGATTCGCTATGCGCGTCGGTAGGAGTCGCCAACGGCGATTACGGTTTCGGCGCGACGAACGCGGGAACTTATAATATTTCTTTGATTACCTTGTCGGCTATCAAGGGCGGTCAGGCTAACGTAAATAACTACGACTTCGTATCTAACGTAAGCGATCAGAATTGTAAGTTTACGATAAACGCCAAGGAAGTTACTTTGACTTGGTCGGGATCGGGTAGTTGTACGTACGACGGAAAAAATCACGGCGTAACCGTCAAGGTAAACGGTTTGATTGTCGGCGAAAGAGCGGTATTTAACGTCGACGGCAATTATACGGGCAACACCTTGAGAGATACTACAAACGGCGTTGCCGACGGTACGTATTATCTACGCGCCATTAACGCCGGCTCTTATATCGCGAACGCCGTTTCGATAGATTCGATTATCGGCGGTAACGGATTGGCAAGCAACTATATCGTGGTCGCCAATTTGGGTTCGTCGAACGCAAATACGAAATACGTCATCGACAAGAAAGTTTTGACGCTCACGTGGTCGGGTAGCGGTAGCAAAGGTTATACGGGCGCAAACCAAGGTATAACCGTTACGCTCGAAGGTTTGGTAAGCGGTGAAAAAGCGGTATTCGATTCGGTAAACAATTATACGAGCAATACCCTAGTCAACGCGGACGGCGTTTCGGACGGGAACTACAGATTTTTGGATATCGACGTAGGTACTTATACCGTTACGAGCGTTTCGCTTGCGAGTATCAAGGGCGGTCAAAACAAAGCCGACAACTATTCGTTGACGAGCAACGTTTCGGACGCTAACTGCAAGTATACGATAGGCAAGGCTACCATAACTTTGACTTGGTCGGGTTCGGGTAGCGGCGCGTATAACGGCAACGTACAAGGCGTTACCGTTACCGTAAGCGGTTTGAACGGCAACGAAAAAGCGGTGTTCGTCGTAGATAACGATTACGCAATCAATACTTTGGTAAACGCAAACGGCGTAAGCAACGCTTCGTATATGTTCGGCGCGACGAACGCGGGAACTTATAACGTATCTTCGATTACCTTGTCGGCTATCAAGGGCGGTCAGGCAAAAGCGTCGAATTACGAACTCGTAACCAACGTCTCGGACGATAACTGTAAGTACGTTATCGGCAAAGCGAAAATCATACTTACTTGGACGGGTAGCGGTAGCGTCGCATACGACGGTAACGTTCACGGCGTAAACGTAAAAGTGAGCGGTCTTGCCGGCGGTGAAAGAGCGGTGTTCGAAGTAATTTCAAACTACGCTACCAACACTTTGGCCAATGCAGACGGCGTTTCGAACGATACTTCCAACGGATATTTGTTCCGTTCTGTCAACGTGGGTATCTATACCGTTACCGACGTTTCGCTGTCGGCTATCAAGGGCGGTAACGCGAACGTCGAAAATTACGAATTGGTCGCAAACATTTCGGATAACTGTAAGTACGAAATAACCGTTCGCACGATTACGTTGGAGTGGTCGGGAACGGGATCTTGCGTCTACGACGGCGCAAACCACGGCGTAACGGTAACCGTAAAAGGATTGGTCGGCAGTGAAAAAGCGGTATTCGCAGTGGTAACGTCTTATACGGGCAATACCTTGGTAAACGCTAACGGCGTAGGCAATACTTCGACGTCGGGCTATTCGTTTACTTCCAAAAACGTAAGAAAAGTCGACGGCGCGATTACGGCGTACAGCGTTACCGAAGTTACTTTGGTTCAAATAATCGGCGGTGACTCGGCGAACTACGTACTTAAATCCAATCTCGGCAACGCCACCGAATATACTATTACGCCCAAACAAGTCGAAGTATCTTTCGGTACTTCTTCGAGCGTATCGCTGACGTACAACGGCGCAAGACAAGACGCGTTGTTGACTCTTAGCAAACTTATCGACAACGACGATTTCGAATTAATTCACAGCGTTTCGTACGGCACGAATAACATCGTCGGCAACAACCTTACTTTCGATGACGTTCTTTATGCGACAACGCCGTCCGTAAGCAATAACCTTATAGTTACCGCGACGGGTAGCGCGACGCGTAACGTGGCGTTCGGCGTAAAAGACGTAGGTAAATATACCGTTGCGCTTAAGAGCAACAGCGACAACTATTACGTCGGCGCGTCGGGTATTTTGACGTTGACGATTACGGTAGGTCAAGCGACTATCAACGTATCGTACACGGGTTCGAGCGCGAAAGCGATTTATAACGGCGAACTCCAAGGCGTCAAGATGAATTTGAGCGGTATCGCAACCGCCGATTTGAGTAACGTTACGCTCTCGATCGCAAACAACTTGTACGCGGGCAACGTAACCACGTCGCTCGTCGGCGTGAGCAACCTTTCGTACGACTTTAGCGCAATCGACGTTTTGAGATCGGGCAATTACGTTTCGGCGTACTCGATAGGCGCGGTTACGGTGGCTAGAGTAGGCGGTACGACGTCCGACTACGACAAATACGCTTGCAACTATGCGATTACGACGAGCGGTAGCAGTAGTTATACGATCAATCCCAGAGAATTGTCGTTCTTCTACACGGCTTATTCGGGACTTAACTACGACGGCAATCTGCTCAAGGGTCTGGATTTGACCATATCCAACGTTTTGGACGGTCAGTCGGTATCGGTAAGTTACTCGTACGTTTGCGGTAACTCTGTCGGAGTAAGTCCTTCGAACGCTTCGCATACCGCTGTCGTGAACGGAAGCCTTACGTTGAGTTTCGAGGCAACTCACTACGGCACCTATCAAGTAGTTTTCGACAAAACTAAACAAGGCGATTTCTATACAGGAATCGACAGCAACAATTATACCTATCCGTCGTCTACCGATCGTAGTTTCGATATCGGTCAACGCACGGTAGTCATCGAGTGGACAACCGACGAACTAGACGCCTGGTCGGGTGATTTTTCCACTCCTTATTCGCCCTATACGGGAACAACCCGTTCGATATTCGCGACGGTATCCAATGCGGTCGGCAACGACGAAGTTATCTTGGACGTTACGGGTAATACGGGCGTCAAAAAAGGCAATTACAGAGCGAAAGTCGTCGGATTTATTTCTAATCCCAACGACGATTATAAACTCCCCAATAACGCTACTTTGACAAAAGATTGGCAAATAAGCGCGCGTCCTTTGACGTTGGCTATCAACGTCAACAACACTCGCATCTATAACGGTCTTGCTCAACAAACGGTTACCATAACGATTACGGGTATTTGCGCCGATCAAAGCGGAGCGTACGACAGTATCGCGTACGTAATCGGTTTGTCGGCAAAAGACGTAAGCACCAACACGACTATCGCTAATCTCGGCGCAAGATTTACGTCGACGGGCGACGCCTTGATAACCGATACCGCCTATACCACCGCAAACGTCGAAAACAAAGCGGGCGTAGGCGTATTCACCGTTTCGCTCAGCGTGGTCAAGGCGGGTAATTATACCGTAAGCGCGGTTATGTCCGACGATTTGGTCGGTTATCCCGTCAACGATAACTATACGATGCAAGGCAGTTCTTCGGAATTTACCCTAAGTCCGCGCGAAGTCAAAGTAACTTGGTCGGCTACCGATCAAGGAAACGTTGCCGTATTCGACGGCGCACAACACGGCGTTACCGCTACTCTGGGCGGTATTCAAAACAACGAAAAACTTAAACTCAACGTCGTTACCAATAACTTCGCCGTCAAGGGAATTATCAGCGGTACGACCGAAGTCGTCAACGGAGATTACGTTTTCTATTCGATTTCGGCAGGCTCGTTCTCGGTAGACGGCATAAGCGTGGCAAGCGCGTTGCCCAGCGCGGATAGTGAAAACTCGGCTTGCGTTTCGGCATCTAACTACAAGATGTCGGTAGACGGCGTAACGTTCGTTATCGAAAAACGTATGTTGACGATAACTTGGAATTATTCTTCGCCGTTTGCTTACGACGGTACCGAAAAGAGCATAAAAGCAACCGCAGGAAACGTCGTCGACGGTTATTTGGTTACGTTTACTTATAGCGGTACGACTTCGGCTACCGACGCGGGCGATTATACGGCGACCATCAACGGTTGTTCGCCGTCGAACAATTATCGTCTGCCCGTCAACAATTCGAGCGAAAACGAAGAATATCAAAAGTTAAGTATTTCTTGGACGATCCAAAAACGCGTTTTGACGATCTCTTGGGGTACTTCGACCAACTTGATTTTCAACAACAACGCTCAAGGTATTTCGGTAACTATAGGAAATCTGATCGCTTCGGACAACGTTACTTTCGGTTATATCATCGACGGTTTCCGTTATACCACCGACGGCGCGGTAGATTATTCAAATGCTTTCGATACGTTTAGTTCCACGCTTAACACCGTTACTTCGGCGACTTCGATAGTATTTGCCGTCAATCGCATTTCGGCGGGTAGTTATACCGCGAAAATCGTTTCGATAGACGCGTCGAACAACGGTAACAAGAACTATTCGTTACCCGAAAATCAAGGTTCGTTTGCGATTAAGCAAAAACAAATCGGTTTCAGTTGGGATTACTCGACGGCTTATACCTACGACAAAACGGCAAAGACCGTTTCGGCAACGCCTACGGGTATAGTTGACGGCGCAACGTTGATTTTGTCGTATCAAACCGATTCGAATAGCGGTAACTCGGCTATCAAAGCGGGGAAATATACCACGACGGTTATCGAAATCGGCGGAGACGACGATAGATATCTCAACTACATTTTGGGCGCGGAAAGTACCCGTTCGTTAGTTTGGTATATCAACAAACGTATCTTGGTAGTTGATTGGAACGATCCTTCTTTGATTTATAACGGTCAAGGTCAGGGCGTAACGGTTACTATATCGAATATCATCGCGGGAGATTCGGTAAACTTCAACGCGAACGTAACCGAATTGAGTTCTGGCTCGGTCACGGGAGTCAACAACTTTACCAGAGATTCTCTGACGTCCGCTTCGGGCTTCGACACCTACGTCTATACCTTTACGGCTTCGATCCACGCGGGTAACTATGCGGTTAAACTCGTCGGTATGGGCGACGCGGTAGACAGCGCAAACTATCAAATAGCGGGCGAAAAGGCTTATACCGTTTCGCAACGCGTCGCGTCTATCTTGTGGGTATACGACAATTTGGCTCAAACGCTTAATAATTCTTTGCTTGCATGGAACGGTTCTTCTACCGTCTACAGCGGTTTGCAAAGATCGGTCAGCGCGACGGTCGGTACGGTCGACGGAGATTCGGGCGTTTTGGCAAGCGACAGCGCGTACATTTCGTTCGTATTGTCGGGAACAGGCGACGTAGGTACGGATGCGGGCATTTACGTTTCGACTATCAGCAAAGTTATAGACAGTCGCGGTTATAACGATTATATCTTGCCCGACGTTATTTCTAACACGTGGCAAATCACCAAGCAAATAATCGCCGAACCCGAGTGGAAATACGGCGATACCGAGTTGGCGAACGCTAGGATCGTGTATAACGCGTCTACTCAAACCGTAACGGCTACGGTAACGGGTTATACGGTCAACGGCAATAACGGAGCAAACGTTACTTGTCGATTGGGCTTCGAATATATAGCGGATACGTCCGCCAAAGTTTGTAACAGCGCGGTCAACGCGGGTACGTATATCGCGAGAGTTCAATTAGACGCCGAAGCGTTTAAGAATTATACTTTCGAGTCCGACAGCCAAATCTGTTCGACCGAATGGACGATCTATAAACGCGCCATTACCAAAAACGATATAAGTTGGTCGGCTACAACGTTGCAATACGTAGGAAACGGTAATTATCTAAGCGTATACGCTACAATTCTCAATCGTTGTAGCGGTGACGTTATCAATATTACGTATGCAAACGACGGCGCGAACGTGGTCAATACCGCAGACAAGGTTGGCGAATACGTCGCTTTGATCGTAGGTATAGATAACGACAACTATCAATTGGATTCGTCGGAAGGCGAACTTCAAACCGATTGGGAGATCGTTCCGAGAATTTTGAACGTCGCTTGGACTTCGGCTTCGTTTGTCTATAACGGCGACGCCCAAGGTATAAGCGTTACCGTCAGCGGAATGGTCGCAACCGATAAAGTCGTATTCAACTTCGAATCCGACGGTATCGAGGGCAACGTTTCGGGTACGTACAACAGCAACGGCAACGGTTCATTGTCGCTTACGTTTACGGGCGTTGCAAAAGGCAAATATACCGCCAACGTTTTGTCGATTTCCGACGAATACGACGGCAAGAACTACTCGTTGCCTACCAAAACGAAAGGCTCGTGGGATATTATCGAGCGCACGGTAGACTTGGCGTTTAGTTACATATCCACAAACTCGGGTATTTACGACGGAATCGCTCAAGGCGTAAGATTGACGGTTTCGAATATCGTCGACGACGAAGCCATCGTATTGACTACCACCGCCAATAACTACGAGTATCAAGGTATCGTAGGCGGAACTACCGCCGTAATTAACGGTACTTACGACTTTACTTCGATTAATTGCGGTATCTACGACGTTACCGTAAGCGGTATCGAAACGGTCAGCGCGACGCACGCTTATAGCAGATACGCGTCTGCCGACAACTACGTTCTCTCGACGTCGGGCGTAACGTCTTATTCGATAGGACAACGCTCGTTGACTCTCGAATGGGCAAACGACGGTTCGACTTGGACTTACGACGGAACGGCGCACGGCGTTACTTTGACCGTGGGCAACATCTTGGAAGCAAACAAAGACGCTCTTGCAGTGGGTTATACTCACAACGGAAGCAACGTTCCCGTAAGATCGTCGGCAGTCGAATACTACGAAGTCGCTACCGTTTATAATTCGGCGTATACCTATTATGTTCTAAACGGCGGAAGTTACGTAGAAGTCAGCGCGGACGGATTTGAAAGCGGAGTTACGTATTACGTCAAGTTATACAAAATCACTTACGACTTTACCGCCGTCAATTACATCTCGTCGGGTTACGACGCAACCGTTTCGTCGATCGCGACCAATCCAGACAATAACTACAAATTGCCGTCGGATAACAGATTTGCTTCGTGGAGCATTTCGAAGCGTACCGTTACCATAGGCATCACCGCCAACGGCTCGACCTACGTATACGACGGAACGGCGCACGGTATTTCGTTCGACGTTTCCAACGTGGTTGCGGGCGACAGCGTTACGTTCACTATCTCGACTACGGGCGAAATGCCTACTTCGAGTTCTTGGACTATGACGTCTACTGGTTTGGGCGACGTTAAATCGTGTAACTTTACTTCGGTACACGTCAACGGCGACAATCTGTTCTACACCGCAAGTATCGTCAAACTCAACAACGATAACTATCAATTGCCCGAAACTCAGGCGGAAGGCAGTTATGCGATCACACGCAAAACTATTTCGTTCGAATGGTTGTTGGACGGCAGTACGACGCTCGATACCGTTTACGACGGATTGCGTCATACCGTTTCGGCTCGCGCCAATAATTTGGCGTCGAACGACGTTTGTACGATAATAGTCGAAAACGCTACGCAAATCAACGCGGGCGTTTATACCGACGCCGTAGCGATCGGTTTGAGCAACAACGACTATACGTTACCCGAGCAAACCGCTCTGGAGTCTTGGAAGATCAGCCCGAGAAACATCTCGATCCGTATCACCTACGATTCGTTGGTTTACAACGCAACCGCGAGATTGCAAAGCGAACTCGGTATTTATTTCGACAATCAAGTCGCCGGCGAAACCATATCTTATACTACCGATATGGCCGAACTCGGCGCGCGTAACGTGGGTAGATATACCGTAACCGCTACTTTGACGGATATGCCGAACTACGTATTGGAAAACGCAACCGCAGAATTCGGTATCACGCCTTACGCGATCGGTCTTGCCGATATTCGTTGGTTGCACAACATTTATAATTATCAAAATTCGTCGTATACCTTGCGTTCTAGCGTAGATTACGTTTGGGGCGATACGATTTCGTATACGGGCGACTATCAACATCACAGTTTAATCGCTACGTCGGGTAGCGACGTTTTGACGGCTTCGGCTATATCCTTCTCGCAAATCTACTACGGACTTTGCTTCTGCGGAGTTAACCAAGCGACGAGCGGAGCGTTCCACAAGGAACATCAATGGTTGCCTAGCGACGCGTCTGCCGACAGAATTTATAATCCGTTGTACGACAGCGCGTACGGTTCTGCAAACGCAGGTCGTTATTGGACCGAATTGACATTGGTTGGCGACGATAGAGCGAATTTCGTATTCGACAACAACGACGACGGTTATTCGGACAACAGTTACTTCAAGTCGGGAAGCACCAAGACGGGCGGAGCGACTTTGATCAGCCCCGTCGACAACAATTCGCTTTGCTCTTGGGGCGGTAGAGTATCGTCGGACGAAGATTTGTACGTTTTGACCTATACCGTCAACCAAGCGGCGAGCGCGTTCGACGTAGACGATCCCGACCAAACTTTCCAACAAGTTTTCGACGGATCTTACTTCCGTAACGCTATACCCGTCGTCGAAGGAGTAAACGTCAACGAAATCATCGTTTTGATTAACGAAGTTCAATACAGCTACGCTCAATATCAAAACAACAAGATTATCCGTAACGTAGGCAAGTACGACATCGTATTCGCAACGCCGGGGGCAACGGGAGGCGAAATTCCTTGTAACTTGGTCGAAGGCGCGTACGACACTGTTTTGTGGCACGTCGAAATCGGCGTTCGCACCGTTTATGTCAAAGATAGTTCGACGGTCGGTTCTTGGAGCAAAATCTACGATACCGACGCTAAATATACGTACTTCGAAATTTTGCAATCGGTAGATAACGACGACGTTCATTCGGGTATCGTAGACGGAACGGACGCTACCATTACCGCAAGTTTCGACGACGCGAACAGCAGTGAAACAAGCAAGACGATCACCTTCGTCATCAACGGTTCGGATAAGTCCAATTATATATTGAATATAGAAAGCGAAGAAAAAGATACCGTTCAAGGTTACGTTTTGCCTAAACGCATATCCATAACCATCGGAGAAAATTCTGCCGATAAGGTATATAACAAAAAACTCGCGTTTACCGACTTTACGGTTTCGGACGACAGTATACTGGGAGTCGCTCCCGTATCTATCAGCGCGGTCTATTCGTCGATTTCGGCTTCGGCTTCGATCGGCGACAGAAGCGTTATATTCTCGCTGAGCGGAGATTCCGTTCACGTGGCAAACTACGTGCTGTACGTCAACGACGTCAAGACTTCGACCGTCGCTTGTACAATATACAAGAAAGGTATCGAAATCGTCAGTTTCGATCATACCAAGATCTACGACGGTACGGTGAACGCAAACGTAGTGTTCCGCAGTTCGTCCATTCTCGAAGGCGATACGATCGAAGTTTCGGCAACGTACGACGACAAAAACGTGGGCGTAGGCAAAACCATTACGTATACGATGGTAAGTTCGTCGGGCGATACCGATAACTACAAGTTCGGCGCGGACGGTACAGCCGACGACTTCAGTCAATCTACGATGTCGTTCGGAAACGGTATTATCAACAGCAGAATTTTGGATTTGAACTGGTCGTTTAATTCGAGTAACAACGTCTACGACGGCAACGTACACGCTTGTACTTTGGTTATCGACAACATTATCGACGGCGACGATTTGGGATTGACGGGTTACACCGCGTCGTCCTACGAGTCGTCGGGATTGAAGTTACAACGCTACGCTTATTCTTTCGAAAACAGCGACGCGGGTAACTATTCGCAAACCATAACTGTAAGCAACCCCAACTATTCGATATTGTCGAACGCAACGTATAACTGGAGCATCGCTCAAAGACCTTTGACGATAGACTGGTACGTCGGAGCAACCAAGGTTACCGAATACACCAAAGTGTTCGATAACGTTATGGTCAACGTTACTTACGAAATAAACAATATTGCGATAGGTCAAGGCGAATCCGATCTCGGTTTCTCGGTATCGGGAACCAAAGGCGTAAACGTCGACGAGTACGTCGCTACCTATTCGATTACCAACACCAACTATACCATCGTTTCGGGCGCGACTATGAATTGGAGCATTACCAAAGCCGACATAACGGGCGTGACTTTGACCGACGCGGAATATCTCTACAACGGTTATACTCACACTTTGTCGGTCAACCAAGCGTATAGCCAACACGGTATTTTGCTCAATATTCAATATACTATTTCGCCGAGCGGAGACGACAGTCACAGCGCGACCAACGTCGGCAGATACGTGATTACCGCAACGGCGACTCACGCAAACTACAACACGCTCGTAGTGGCGAACAGCGACGATCCTACCAAAAAGAACGCCGTTATGAACATCAAGTCAATCGACATATCCAATATTTCGATCGACAAAGCGACGGTGACTTATAATGCCGATATTCAATATATCTATCTCAAACAAGGTAGCGATCTTGTTTTGGGTTCGGTTGCAAAAACCCAATACGGCGACGAAGTAAGCGTGGTTTACGGCATAACGGTAATCGACGGCGGAAAACTTATCGACGGCGTTTATAACGGAGCAAAGATCGTCGGCAGATATTCGATAACGGTTACGGTCGGCGCGGATAACGCTAACTATAATACTTGGACGGACACGGTAGAGTTGACTATCGAAAAGGCGAAGTTGTTGGGTAGCGACGGCAAAGAACTCTCAATGAGCGACAGAGTAACCGTGGTTTACGATCGTCTGACGCATACGATTTCGGTCAACGCGGTAGACGGCGCGCATATGCAATACTACGACAAAGATAACGCCGTAATGTCGGTAACGTATACCATCAACGGTAATGCGGGCAACGGAGCGACCGACGTAGGCGAATACGTTATCGTGGCAATCGTTACCGCAAAGAGTAACGGCGTGGTCAACGAAAACTACGTCGATACCGAATTGAGCGGTGTTTTGGTAATCACCAAAGCGACGATGCGTAACGCAGATAATTACGGTACGTTCTATCTCAAGGGAACGGAACGCGATTACGACGCTCGCGAATACTATCTCAACGTAAATACGATTAACGAAACCTTGTTGCAAACGGCTCAACTCAACGCCGTTTCGGTTTCGCCTATCGATAGCGACGCAAACGGTTTCGACATCGCTACCGTTACTTACACCTATACCTATAATCACGGTAAGGTCGGCAGTATCTTACACGGCGGTACTTATACCGTTTCGGCTACCATCAGCCACAACAACTACGAAGACGTAGTTATCTCGGCGCAAACGGTGGTTGTCAACGCCATAGCAATCGAAAACGTTTATCTCAACGCTCCCGAACTAAAAGGCGAAACGCCTAATCAATATCATTACAGTTATACGGCAAGTTACTACAGTATCGGCGTAAGTCGTGAAGCGAACGTCGCGGTAACCGCTATGGTCAACAGTATCGCGCTTACGGTTAACGGAGCAAGCACTTCGGATATTGCGACCATTACTTATACCTACGACTATTTCGCTCCCGACGCTCTCGACGCGTCGCTTATCGGCAAGGCGTTTAGCAACAACACGATTTATAACGCGGGTACTTATCGCATAACGGCAACGATCGTCGCCGACGGCGCGTCGACGTACGATTATCTCTCAACCGATCTCACCGTAGACGTTATTGTCGCGAGAGTATCGATAACGGGTATCGACTTCGACGGACTGGACGTAGTTTACGACGGTCAACAAAAGACGATTGCGGTTTCGGGTAATACCACTCAATACGGCGACGTAGTAAACGTTCGTTATCAGGTTACCACCACAAACAGCGCGTCCGACTATACGTGCGACTCGCTGAACGGCGTTTCGGCAACCAACGCGGGCGAATATAAAGTCGTTGCATATATCAACGAAAACAGCGTAGATAACGAAATCGCTTATAATCCAAACTATCTCGTATCGGAAGAGATGAGAGCGACTTTGAATATCGGAAAAGCGACTATCGGTAACTTGAATTTCTCGGATCGCACCGTTACCTACGACGGAGCAAAATACTACTTGACTTTGTACGAGAACGCAGACGACGCCGTAGTTCGCGTCGCTCCCGCTTCGACCGTATCGGTAAGTCCTATCGGTTTGAGTTTGGACGATCTCGCTAAGGTATCTTACTTTGTGGGTTCGGATAGTTTCGACGGCGCGCGCAACGCGGGAACGTATACGATCACCGTACTGGTCGAACACAAAAACTATACCACGTTCACCAATCAAGCGACTTTGACTATCAATCCCGCTGATATGTGGGCGAGAGTAGACGACGAAAGTCTGACGGCGTTTAGTTTCTTGTCCGAAACTTTGACGCAGTTCTACGACGCAAATACCTATTTCGTAAACGTAATAGTGTCGGCAAACGGCGTTGTTCTTCCTGCCGATATATTCGTTGTCGGTAGCAAGGAAAAAGCGGTTTCGATGCCTATTCGTCCTAACGGTTTGACTTTGGCTATTGCCGAACAATACGGTCTGACCGATACCGCGATCATTACGTATTCGGTTGCGGGACACGATTTCGACGGCGCGCGCAACGCGGGTACTTACGTCATTCGCGCGGTATTGTCCGATCCCGACAATAACTACAATTCGCTTTCGTTAGACGGCGAGTTGATAATCGTTCCGTTGTCGTTCGATGCAGATCACGAAAATCATCCGAACGGATTTACCACGTTGTCGTTGACGGGTAACGATTCTATCTTGTATAACGGCTTGCCCCATTACGTCGGCGCAGTCGTAAACGGTAGCGCGCGTTACTTGGATACCATGATACTTACCGCTCCTTTGTTGAGCGCGGACGGTTACGTCAACTTGGTATACGAATACAGCGCTAGTATCGACGGCGTATTCAATACGTTCAACGGCGTGGTAAACGCAGGTACTTATTACGTAAAAGTAAGCACCAGTTTGAGCGTAGACGCAGTAGATAACTATATGCCTTGGTCTCAAACGGTCAAATTGACGATTTTGCCTTTGCAATTCGTCAATCAGGTCGGACACTTGGGCGAAATCTATCTGGAAAACAACACTCTTCCTTACGATACTCGTATCCACTATCTCAGCGTAAGCAAAACGCAAGAAGCCAACGATACGTTGATCAACACCCTTTATTACAGCGATTTGGGCTTGACCATTCCCGTCGTTTACACCTTTAACAAGATAGGAGAAAACGCGGAATTTACGGATCTGTTCGACGGAGCGAGCGCGGCGGGTACGTATTACGTCAAAGCGACTATCAGCGAATCGACGAACTACGTAGGTTGGGAAGCGGTTGCCGTACTGAAGATACAAAAATTGACGTGGACGTCCACCCCCGGACATTTGGGCAACCTGTATCTTTCCGATAACGCGGTCAATTACGATATGAACGCTCACTTCTTGGGCGTAAAGAACGGAACCGAACCCAACGACGCTCAAGTAGACAAGTTGTTGTTCTTCGGCGACAGTTTGGAAATTCCAGTATACTATTCGTTCAATATTTACGGACACGGCGACAAATTTCTCTACGATCAAACGTTTAACGGCGCGACGAACGTCGGCGTCTACTACGTAATGGCGACTATCGAAGAAACCGAAAATTACGACGGCTGGAGCGCGACCGCAACGTTGGAAATCATGCAACTGAAGTGGATCGACGACGAAGGACATCTAGGCAACCTATTCTTTGTGGGTAACTCGTTTACTTACGACACGACGTTACACGGATGTTTCGTCAACCGCGCAAACGAATGGAACGGCTCGGAATTAAGTTCGGTAATTATCGAATTGGCGGGCGGTACGTTGAGTTTGAACGTCGTTTATACCTTCGTTTACAAGCAATCGGCAGACGGAGTAGAGAGCGACAGCGCGACGTTTACGGGAGCAAAGAACACGGGTTATTATTACGTAACAGCAAAGATTGACGGCGACGAATACGGCAATTACGCCGAATTTAACGAGACCGTATTGTTACAAATCGACAAAGCGCGCTTCGGCGAAGGTCAATTATCGGCGTTGTTCTTCCACGGAACTACCGTCAAGTTCGATATGTTGGCTCACGCCATTTACGCAAATACCGCAGATACCTATAACGGTACGTCTCCTTTGACTCGCGTGGCGTTACTCGACGGCGACGGATTTGCCGAAATCGAATATTCTTACAGAACCGAATACGCTTCGGTTTATACCACTGTAGAAACGCCTTCAATGATAGACGCGGGTATCTACTTCTTCCGCGCAAGCGTGGTTTTGGACGGCGATAACGCAGTCAATTACGAGCAATGGAGCGCAGACGCTACTTTGACAATTCAAAAACTCGCTTACGTTTCGGGCGAAATGGGCGAATGGCAACTCCACTCGGCATCCTTGCCTTACGATACCAATACCCACTATATGAACATCACGTTGGGCGGTTCGTATGTGGACGACGCTTCGATTATGAGCGAATTCACAGTAGTATTGGCGGGCGGAACGTTGAGAGTTCCCATTCGTTATACATATCACTTGTCGAACGGAGAAGAATTCGAGTTTAACGGCGCGCAAAACGCAAACGTTTATTACGTAACCGCTCATATCGACGCTACGACCAATTACGACGCGTTCGTTGCCGAAGCGATATTGAGCATCACTCGTCTGAAATGGAACGACGACGAAGGCAACTTGGGTTCGCTCTACCTTATCGGAGGAGAACTCGATATTTCTTTCGACGACTTGCAACACTACGTTTCTATCAGTCGTAGCCAACAAGGAACGCCCGACTCGGCTCTTAACAGAATTAGCAAAACGTTGTCGAACGGCGTAACCCTTTATTTCGACGTAAGTTACAAATATCATATGGGCGAATCGGGTAGCGGTAACTACGAATACGATTTTGCGTACGCTCTCAACTCGGGCTTGTACAGTATCAGAGTTTCTATCGCAGGCGGCGAAGGTTATAACTGGGACGCTTGGCAAACGGATACTTGGATAAGAATCAATAAACTTACTTGGGAACAAGACGACGATCCTTTGGATCCCATCTATCTCAACGGCGGACGTACTTTGTCGTACGACGGCGAATATCACTACGTTTCGATAGGCTCGAAGGTCGGCGTAATTCCTACTTCGCAGATTACTTCGTGGTCGGTCGAATTGTCGTCGGGCAGACAAATCGACTTTACCGTCAAATACGTCTACTACTTGGGCGACTTGGGTAGCGGAGATTACGACGCGACTTTCGTAAACGCGATAGATTCGGGCGTTTACCAAATCAAAGCGTATATCGAAGGCAGCGATAACTGGGACACTTGGGAAGACACGGTTACTTTGACTATCAAAAAGCTCACTTGGGAACAAGACGACGACGCGTTGAACCCGTTGTACTTAAACGGCGCAAAGACCATTTGTTACGACGGCAAAATTCACTACGTTACGGTCGGTTATACCGCCGAAGAAGATCCCGACGGTCAAATCACCAACTTGAAGATCACGTTGGCTTCGGGCGTCGAATTGAACTTGCCCGTAAGTTATACCTACTACATGGGCGACTTGGGTAGCGGTAACTACGGCGACAGCGGTTTCTTTGTCAGCGCGATCAACGCGGGCGTTTATCAGATCAGAACCTTTATCGAAGGTAGCGTGAACTGGGACGCTTGGGAAATGACCGCTACGTTGACTATCAAAAAACTTACTTGGGAACAAGACGACGATCCTTTGGATCCTATCTATCTCAACGGCGGACGTACATTGTCGTACGACGGCGAACATCACTACGTTTCGATCGGTTCGACGGACGGCGCAATTCCTACTTCGCAGATCACGGTTCTCGAAATAGAATTGGCTCCCGATAACATTATTTATCTAAACGTCGTTTATTCGTATCACTTGGGCGAAATCGCCGACGGTAACTACGAATTATCTCCCTTCGAACGCGCTATCAATTCGGGTAAATACCAAGTTAAAGCGTATATCGAAGGTAGCGATAACTGGGACGCTTGGGAAGAAACGGTTACGTTGACTATCAAGAAACTTACTTGGGATAAAGACGACGATCCTATGGATCCTATCTATCTCAACGGCGGAACGACGCTCGTATTCGATAACAACCGTCACATAGTGTCGGTCGGAGCGGAAAAAGACGTTATGCCCGAAACGATGCTCGAAGAATGGGTTATCTCTTTGTCTTCGGGAATTAGTTTGAATTTGCCCGTTGTTTATACTTATTACTTGGGCGAAGCGGGTAGCGGAAACTACGGCGACAACGGTTCGTTCGTATATGCGTTGAACGCGGGTATCTATCAGATCAAAGCGCATATCGAAGGTAGCGATAACTGGGACGATTGGAACGACGAAACGACTATCGTTATAAACAAAGTCGACTGGAGCGGAGCGAGATCGCTGTTCCTTAACGGCGGAACGTCTCTTGTATTCGACGGTTACAAACACTTCGTTTCGGTTGCTTACGAAAGCGGTTCGGCGGACGAACTCAACGCTTCGTTGATTTTGTCTTTGACGGGCGGTAACATAAGCGTTCCCGTAGAATATCGTTACTACGTAGGCGCGCAAGGTTCGGGCGCATACGCAGATACTTTCGAGTATGCGTACAACGCGGGCGAATATCACGTCAAAGCGACTATTGCCGAAGGCATCAACTGGAACGGTTGGAGCGACGAAACCGTTATCGAAATCGAAAAGATACGTTGGAACGGCGAACAAGGTAACTTCGATCGTTATCAATTGGTCGGCACTACCTTGACCTACGATACGGCGACTCACAACGTCGGTTTGACCAACGTAGATTCTTACAATCCCAACAAGATCTCGTCGTTGATTTATACGATCGGAAACGAAACGTTCGACATCGAAGTTATTTATACCTATTACGTAGGGTTCAGCGGAGATTATTCCAACGTATTCGACGGCGCAGTCGACAGCGGAGTATATCATATTCGCGCTTATATCGAAGAAGGCGATAATTACGAAGGTTTCGAATCGTTCTGCGATTTGACGATCAACAAGATCAAATGGAACGGCGAAGATCATAACTTCCCCGTCATAGACCCCGTAAACGTCAAGAGAGTTTACGATATGACTGCGCAATACGCTTCGTTCGAATATGCAAACGCGGACGGCGGAGTATTGGGAACGTTCGACAGCAGATCGACGTCCGCTTTGTTCAAAGTAAGCCCGTCGGGTACCGATTATTTCTGTTCGGAATCCGAAAACGCGTTTGCGTTGCCTATCACTTGGCAATACAACGTCAACGGCGGTTCGGTTTATACCGAAACGTTCGGTTACGCGGTCAATGCGGGCAAATATTATATCAAGATCACGATCGGCGGTAACGACAACATCGAATCTTACGAGGGTTACACTATCGTCGAAATCGACCGTTTGCAATGGAACGATTCGGACGGTAACTTGGGCGAACTGTTTATCGCCGAAGATTGCGAACGTTATTACGATATGCATCGTCACTACGTCGGCGTAAGCCGTCAAAACGAATGGGCGGACGAAATCGTACTTACGATAAACGCCGTATTGAACGGCGGTACGCTTACTTTCGACGTCGTATACAGATACAATACTTCCGGACACGACTTCGGATATTCGGACTTGTTCGACGGCGCGGAGAACGTAGGCGTTTACTATATCGAAGCGAGCATCGCCGAAAGCCAAAATTGTGAAGGTTGGCGCGGTACGAGTACGTTGACCATCAAAATGTTGACGTTCGAAGACGGTTCTATAGAAAACGGTAAATTAGGTTCGATTTATTTCGACTTCGACGGCGAAGATACCGACGCGGACGGATATATCGATAGAGTTTTCGACAGTATGGCTCACTATATCGCCGTAACCAAACGCGCTGGTTGGGTAGACGAATACGTTACTTCGTTGACTTATTCGTTGTCAGAAAACGACACGTTGGTAGTTCCTGTTGTTTACGAATTAACATATAACGGAAACGTCGTGGACTACGCCGACGGTATGTTCAACGCGGGTAAGTACGTTTTGAAAGCGACCATAGGTGACGGTAGCGGTAACTACGAAACCAAAGAAATGATCCGTTACGTCGATATCCACAAGTTCCAAACTCGCGTCGAATGGAGTTTGCCGAACGACGACGGAAGCATCGTTTATAACGGATCCGTCAATTACGCGAGAGCGTCCATACAACTTACCGAACTCGAAGGTTTGGTTTCGCTCACCGTCAAAGTATTCCAAAAAGACGCGTTGAAAGATTATTCCGGATATACGTCGAGCAATACTTTCTTGACGAGCGCGGACAGAATTACGGTCGACGAAACGGTTACCGACGAATTGATCGGATTGATCGAAAAAGAATTGTTCCACGCCGAAAATTACGTCTTGGTCGCTTTGTTCTCGGATACCAACTACGAAGTCGTCAACAGCAACGAATTGATACAGTCATTCGTTATCGAAAAAGCGACTATCTCTCGTTATTTCGTAGGCGCGCATTTCACTTACGATTCGACAATGCACTATATCGCCGTTTCTCTCGTCGACGAATCTTCCGATAAGTTCGACGAAGACGCGATCATTAGCTTGCTCGGTAACGACTACGCTTCGTTGGTTTATACCATTTCGACCGCAGACGGCAGACTTGTTTCGGGCGTAAAGAACGGCGCGAAAGATTCGGGAACGTATACGATTACCGCCAAGATTACGCCGTCCGACGAGTCGATTAACGACTACTACGATTGGGAAGAAACCGCCGAATTGGTTATCGACAAGAAATTGTTGGTTATCTCGCCCGTACTTAACGATCCGACCGATTGCAGAATCCACTCGGACGTAAACGGCGACGGCGTTTGCGACGTATGCGCAAAGAAAATCCCCGATAACGCTTGCGACGTTCACGCGGACGTCAATCACGACGGTATTTGCGACGTGTGCGGTCAAGACGTTTCGTGGAACAAAGTGTACGATCGTTTGACTTCCGCTCCCGCTTATATCGTCGACGGTTGGCAGGGAGACGACCAAAGCAAGATCAGAATTTCCGCCGATTACGACAGTATCAACGCGGGCGACAACAAAACTATTTACTTCGTTTTGTCCGACGCCGACGGAATATCGGAAAGCGAAAGCGTATATCGTAACTACACTTGGGACAACGTTACCAACGCGTATATATTCAAAAAACAACTTATGTTGTCCGATTCGTTGACTTGGCAAAAAGAGTACGACGGAACGACCAACGTTATAGCGAAAGTAAACGGAGTAATCGTTACCGATTTGACCGATTATCTCAAAGCGGGTTACGAAATTTGCGACGGCGACGACGTTACTATCGGCGCAAGCTTCGACAGTAAAAACGTAAGAGAAGTTACTCGTATCGTTTTCGTGGTAAGCGACAGTATCAACTACTATATGGACGATATCGTCGAAACCGATTTGATTACCGTCAAAGACGTCGACGTCGCCTGGTACAACACTAGATTGATTTACAACGGCACGTTGCGTGAAAACATCGGATCGAATTTCGACAATACTTTCGCAACCATATCGTTGCTTGGCGACGATATCGAAAAGTACGGCGGAAGCGAATTGTTGCTCGATTTGATTTACTACGCTATTTTGGACGACGGAACCGTCGGTCCAGTAAGAGCGTATCGTAACGCGGGCAAATACGAAATTCGAGTCGACAGCGGAAAATTCGAACAGGTAGGTTCTTACTACTATCTCGAAGGTAACTATCGCATATCGTCCGACGCTTTCAGCGTTCGCGCCGAGATCTCCAAGTTGTCGGTAGAAATCGAATGGATAACCATAGGCGCCGATTTTGAACTCACCGACGGCGTATTGCAATACAACGGAAACTCGTTCACTTTGACGGCGAGAGTATCGTTAGTCGGCGACGACGCCGATAAGTTCGCTTCGTCGGGTAACTATCTGTATTTGAGTATCGTCGACGTCGCTAGGATTTACGACTCGAACGGATTGGTTCTCAAACGCAACGGCGAATTGACGTCGGAATTCCGTAACGCAGGCGTATACGAGATTAACGCCGTATTGAACGCTTACGACGACGATAACGAAGTCGTTTTGGGAAATAACTACGATCTCAACGACGCTACCAAGAACGCAACCGTCGAAAAAGCGCCTATCGACAAATACTTCAGTTTCAAAAACATTATGGTCGAAGCGAACGGAACTTTCAACCCGAAAGAATTATACTTCGTTTACGACAGCGCAACCGAAACTTACGAAATAGCGAATATCTCGTCCTTCGTTTCGGGCGTGCAATACTATGTTTTGAGCAAAGTTCAACATTACACTTATTATCGCGGATTTACTCGTTACTTCTACGTAACGGATTCGGGCAATAACTTCTCGTATAGCGACGACTCCGCGGGATCGGAATTGGAACTCTATTATCCGTACGATCAAGATATGCCCATACATATCATCTACGGCGGAGCGCAACACAGCGCGCATAACGCTTCGACGACGTTCGCGTCGGGACCGAACGGCGTACGCGACGCAGGCGTTTACAGTATAGTCGCCGACGTTATGGAACAAGAAAACTATCTCGGTTGGCACGGAAGTATCGACATTATCATCGACAAGGGCGTTATAGACAACTTGACCTATGGCGATCGTTTGGTCGACGACGACGGCAATCCGTTGGTGTACAGCGGTCAAGATTATTACATCTACGTCAAAGAAGGATCTCAAGGTTACGACGTGGTTAATAATTTCCCGCGTTATCCCGACTCGTCCGTCGCTAACATCACCTATCGTTTGATACAACTTCAAGTGACGGGAGATTTGACTTACGACAACGCCAAAAACAACAGAGTTACTTGGGTTGTAGATCAAAACGGCAATCCCGTTCCGATGACGGGTTCCGAAGCGTTCGCTATCGACGAGGCAGGTTACGACGAAGTGGGTATCTATATGATAATCGCTACCGTTTCGGACGAACGTAACTACGAGGATTGGCAAAGAACCGCGATTTTGCGTATCGTCAAATACGATACGTCGGTAGTATGGCAAGGTTACGACGACGATCAAGAAACTTGGTTGAGTTTGTCGCAAGTTCGCTATACCTACAACGGAATAGATCAAATAGACAAGATCCGCGCAAGTATCCAATTATTGATACGCGACGCTACGTCGCAAGGCGCGATATCCTTGCTCGTTTCGACCAACCCGACCGCAGACTTCGTAAACGGTTACAAGGCTAACAACGGTAGGGCGAACGAATTCCGTTTGGCAGGCGATTACGAACTCAACGTATCTTTCGACGATCAATCCATATCGAGTTCGGTAAGAATCGTTCGTAACTACAACATCGCTAACGTAGTAGGTTCGGCGACCATGAATAAGTTTAACATTTCTATCGTTTGGTACTTGAACGGAAATACGTCGGCGCACGTATACGATCCGCTTAATCCCCCCGTTTACGACAGTATGGAACACGTCATTTCGGCATTGGGCAGAGGCGTTTTGTATCCCGGCGGTTTCGCAAACGGTCAACAACAATATACCTATAGTTATATTTCGGTAGAAACCGACGAAGGTAAGGGTGGCGTTTGGTCTCATACCGAAGCAGGTACGGGCTTTACTTGTAAGATACTCGGTATTTCGCAAACTTCTCGCGAAAGAATTTCGTACTACAAAGCCGACGGTACCAAAGTAACCTACGATTACTGTTCTTACGGTTATAACTACGAATTGGCAGAATACGACGATACGTTGAACTGGTCTATCTTGAAGCGTATATTGTCCGTCGACATCGACAGCGACGCAAACGCTCTCGAAAAGTATTACGACGGCGAATCGTATTTCGAATTCAGTTCGACCGACGGCAGTATAGAATCGGTATTCCGTCAACAACTCGACGCCGACGATAACCCCGTGGTTATCAGTCGTGGCGGTCAAATCGTTCACGTTTACGACCAAATCGGTACGGCTATCGTCAGCGGTTTCATCGACGGAAGCAACAAGATAAGTTACATCATCAGAGGCGTATTGGAAAACGATATCGGCGGAAGATTTAGGTGCGACAAATGCGGATACATCTATTACACCACGATGTCCAACAGTTATTCATACGACGGAGACTCGGGCGAAGTTATAAACGTTATTATCCCGAACGAAACAAAATGGTCGGAAATCGAAAATAACTTCGAATGTCCTTCTTGTAAAGAAATCGCTGCGGACAGAGTTGCGCAAATTATTCGCAGTTTGGAAGAATTGCAATTCAAGGCGACCGATATGTTGTCCAACATCGGCTTTATCAGATCGGCTCAAATGGTCGACGCGTTATACGACGAAGTGGCTAAATCGTCCGCATTGGATACTCAATTCAACTTCTTGAGCGCGGCGTTCGACGTCTATATGCAATTAGAAATCAACACTCGTAAGATTGCCAAAGTAAGCGGTGTCGAATTAATAACCAAACTTGCCGACACGTTAGACGCGTTGATTAACGAATTGCAAACCGAAATCGAAACTATGAATGCCGATTCGAAATCGGGAAGTTATCCGCTCTATCGTTACGTTGCAAAATATATCGAATTAAAGAGTGTTTGCGATTCGTACGAGGACGAAGTAACGACTTTGAGAAATCAATACGCCGAAGGTTCGGTAGAGTATAACGAAATCGACGAATTGATTTATCGTTTCAATCTAGGCGCGTTGTTAGACGACATTTACGACTTGATGAAACTCGACGATACCGACGAAATGTACGTTACCAGATTTATCGACAACAGTCTTAAAGCCGCTTCTATCGTAGACATAGACCACGTGCTATCGTTGTACTATCTCTATCAAAGAATGTCTGCGACTCAAAAGAACAACGTCGGTATAAAGGCGATCGTACCTTACGTCGAAGCGAACGTCAACGTTTTGGGTAACACCCTTTCGGCTATGATTAACGAATTGGAGTTCTCGTCGGATCTGATGAGTTACTCAATGATCAACGACATATATACTCGTTCTCAAATCAAGCATTATTACAACAAGATGTACTACTTGATGCGCGAATTGTACGGAGCGGACGCCAAGCAATATATGATGAATTACTTGAGTAGCGCATCGGAAAATAAATATAATTCGGACGCTCAACTGTTCGTCGATTTGTTCAACGTCGATTCGGATCCCGAAATGAAATTCTCCGAAGATAACGTAAGAGCCGCAAACGTCAACTTCGAAGCGTTGAAAGAGTACGGTTTGGATACTATTTCGGATATGGCTTTGTACTTGTTCAAGGCGCAAACCATGATAATCGAAAACAGACTCGATAACCTGTTGGAAAAAATGGGAATCGGAGTAATCGAATTGTACGGAGATACTTTGGCGCAATTATTCGCCGACGCCTACGACGTTCCCGTTTCCAA
Organism: uncultured Clostridia bacterium; assembly: GCA_945482995.1. Lineage (GTDB taxonomy): Bacteria > Bacillota > Clostridia > Christensenellales > CAG-1252 > RUG14300. The sequence goes on along the minus strand of CALYRM010000001.1, from coordinate 23,012 downwards.
TCAACCGAAATTGATGGAAGTGGTGGTGGAAACACGCTATCTCGCGGAATTACTAAATCAATGCAAGGCTCTGGGTAAGTACGTAAGCAATACGGTCTACGAAGAAACGCTCAACACGATTGCCGACAACGTGGAATATATCAACGGAATTATAGATTCGGTTGTCGTTCCCGACAATGCGGACAGTTCGCTGTTGACCGAGCATCGTTTGACTATCATTCTTCAAAACACCGTTTACAATACGACGGTTGCGGACAGTTTGATAGGAATCGCGGGTACCAGAATACTTTATGACTTGTATGTTTCCAAGATGGGCGATCCCAACATACCGATATACAGCAACTTCGCGAATATCGAACAACAACTTATCGTCAACTTCCCGTTGGCATACATCGATACCGACGAATTGAATAAACCCGTATTCGATCGCAACGACGTTCATAACATAGCGAAACTCAAGTATTGGTACGATATGCTCGCCGATAAGCAAAAGCAAGAATTGGCAAGCCAAGTCAACAGAAAATACTCTCAATACTACAGCGTGTTCGGTACTAACATACAAATGACTATTGCCGATACCGAAATGCAATTACGTTCGGCAATGACGAGATTCTATTCGTTGAGCAACAGCACGCAAGCCGAAGTCGGCTTTATCGCAAATCTGTTATATCAAGTCCAAGCCGACGTAGTAACTATGCGTATGCAATCGGTCATCGGTACGAACGACGTAACCGCATACTTGCAATTCGAGTACGTAAAGACGATGCTTGACGGTTTGAGCGAAAACGTAAGATCGAGAGTCGACTCCAACGTTTACGATTCGTTTATAACGGCTTATAACGAATTGCAATCGTCGGTAATATCGAATTACGAACAAACGATTCGTACTCTATACGCAAATATCGAAACGTTGTCGACGCAATCTCCTTTGAGATTGTTCGAACAGGTCGTCGCGTTGTTGGCTTATCTCGACACTAACGGCATAACGTTCGACGCGGAAACCGACGCCGAATTGATAACTTATCTCGACAAGTTGGTTGAAAATGCAAAATATTGTTCCGATTCGTATTACAGCATTTTGGAACAAAACGCCGTAGTCGGATATGTTTCGGCAACCGCGATCAGTAATGCGAGAGCGGTGTTGTCGTTCGCAGGTTTCGGATTGTCGTATACCGACGGTTTGGGTTATCTGTCAAAAATGTTTACCGACGAACAGATAACGTTTATCACCGACAAATACGACGAGTTATGCGAGTTTATCCGCGACGACGCGATCACCAAGAAAAATCGTTTCATTGCCGACGGAGAAAACATCGACTTGAAACCTAAGAGTATCACGTTCAGAGACGACGACGGCAATCAAACAGGAAACGTATCGGTTTCCAACGCGGATATCGTTTGGTCGAACATAATCAACGATAACTACACGCTCGAAACCGACGAAACGACGGGTACGACAGGTTCGTCGAACATCAAGGCGAATATCAGACCTATGCCTATCGAAATATACGTAGGCACGCCCGAAAGAAGTCAATACTACGACGATACCACCGTTATCTTCGATATGAACGACGACAACAAGGTTTATACGTCCGCAGGTACTGCCGAAAGCGACGCTTGGAGCAGGGGTATCGCAAATATCATCCAAATGTTCAACAGCGCGGGCGAAAATTATAACTCTGCGTTGACCACGCTCGTCGAAGGCAATTACTTGCTCGGCTACATAACCATTGCAGGTTACAATTACAAAGGCGAAACCGTCGCTCACGTAAAAGACGCGTCCAAGAACAATCCCCACTTCTTCGTAATAAGGGTAAGCAAGGACGAAAACGGCGAGAACTACTATATCAAGACGGTAGACGAGTACGGTTACAGTAACTACGAAGTAAGGCTAATATTGGAGGAATCCAATCAAATCCTTTCGGAAACCGACGACGGTTCGACGTACGTACCCGCTTTGACCGAAAACTCAAGAGTGGAATACACCATTCTCGAGCGTCAACTAGAGTTGGAATACGATAACTTGCTCCAAAGTTGGCAAGAAGAACCCAAAGAAATAGAAATCAACAAGGTTTACGATCCGCTCTTCGGTACCGAAGCTCAAGACTTAACCGCAAAAGAGTTTAACGATTTGTTGATTTCGAACGGTATGTTGGTCGACGGAGTAATACCCAATACCGTAATTCGTATAGTCAACAACTGGGCTAACGATATGGGTATACGCGACGAATATAACAAGATAGTCGGATCTCAAGACGAACCGAACGCAAAACTATACGTCAACATCGTCAACGATCGAAATCGTTATAACTATCAAATCAACTTGCCCGTATTGCAGATAGTTTACTTGAGAGTTCGCGATTCGATTAACTACGTATTGATGACGTTTAACGCAAAAGACTTGCAAAAAATGGGCGACGACTTGCGCGGATTGTACGAAGCAAGACACGACGATTTTGCTCCTATCGGAAAACTGCCGACGATTTTGCAACAAAACGACATCAGCGGTATATCGTCGGTCGGTTACGTCGTATTGGGAGAAGGCGGATTGCTCGAAGGAACGTACGACGGTCAAAACTACACCGTTTCGGATATTATTTTGACCGAAGGCGGATTGTTTGCGGTTTTGGACGGTAGCTCGGGCGGTGGTATAGTAAGAAATCTTACCGTTAAGAACGCGGTAGCGGTCAGCAGAAATCAAACCGCGATGGGCGTTGTCGCATCCGTTTCCGACGGCGGTACGATAAGCAACGTCACGGTCAGCGGATACGTTTACGGCTCGCACAACGCGACAAGCGTCGGCGGAATAGTCGGAGACGCGACCGATACCGAAATAATCGGCGTAGGCTTTGTAGGTAGAGTTACGGCAAAAGCGAACGAAGCCGAAGACAGACAAACCGCAGTCGGCGCGTTGGCTGGAACTATGACGGTAACCGCCGAAAATGTTTTAATCAAAAACGCGTATTCGTTCGCGACCGTTCGTTTGGCGCTAGGCGAAGCGGGTACGGGTACGGTAGGTTCGTTGATCGGTAAACTGGATAGTCCTTACGCTTTCGCTTCGATCTCGGGAAGTTTCGATTATCTGGCAAACGCCACTTCGTTGATTAGAACTACCGAAAGCGGAACGACTCGTACATTCGGAAGTCTGGCGATAGGCAACGACGACACCGACGACGGCGGTACCGATTACGAAACGTTTGTATCGCGCGACGATTCGTTCAAACAAGCCTTGTACACGACAGTTCGTAACTATATGCACAGAGATTGGTATTTGTCGACGAACGACTATAGTTTAACCGAAAGGAGTTCGGACGGACTCGGAACAAAGGATAATAGAATATCTGTCAATAATTACCGACAAATCAGTTTGTTCGAATTAATGCCGTGGTTGAATTACGAGATGACAGAGTTTACTTACATTCCGTATAGTTGCGCGAAAAACGTCGACTTTGTGGTCAATTCGATAAAAACGTCGATGACCTATTCGACCGACAACGGCGCGTATCGGATTAAGTTTAACTCTAACAAAAACACGTCCGGAGAGATAAAAACAATATTCGTCTACGTTTTGACAATCGACGAGTAGGAGAATCGCAATGAGAAAGAAAAACGGAAAATTTAATGCAAAAATATGTTTTATCTGTATATCGAGCGTAGCGTTAATCGTTGCGATTCTCTCGGCGTCAATCGCTTGGTTCGATATTCCCAAAGAAATAGAAGCGAACGACGGACATTTTAAGGCGGCGGAAGACAATTCGTTGACCGTCGAAATCGACGACGTTCTCGATACGTTCGATAAATACTTGGGACAAACGGGTATTCAATATCAGGGAGACGACGCCCCTTATTATATCGAATACTCTCCCGCAAAATTTACGTATTCTTCGGGCAAAGACGAAGATCAATTCCTTCGCTATTACTTCGACACCGAAACGTCGGGCGTACAACGTTTCGGCGAAGGTAGCGTTGACTTGATAGGCGAAGCGTCGTTATGGACTAATTTCGTAATGAACCTGATAACCATCGAACCCGTTACCGACGCCGAAACGGGAGACCCCGCCGTCGACGACGAAGGCAATTCTGTTTACGCCGAAACGGGAGAAGAGTATTGGGGAGAAAACGGCTTTTTCCGTAATTCTCGAACGGGCGAACTTTTGAAACTGGACAAAGGACTGAACTTGTTTAAGTTGAGAATATACTTCCAAGGCGACGTAGGGTACCACTTGTTGCAAGAAACTCAGGCGGATATCCCAGAACGTTACACTTTCGAATTTTCCGACGAATCGTATATGTTCTCGATTTTTCATTTGAACGCGGTGTTCCAAACGATAGAGCAGAACTCTCTTTATTTTTCGACCACTCCGCTCGATGAAAATTATGAAGATATTTCTTCCAGAAAATCGGTTTCCGTCGAAAAAATCGCGTTTACGGGATTTTCTCTTTTGGATCCCTACGGAAACGCGCAATCGCTTCCCGTTCCCGAAATTTACGAAAGCGGAAACAACTCGGTAGTAGATTATTCTTATTATTTTTGCGATTGGGCTTATATGCTGAAAGGCGAGAACGAATCCGTTACGCCGTATATTTATCGTAGCGAAAAAGGTGAAAATACCGACGATAACGTTGTTACTCTTCAGATGTTTCCCCTTCGCAAACAAAACGAAACGCTTAATTCGAAGTGGAAAATAAGCAGATCTTTGATTTTCGATTCGCAAACCGACGCCGAAGATATAACCGCTTATGTTCGTCCCGATACCGATTATTATCAGGGCGAGGGCTATGCGGTTTACGATCCTACTACGAAATCCGTCAAAATATATAATCCTACGACCGACGGTTTTGCGTTGGCTTATACGATTAACGCGCCGACCAGAGAAGGCTATCACTTTATGGGGTGGAGCGAGAAAAAATTGGGTACCATAGTCGGAAATAACGCCGATTACGCGTTTACCGAGACTAACGGTTATACGTACAAATTATCTCAAGACACGGTATTATACGCGGTTTGGAAAGAAATCGGCGTAAACGTAACGTTTGCCGTAAACGAAACTTGGGGACTGGATTACGCAACCGTAAGCGGTGGAACGGTTACTGTATTCGGCGAAACGTTTACGATCGGATCGGACAACGCTCCTATCGAGATCGCCAAACACACGGATTTGACGACAATTACCGCGACGGCAACGGCGTTGATTAACGCCACGGGCGAAAATCGCGGATTGACATTGGATTATTGGACCTATTACGACGAAGCATCGAGACAGTATGTCAAAGTCACGAAAGACTTTGATTTGATCGACGATATTACGTTGTATCCCGTTTGGAAAGAACGTACCAAGATTTCGGTAAAGTTGGACATCTTTATGGACGGCACGATCCCGTGCTACGGTAAGTTTACTATAAACGAACCTATCAATTTGGATCACTTTACCGTACTTATTGACGGTTCGGCAACGGGAACGTTCGGTAGTCAAGAAGGCAACGACGTCGTTTTGACCGTTCAAGAAGGAACCAAGTTATCCGAATTGAGTATAGAAATCACTCCGTATTCGGGCTTGACCGAAGCGAACACTTACAAATTCGATAATTGGTACTTAAATGCCGACAACGATAAGTCGGTTTTGGGTAATTGGGGCGACGACAACGGAACCGTTTACGACGTAAATTCCTATATCGACTCCGACATCAAGTTGTACATGCGTATAAAGAGTAAATTGTCGACCTAACGAACGTTCTATTAATAAAAATTATTGGTAAGCATAGACTAGATGTGATATAATGAAAGGTATGAACGGCGAAAAAACCAAAAAGTTGATAATTATGGGCGTATTGGCGATAACCCTAGCGGTATCGCTGATAGCCTTTTCGGTCGCGTGGTTTCAGGAGAAGGTCGTTACTCCGTATTCTTTTGTTATAAACGCAAACGGCGTTTTGTACGTTTATATGGATTCGGAAGTGGTTGCAAACGAACAACCGTTGATTCCCGCCGTAGCAATGCCCGGCGCGGTTTCGGCGGGCAGATATATCGACGTACTCACCGAATACGATCCCGCCTCGCCTAACCCCAGTTATGTGGAAAAAGCCGCCAGCATTACTCAAATCAAAGGTAATTTCACCGTATTCAACGAAGGTTACGTATACGATCCCGTCGCGCTCGGAAAGGATGAGAACGGTTATACCTTGGCTCCCGTTTTGGACGATTACGGTTATATCGTTTGGATCGACGACTCGGATCACAGCAAAGGCTATAAGACTCAACGAATTCCGGATTCGTTCGACGATGACGGCAACGTAACGGCGTGGAGCAAAAATACCTACTACGAACCGTTGGTCGACGAAAACGGCAGAGTGGTTTGGAGCAAGTTTACCAGTTACGACGACTATTGTAAAAATGGCGAATGTCCGCCGATACAAACCGCTTGTACGGGTTGGGAAAAAAAGTCCGTTCTTCGCGATAATTCGAAATCCTGTAAGGTAACCATTCACGTGGCTTTCAAGGCGTCTGCCGACGCTTCGCTTAACGACTACTTTGATTCTTCTTCTTTCGTTATTCGCAGACTCTATTTGACGACGGAAAACGAAGATATCCCCGAAGGAACTCAATTAGGCAAAGTATACGGCAATTCGGGCGTGCCTTTCGACAATCAGTCCGACGATAAAACCACGTCGTCTTTTGAAATGTTCGGTTCTAGCGAATACTATCTTCACGCCGAAGTGTATTTGGCGCAACCCGATCAATTGTTGGATCCCGAAATCAGAGGACGTAACGTGTATATGACTGTATCCGTCAGCGTCGAAGTAAGTCAATATAATCCTTAATCGCTATGAAAAAAAGTTCGTTAATTTTGATAATAATTGTTAGCGTGGTCGTTTTAGCCGTTGCAATCACTTCGGTTTCTTTGGCAATATGGAGAAAAAACGAACACTCGTCGTTATATGTCGATACCGACGTGTTGGACGAAAATCCGTCGCTTAGGTATCAGATGTACGTTCCTGTTGTTTTATCGGGCGACGAAACTACCGCCGAAACGAGCGCGTACAAGCGTATAAGCGGTACGTTCTCGGTGAAAAAAATGGAATATTCGTATACTACCGCCGAAACGATATCCGCCGACGATATAGTAGGCTTTTCGCTTGCCGGTTGGTATGGCGGAGTTACTCTCGAATATATGCAGATTCCCGATGAAGTTACGGTAACGATCAACGGACAAAAAGTTACCAAACCCGTCGTTCGCGTGCTAGTCGAATCCGACTACGGCGATTACGGTTTTGGCGGTACAAACACGACTATTCAAAAAATCATAGTCGGCAAAAACGTGGTCGAAATTTGTACGGGCGCGTTTTACGGGATGGCGGATTTGGAGACGGTTTCTTTCCCCGAATCTTCCAAGTCGATATATTTATATCCGTATTGTTTCGGCGGATGTTCATCTCTGAAGAACGTCTCCAACGACAGAACTCTTTATCCCGATTGTAACCCGAGTTTAGCGTATTACGGAAGTCTTGACGGTTAGGACATTATGAGTAAAAAGAATACTGAAAACACCAAAGAAAATCAAACAAAAAACGCAATGTCGCGCAAAACTATGATCGTTTGTATCGTGATAGGCGTGGCATTCGTGCTTGCCGTTTCGCTCAGCGTCGGTTTGTCCGCATACTTTTTGTCGGTTAAACAGAGAACCATAACGATTTCGTTTGAAAGCGACGAAGCGGAACTCAAAAGCATAACGGTAAAGAAAGGCGAAATTCCGACTCTCCCGACTCTCGAAAAAGAAGGTTGTGAATTTTTGGGTTGGTATACGCGCGAGAACGTAAAGGTCGACGACGATTTCTTTATAAATTACGACTATTTGGAAGATATTGTTCTACACGACGTGTGGAGAATTATCGATCCGGTTACTATTTCTTTCGACGCGCAGGGCGGAGAACCGGTCGACGCTCTTATCGTGCCTCGCGGATTTTCGGGTAACGCGTCGTTACAAACTACAAGAGAAGGCTTTTATTTTTTGGGTTGGTGTTTCGATCAACAATGCCTGTCAATGTATTTCCCCAACGAGTTTGTAGTAAACGAAGATTTGGTTTTGTATGCGAAATGGATACCGAAAGATATTGATTTCGACGCAACCGTCAGCGTTATTTTCAACACTAACGGGGGCGATTCTATGGAGACGATTTCGCAAAAATTGGGCGATCCTTTAACTGCGCTTAAACCGCATAGAGTCGGTTACGTATTCGACGGATGGTTCAGCGACGAAGAATTGAAATACGCGGTCGACGCCAACGTTTTGGTTACAAAATCGGTTATACTGTATGCAAAATGGTTAAGAAACGATTCGATATTTACGATCACCGTAAGATTTCCCAATAACTTGCGTCAAGATTACGTTCAAGAATACGAATACGACGCTTTGATTCAGCAAAGAGATATTCCGACTCCCGCAATCGAAGATTATTATTTTAACGGTATTTATATCGACGACCGTTTTTCTCAAATCGCGACGTTCCCGTTCTTTATCTCTACCGATTATATTTTCTATTTGAGTTACACTTCGACTATCGTAACGACTGCGGAAGTTACCTACGTATTGTACGAAGATCATCAAGAAATACGGACGTACGATTTAGGCGCAAAAGTCGAACTGTGGACGCCCGAAAGAGACGGGTATATTTTCGACAAATGGTATCTCGACCAAGAGTTTACCATCGAATTTAACGACGCCGATTATACGGCGTATACGGGTTTGACTTTATACGCTAAGTGGATAAACAGAAACGGTTATCAAGACGGCAAATTGATGTACAGATTATCCGAAGACGCGACTTATTACGAAGTAGTCGGCGAAATCGACTTAAACGCAACGCATGTGGTAATTGCCGATACCTTTAACGGATTGCCCGTAAGGGTGATTGCTCCCGACGTTTTTTCGGGACGACTGATCGAATCGGTTACGATCGGCAAAAACGTCCAAACGATAAGCGAGCGAGCGTTCGAAAGAGCGACTATCAAATCGCTTATAATTCCCGCGGGAGTTACGTTTATCGGCGAAGAAGCGTTTGCGCGTTGTCCCGATTTGGAAACCGTTACCATAGAAGGTATGACCGTTATTTCGGCAAATGCCTTTTATGAGTGCGCGAGCTTGCGCGAAGTCGTTGCCATGCAGGTTACCGATATAGGCGAGAGCGCGTTTGAAAACTGTATTTTGTTGGAAAGCGTAGATATTTCATACGTCGTTTCCATAGGGAAAAGCGCGTTTTGTAACTGCGTCGAGTTATCTTCGATCCTTATGGAGTTTGCCCAAGCGAAAGAAATTTTGGAGTATACTTTCTCGAATTGCAGATCTCTCGTTTCGGTTTCGGTTCCGAGTTCGGTAAAAACTATATGGTATCATGCGTTTGAAAAAACGGGACTTCGAGTATTCGATACCAATAAGGTCGAAACCATTATGGATTACGCTCTTGCCGATTGCTCCGATTTAACAAGAATAAATATTCGAGCTTCGTTAAAGTCGTTCCCGTTGTTTGTCATCGAAAATGCGGAAAAAATGAACGAATTTACGGTAGACGCGACCAGCGAAACGTTTAGCGCGATAGACGGTTCGTTATACAGTAAAGACGGAAAAACGTTTATTGTTTGCGCTTGCAACAAACAAACCGTCAATATCGACGAAAACGTAACCAAAATAGAATTAGGCGCGTTCTTGTTCAACAAACGTCTAAACGTAATCCAAGTCAGCGAGAACAATACCGTATACGCGTCGAACGGCGGGGTTCTGTTTTCAAAAGATTTGAAAACTTTGATTTATCACCCGATAGGACTCGGATACGAAAGATACGTTGTTCCCGATTTCGTCGAAAACATTTCGATCGGCGCGTTTATGTACGACAGCGCGTTAAAAGAGATAGTATTGCACGACAAAATTAAAAGCATACAAACGTCCGCTTTCTATTATCTCGACAATTTGGAACGCATTTATTGTCCGAGCGGACTGAATATAACTTTCGGCAACGACGGTATGGTTACCGAGTGTCCGAAAGCAAGTATAATCAATACCTGATAAACGAAAACGATCCGATAACGATTATTTATATGAATTGCGAAAGGTTTCGGCTATTTGTCGAGACCTTTTTTGTATATTCGGTTCGGTATCGACCGTCGAAAATTAAAAAAATCGAAAAAAAAATTAGCAAACCTGTCGACAGAGTGCTAATTCGGTACTATAATATAATTAGCAATCGAGAGATAAGAGTGCTAGCAAAGTGGTTAGACAATTGCCAAAGTAATTCGGTTGTTAACCCGTTTACAAAACTTAATCGGAGTTAATAATAAAACTATCGTCTTTCGATTGAAATAATAATTTTAAGGAGATTAGTATTATGAGTAACTATTTGATTAATAAAAATAACAGTGCTTTGGATTGGATGGATCCTTTCTTCGACGGATTTTTCTCTCGCGATAGCGGTTCGAGCGGTTTTCTTTGATTCGACGCAATTCGTCGGAACTTTATAATTGCTGTAGTTTCTTTTCGCCGTAGCAATCAAAAATTCGTTATCCGTAATCAACATCGTATCACTATCCATATCTGCTCCGGACAACCTGTTCAGAATGTTGTTGTCGATAGAGTTGATATAAACTATTTCTTTTGTTAATTTAAAATAGCGATCTATTACTTCGGACTACGAAACCTATCGTATTCAACAAAATATTTCGCCCGACTCGTCTATGAGACAAATCGTTTTTTGCAAGCCGATTACCCAGATTTTCAAGAAAAATCTAAGCAATTTCGTACTCATTATATATAAATATATATAAAAAAGCAAGATTTTAATTTATTTTTTTTCAAAACCTTAACATACTTTGCGTATTCTTTCACGTTTTTCACAAAACTCGCCTAATTAACGCAAATGCCAATAGCTATTTATTTGTTTTTTATTGAAGCGTTGGTCTATAATCGACTACAAAAAAATCATAGCGTTCGCGCTTCGATCACATGTTTTCTACGCGCGAAATAAACGTTTTTCCAAAGTATAGCTAAGTTATTTTATAATCACTAACCGCATTCATAATGACGAAATGATGGGTTCAACGAATTCCCGTCGTTAGAGCAACAATACGCTCGTTTTTTCGCGTATTCTTACCCCATGTATCTTTTAATTTTGAAATAATCGCGCGTTTCTATTATTATGCCGCTTATCGTTTGTCACAAAAGAAAAAAATACGGTCAAAGCGTTCAACAAAAACTACGATATAACGACGTCGACGCAACCGTTTTTGCGAGCGAGTTCAGCTAACGCTTGCGCGTACGATTCGTCGACGATTACTTTGCCGAATTCTTTTAGTCCTTCCTCGCGAACGCCGTAATAACGATATCTTATCAGTTTATATCTCGATTTATTTCCGATTATTCGCGATACGTTGTCGACGGTGTTACGATTTTGGTCGTCGTATTTCGGAAGAATTACCGTCCGAACTTCTTCGAGTTTGTTTTTACTCAAAAGATAGTCGAGATTTTCGATTACGACGGCGTTGCTTTTAGACGTAAGTTTTCTATGAAAATCGTCGTCGTACGCTTTGACGTCCAACATGACGCCGTCGCACAAATCGACGAGATATTCTAAGTCCTTGAACGGTTTTGCTCCGTTCGAGTCGATAAGGCAAGTTAACCCCATACGTTTTACGCGAATAAACAATTCTTCCAAAAAAGACGGATAGAGCGCGCATTCCCCTCCCGAAACGGTTATTCCGCGAATAAACGGACGAACCCGCGTTATTCTCGATTCGATTTCTTCAACGCTCATATATCGAGTTTTTGGCGACGACAAATTCGGGCATACTCTCAAACACGTATCGCAACCGACGCATTTGCTTTCGTCGTAAATAATCGCGCCGCTTTCTTTTTTCAACGCTCCTTTAGGACAGGCTTCGACGCAAACGCCGCAAGCCGAACATTCGTTGATCGTTTCGGGATTGTGGCAATACAAACATCGAAAGGGACACTTCTGAACGAAAATCGCAAACCTGTTGCCCGTTCCGTCCACGGGCGAAAAATCTATTAATCGATTAATCGGAATTTTTTCCATATACTTTACGATCGAGCGCGCGGCCTTTTTCTTTTGCGCCCTTACCGAAAACCGTACAATTATTGATAGACTGTTCTCCGTTCGTCAATTTGTCGATTTCGCTTTTTTTGACGAGATATCCAGTTACTCTCACGACGTCGTTATCTTCGCTATACGCGGTAAAATATCTCAAACCTTTGCGGAACGCGCCGTTGATTACGTCGAGAACCGCGTCCTTCGATTTTGACCAAGTTTGATCGAATTTGAATATATCGCCTACGCCGCACGGGAAAAACCCGTGAAGCGTCGATTCGAGCGTAAGATGTTCGAACAACGGCGGTTCGAATCCGACGGGAACTCTGCAACCGGGAGCGTCGTCCAAACCGTCGGTATCGATACCGACTTGCGCGTGCATTTGGTATTTATCGTCGCATTTCGAACAGTACAAACCCTTGTGTTCGTTGACGATTTTTTCGATTTTCGATAGGATTTCATATGCGAGCTTTTCCGCTTTTTCGTTATGACCGAATCCAAACGCTTTATTTTCGATTCCGAGCAAATTGTTCACGCACTCGGCAACTCCTACGACTCCGACCATCCCCGTAAACTTTTCGCGTTCGACAAACCCTTCTTTTACCAAAAAGGAGGATTTGAAAAAACTCGATTCTTCGACTATAAATTTTATTCGTTGATCGATATTTTCCAAGATTAAATCGACGTAACGCGGCAACACGTTATTCATAAAATCATCCGCGTCTTTGGCTTCGGTACTGATTTTGTAAAGACGTAAACGCGGTAACGTGTATCCGCCCCCGCCTACGTTCAGCGCGTTGTAGCAACTTGCGATGGCGTATGGGCAATTCGAATGTTCGGACGAATACTTTTTGTGATTGGCAAACGACGGTTTCGAAGTGGCGAGCATAACGTCAACGGCGTGAATGGCCAGGTCGCGCGGCGTAACGTCCTCGTCGTACAACAACGTAATATTCGGAACCGCAAGTTGCATTTCTTTCGTCAAATCCAAAATAATATCGGTTAATTTGCTTCTATTCGGACCTACGTTTGCGTGAACGAACGAATCGCAAAGCGTTTTATCGATACTTTTCAAAAAAAGTCGCAATACTTCTTTCGTAGACGGATTATCGGCTTCGTCTTCGAACGGCATAAACAATTCGGTAAAGTTCCCCAAATATACGGGGTACGACGTAATAGACGGAACGTGTCTATAGAAAATCAATAAATCGAAACACAGTTCGGTAAGATTTTTCGGTTTCTCTATTTCGAGAAAGGAGCAACCTTTTTCCAAAAGAATCGAATAATCCGGCAAAATATAGCGCGGGCGATAGGGCGCGAGTCCTTCGTTCAAATCGCAAACCTTCCCTTCTTTTAACGCCTTAATCCAAAGCGGATTTCGTTTGAGAGTATCGTCGTACGATTCTGCCAAACGAGCCAACGCCAAAACTTGTTGAGCGTACGTTAAAGTTTCGTCTGAAATTATTTTCATTACTTCGGTTTTTTCCATTTTTGAAATTCTCCATAAATAACGTAGTTACAAGCATTATATCATAAAAAAGAGTCTTTTTCGTTATCATTAACGGATTTAAATAAACAAAAAATTCGTTTATCCGATTATTCTATCGTACCGCAAATTAACGCGAACGATTTTTCGCGTACGATCGGACAAGCAACGTATCAGACCTACGTAGACAACGTAAAAGGCACGGATTTATGGAATGAAGAAGCGCAAAAAAAAGCGTTGAACACCGCGTTGGAACGTGCGAAATCGCAACTGTCCGAGTGTAGCAAAAAATACGTGGCAGATCATTTCGGATATTTGGATAAATATCTTATCGGACGAATCGAAGCGGCGATCTACGATTTGAAAAATAAATAAAGCGTATTTGCGGTAGTCGCGAAATACGCAAAAAAATAACCGCTTTTTTCGAGCGGTTAGATTTTTTAATCGATTGTAACGTTCAAATTATCGTTATACGATTTTACGTCCGTAAGTATTTGAACGAGCATATCTTTCTGCTCGTATTTGTCCGAATTCACGAATTCTATAGCGAAAGGTTCTTCGATCGCCGTAAGCGCGTCCGCAAGCGCGTCGTAATTTTTGCCGTACATCTCGGGTAGGGTGTCGGCGAACAAATCCAAGAGTTGTTTCTTCGTTTTATATATCGCTAAATCGATTTTCATACGCTATTTGACAAATTTTAATATTGAAAAACTATCGTAATGATCGTCGGTATAGAAGATCGTCCAATCGGTAGAACTGAATACTATTCTGTATTTATTTCTCTTTCCGCCGCGATAATTAATATCGCATTCGGTATACGATTTTCCTTTCGGCAACAAACCTTCGTAATTTCCGAAACGGTCGCCTCCGACGCTCAACTTATTTTCCGAAGTATAATTACTCTTTTTGAAAGCGCTTTTCGTAACGTAGTTTACAGGTAACTCGTGATATAGATACAAATACGCACCGACTTCTTTCATAGACGTATACCGTCCGCCCTTCGAAACGTTAACTTCCGACAAACTGATCGTTATTACGTTCAGCCCGTAATCTTCGAATGCAGGTTCGGGTTCAGGTTCGGGTTCGGGCGTAGGCTCGGGTTCGATTATCGGATCGTCTTCTTCTTGCCCCTGTCTATCGTCAATTATCGGATCGTCTTCTTCTTGCCCCTGTCTATCGTCAATGATCGGATCGTCTTCTTCTTGTCCCGGACGATCGTCGATAATAGGTTCGTCATAATCATCGGACGGATTGATGACGTCGCTTGCGTTAGTATTATTGCCGTTGACGTTATTGCCTAAATTATAAGCGCATCCTACGAACACGCAAAGAGTCAAAAGCAACGCGCAAACGATAATAAGATATTTAGAAAACTTTCTCATAAAATCTATTATACCACTTTGCAAAATAAAATCAATATATACGAATAAAAAACAAATCGTTCGTGAAATTATTTTAGTTATGGTATCCGAAAAATAAAATCCGACTTATGTAACGAAATCGATTTAAATCTAATCCGCGTCAATTCGTATGGCATTCCGTCTTATTAGAAATCGGCGGAATAGGAAAGGGTATGTTAAGCATAGAAGAAATACGAATTATGCTTGAAAAATATTCCGTATTTTTCGTATAATTTCATCGTTAAAACAAAAATAATCACGCAGGCGTATTTTTTCTGCTCCATGACGCTTGCGGCGTTATAAAAGACGAACTCGATTTTCGGGTTCGTTCTTTTTTGTGCGAAAACTCGAAATTTTACGCTATTGCGGTTATTGACGTTTTTTAATGATCGTAAAAGCGTACGACGTTTAGTCTCGTTGCGATAATAAGATTTGTTTCTCCGTTTTTATATACTTATGTTGAAATTTCGCAATTATTCGCGTATATTATTAAAAAGACCTTTTTCGGAGCACTGGTATGACAGACGAAACCGTTCGAAACGAAAATAATAAATCGGACAAGCCCGATTTTGAGCCGCTACCGCAAAACGGCGTTTTTTCCGTTGTCGATTCGGTAGAAACTCGACTTTCTCCGGACGAACTTCGCAAACAGGTCGAATCAGACGCAAAAGAACTTTCGGACGCGTTGACCGACGAACAATATCAAAAACTCGTCGATTCGTTTTTATCCAATAAATCGGCAAGCGAAATCGTCAAAGACAACGAAGAAAAAGAAAAAGAAAAAAGAAGAACGCGTACTTTACCCGTCGATTACGTCAACGCCTACGCCGAACTCGTCAAAGACCACTCGAAAATTGCCGACGTTTCGGACGCTCTCGTCATTTGTTTGGAAGAACTCGGCAAAGTGGATATCGAATATATTTCCGCGCTTACCGAAAAAGAACCGAGAGTCGTTATCGCGGATCTCGAAAGTAAAAACGCGATTTATCAAAATCCGAAAACCTGCGGAAAGCTGTTTTATAAAGGTTGGGAAACCGCCGACGAATATTTGTCGGGTAACGTTATACTGAAATACAGGCAAGCCGAAGAAGCGGCAAAAGATTATCCCGAAGTTTTTTCGCGTAATCTATCCGCGTTGGCGGCAATTTCGCCCGAGCGAGTTTTAAGCGATAAAATATACGCGACTATAGGTTCTCCCTGGATTCCCGCAAGATTTTACAACGATTTTTTGGTTCATCTTTTGAAAATACGAAAGATCGCGGCGGGCGTAACTTACGACGACGTTTTGAAACGCTGGAAAGTTAATTACAGCGCGAGAGATATTAACTCTCGTTTCGACGTACTCGGTATGACAGCCGTAGAGATCTTCGAAAGAACTCTAAACAATACGCCCATTAAAATTTTCGATAAACGAATTATCAACGGAATAGAAACTCCCGTACTTAACCAAGCGAGAACTCTCGCGGGAATTGAACGACAAAGGCAAATGATAGCCGAATTTCGCGGCTGGATATTCGACAATCCCGCTCGAAAAGGATTTCTCGAAAAAATCTATTTCGAAAAATACGGTTGCGTTACCGCGCGTAAATTCGACGGTAACTTTTTGAAACTCGACGGAATAAATCCCGTCGTTTCGTTATTTCCGCACCAACGCTCGGCTATCGCTCGTATTATTCTGACGTCGTCGTGTTTATTGTCGCACTCGGTCGGAACGGGCAAAACGTACGTCATGATCGCAGGCGGTATGGAAATGAGAAGAATCGGAACGAGTAAAAAGAATATGTACGTCGTCCCGAACGCAATAATCGAACAATGGCAAAAGGACTTCGAATATTTATATCCGAACTCTAACGTTTTCGTCGTAGACCACAAAAACACTTCGCCGAAAACGAAAGAACGGACCTTGGCGAAAATTCGCGACGGGGATTTCGACGCCGTAATCATATCGTACAATTCGTTCAAATCCATTCCCGTAAGTTTGAAATACAAAAGACGGAAATTAGAAAAAACTTTCAAAGAAATAAGCGCACTCGACAAAGCGAAACGGTATCGCAAACTTTTGAGCGATTTATCGGTTCAAATAGTAGAACTCGACAATAAAATATCGGAAGAAAAGAAAAAGGGTTCTCAAACGATTTATTTCGACGATTTGGGAATAACTTCACTTTTCGTGGACGAAGCGCATAATTTCAAAAACGTAACGATAGCGTCGGATAGCGAATTGCTCGGATTTACTCGTCGAACGAGCCATATCGCCGACGATATGCTGACGAAGGTTAATTTACTTCGTATGAACGGAGCAAAGAGCATAGTTTTCGCTACGGGTACTCCGATAACGAACAGTTTGACAGACTTATTCGTTATGCAAACGTATCTACAACCGCTCGAACTCAAGTTCTACGGAATAGATACTTTCGACAAGTGGGCGTTGATGTTCGGAGAGAAAACCGAAAACTTCGAGATGGACGTCGACTCGTGTAATTTCAGAATAGTCGAAAGATTCAATAAATTTCACAATTTACCCGAACTTTCCAACATTTTATCGTCGGTGGCGGATTTTCACGTCGAAGACGACGATTCGCTGTTTACGAATATCAAGCGTAACACTATCGAAGTTCCGTTGTCGAGAGAACAACGTAAGTACCTTTCGTCTTTATCCGAAAGAACCGACGTTATTCGCAAGAAAACCGCGCCGAAAGAAGATAAAGACAAAGATAAAAACAATAAAACTCAACGCAAACCGATAGCGGACAATCTATTGAAAGTAACCACTGACGGAAGGAAAATGGCTCTCGACATACGACTCGTCGATCCGACGGCGAACCCCGTCGTGAAAACTAAAATAACGGCGTGCGCCGAACAAGTTTATCGCATATACGAAGAAGAACCTTCGGTAACTCAACTCGTTTTTTGCGACGTATCGACGCCGAAAGACTCGTTCAACGTCTACGACGCTCTTGCCGACGAACTTGCGAAAATGGGACTTCCGCGATATTTGATTTCTTTTATTCAAGACGCGGGATCGAGTTCGAAAAAACGACAAACCATTACCGACGCCTTGAACAACGGTAAAACGAAAGTACTCGTAGGTTCGACGCCTATGCTCGGTACGGGCGTTAACGTTCAAAAATACCTTTTCGCCGTTCATCATCTCGACGTGCCTTGGAGACCTTCGGATATGATTCAAAGAGAAGGCAGAATGATACGACAAGGAAACGAAAATCACGTCGTCGAAATATATCGATACGTTACCGAAGGAAGTTTCGACGCGTATTCGTGGCAGTTACTCGAAAGCAAGCAACGCTTCATCAGTCAACTTTTATCGGGCAGTCTCGACAGACGCGACGGCGACGAAGTAGACGGTTTGGTCTTGCAGTACGCAGATATAAAGGCTCTTGCGATAGGCAATCCGAAAATCAAAGAACGAGTGCAAACGTACAACGAACTTTCGAGAATGAAACTTTTGAAAACGCACGGAATATCTCGAAAAAACGCCGTGGAAGCAAATTTGGAAGCGTATAAAAAAGAACTCGAAACCGCAAAACAGCAATACAAACTTCTCGAAAAAGACTATCGCTCGTATATAAAAAACAAAAGCGAAAAATTTTCGTATAAAGAGTTGGGAGATGAGATTATCGCCGAATGCAGTCAAGACAAAATAAGAGAAAACCCCGTTGAACTATCCGAGATATTCGGTTTCAAAATTCTCGTTCCCACCGTTTGTTCGAAAGATTACCCGATATTCTATCTAAAAGCGAACTACGAAAAATCTTTCGGATTATACAACGATAAGGGCGCGCCGTATTCTAACGTCGAGGTCGCGAAACAAATCGATAGATATTTATCGAATCTAACCGACGTTTTGACAGAAGTCCGCAAAAAAGAGTTGCGTCTCGAACGCAATATCAAACAAGCGAACGAAGAATTGACCGAAGGCGAAAATATCGACGAAAGAATTACTATGCTGACCGAAAAACTCGAACAAATCGAAACAGAATTAGGAGTTTACGACGATGACTAAACAACAAATACCGATTGATAATTCAAATTTATGCTCGTTATCGGTTTCTGGAATTGTCGATTCGATAAGCGATTTACTCGTGAACGCGTTAGACAATTCCGTTCCGTTCAAAGATCTGCCCGCTATAATGTTGTGGGGTATGCCGGGCGTAGGAAAATCTCAGGCAGTTAGGGCGATAGCCGACCGCGTTTCTCAAAAAACACGCAAAAATACTCGCGTGGTAGACGTGCGTCTTTTGCTGTTCAATCCGATAGACCTTCGCGGAATCCCCGTTGCGGACGTAACGAAATCGTTTGCGATTTGGCTGAAACCTAAACTATTCGATATGGATCCGTCGTCGGACGTCGTTAATTTCTTGTTTCTCGACGAAATATCGGCAGCGCCTCCTTCCGTGCAGTCTGCGGCGTATCAAATTACGCTCGACAGAGTAATCGGCGAACATAAATTACCCGACAACTGCTACGTTATTTGCGCAGGTAACCGTACCACTGACCGCTCGGTGGCGTACAAAATGCCGAAAGCCCTTGCGAACCGTCTGTGTCATTTCGTGGTAGAGTCGGACTTCGTAAGTTGGCAAAAATGGGCTAAAAGCAAGAATATAGATTATAGAGTGGTGGAATTTTTGAGTAAACGCCGCGACTTGTTGACCAATTTCGACGCTTCGAACGACGACGTTGCTTTCGCGACTCCTCGTTCGTGGGAAATGGTTTCGAATATTCTTTCGGCAGGCAATTTTTCAGATCTCGAACGCTGTTTCCCGTTAATCGCGGGTTTGGTCGGTAGCGGCATCGCAACCGAATTCGTCGCTTGGTGCAAAACCAACGCTTTCGTCCCCGATATAGACGATATAGTAAAAGGAAGGGCTACCGTAGTACCGAAAACGACAGACGGACTGTACGCAACCGTTCAACTTATGCTTCACTATATAACCTCGCATCGTTACGACGAAAACGGCTTGGAAAACTGTATAGAATATTCAAAAAGGTTTCAACCCGATATAACTGCGTCGTTCTTCAAAGAACTCGCGTATAAGGATAAAAATATACTTATGAGAAGATCCGTTTCGGATTGGTTAAAAACCCATTCTCGTTATTTCTTCGGTTAGTTATGAACTCTCTCGAACGCGCTCAAAAGGATATTGCGTTGGCAAAAAAAATATCGATCGTAAAAATGAAGATGTTATCCGAACATCCTTTTTTCGGTTTGCTTTGTTCAAAACTCGACCTTGCAATCGATACCGATTGCGAAACGGCTTGTACCGACGGTAAAACGATTTATTTCGGTGAAAAATTTTCGGACAGACTGAATACCGAAGAATTGAGTTTCATTATTATGCACGAAATTATGCACGTCGTTGCGGGGCATTGTTTCAGATCGAACGGTTACGATAACTTTTTATACAATATCGCGGCAGACGTAGTGGTCAACAGTATAATTTTGGACGAACTCGGAGTTCCCGAACTTGACGTGGACGGTTCCGAAGTCATGCACTACGCTCCGAACGGAAAAGAAGGGCGTTTGTATACAGCCGAACAAGTATACGATATGATCGTCGACCACGTTGACGTAAACTCAAGCAAATCCAAAGGGAGCGAATGCGAAGAATCCGAAAAAAGAAGCGGCGGAAACGATAGAAAAAATCTATCCGAAGACGGAAAAAACCCGCCGAACGGCGATAAGAATTCCGCTTTATCGAACGATAGAATATCAGAAGATAACAAGGACGAAACCGTAGTCGGTTCTTCGGACGGCGTTCCCGATATATACGCGGACGGCTTTTTCGACGACCATTCGAAGTGGGGAACTCTCGAAAATCCGACGTATAACGAATTGCGAATAAAACAACGCGTGTACGAAGTTTATCTCGAACTAAAAGATACCGACCGCTTCGGTTCTATTCCGAATATGGCGCAAAGAATCGTTGAACAAGTACAAAATCCGCCTATAGATTGGAAATCCGCGCTGAACGATTTTATTCAAAAAGAAGTAAACGACTACTCGTTTTCTCCGCCCGACAAACGTTTTTCGGAAAGCGACTTTTTTCTTCCCGACTTCAACGACGCGGTTGACAAAATAGAAAACGTTTATATCGCGGTAGACGCTTCGGGCAGTATTAATAATAAAGAATTGTCGCTTGCTTTGAACGAAATAAAAGGCGCTATAGACCAGTTTAACGACAAATTCAACGGCTGGATTTCATATTTCGATTTCGTCGTCAGCGATCCCGCGCCGTTCGAAAACTTATCGGACGTTTCGAAGCAAAAACCGATAGGTTTAGGCGGAACGAATTTTACCGCCGTATTTGAAAAAGCGAAAGAAAAGTTTGAGGGCGATTTGACTTGTATTATAGTAATAACCGACGGAGCAAGCAAGTATCCCGACGAGAGCATTGCGTTAGGAGTACCCGTATTATGGCTTTTGAATAACAAAAAACGCACGCCCCCGTGGGGGAGAGTAATTCGAATGGAAAACGCAAAGTAAAATTACGACGACGAACTCGCCGAAGATAAATAGCGTCCGTTCCCGATATATAAGGAAGATTTTTCTGCGAATAAAAAATCGTAAAAAAAAATAAAATAAATTATAGAGATATTTATTTAAAAATAAAATCCGATTTATTCAATAAAAAAAATATAGATTTTTTATCCGCGTCATACTGACCGAATACGAAGGATCTAAACCGGTATAAAAAGCGGCTTTCGTCAAAATTTAACGGCGAATTAGCCGCTTTGTCTTTATAAAAATAGATATAGCGATTAAATTGGTTTTCGGATAATAATCGAAGCCGTTTCGCTTATCGAATTACTCGTTTTTAAGTCCTTCTTTTTATTAACGATTTACTCGATTTCTCGGAATATGGTCGATGTAAATCGATTTTTACGCAAAAATACTCATATAAATTCCATATTTGTCAAGTTATTATTATATAAATTACATTATTCTTTTCTCTTTTACTTGGTTTTTTCTAAAATTCGGCACGATTCGTCTCGTTTTTTGTAAAAAATACTGTTGATTTATGTCAATTTTTGTGATATACTATATTTATCTTGATTTTTCCGATGATTCATAAATCGAACCATTCGAATAAAACAGTCGATACGCGTGGTGTAGTAACACACGCGAATATCAAGATGCAAATATAATAAAAAAATAGGAAATAATAATATATGGATTATGAGATCGTCAAACTAAACGAGCGTGTTTCTAACATGCTTCTACAAATGGGCGCAAGCCCCGACCTTTTAGGGTTTCGTTATCTTAAAGACGGCGTTATGATCGCCTTGAAAAAACACGGAAAAATCAAAAGCATTATCAAAGACTTGTACGGAAAAATCGCAGAATGCAACGACTCGACCGCGCAAAGCGTTTAATTCTTCTTTTTCCAACTTTACTTTTGTCGGATATTCGGGCGAAGTGTTGTAGAAAATGTAGATATAATCGTCAAACAAAACCACACGATAGATAAACGAATTGAAAAACTCGTTCTTTTCTTCGTCCGACTTGTACTCTTTATTTGCAAAATAGGTAAGAAAAGCGCGTACGGTTTCGTATTTTAACGGCGGTATATTCCGTTGCTTTTCCAACTCGATTTTGTTTTCCAATTCTTCTTTCTGCGCTTCCAGTGAGAGCATACGCTCTTTCGTAGACTTCGTTACGATACCTGCGGCGATAGCAGACAAAAAGCCGTTCAGAGCCTGTTCCACATTGGCAAGTTCTTTTTCAAGCAGAATCAAAGCATTGGACTTTTCTAATCCTTGATTGAAATTGTCGGTTACGCTTCGTGCGATCGTATCGATTACGTCTGGGCTTAAAATGTAATCTACCGTCTTTTCAAAGACTAAATCTTCTATGTATTGCTTGCTTACGCTGTTCTTTTTGCATTGTCCCTTATTTCTCTTACGGGTAAAACATTTATAATAATGATATTGTCTGCCCGTTTGGCTCGTACCGCCTTCGGCGGTCATCAACGTTCCGCAGTTGCCGCAAAAAAGTTTTCCGCTTAAAATATATTCGG